>CAXUIU010000098.1:2002-11027 GCA_964250955.1 uncultured Chthoniobacterales bacterium | reverse complement strand
ATGGCACGTTGATTGGTGAGACGAGTTTTTGGCACGATCTCGCTGCTCGCACTGCCTTTTTGCTCAGAGCGCTCCCTGGTGCCAAAAACGGTGGTTTGAAGCTCCGCTGCTTCCACAAAGCTGGGCGTCCCACCAACGGAGGCTTTTGGAAGCGGATTTGTGCCTGCGAAAGAAAGGAAGGACGTGGCTACTTGTCTCTAGACGGGCGCAGTTCGGGGCGAACTTGCCTGTCCCTTAGTAAGCACCCGCTTTGCTGGCGGATGACCGCCGCGGGTGCCGAATGGACGCTGACTCCAGAGAGGCCCACCGCCGCGCGATCAATGCTTTGATCCGCCTCGTGTCCGCTGGGGTCGCGGGGGTATAAACCACCATGCCAAGGCCGGCCTGTCCATCGACCACAAACGACGAATACTCCAGCGTGATGAGTTCACCGTCCCCGGTCTGAACGCGCTTGGTGCCCTCACCGTGGTTGCGCACGTCGTGCTCGCGCCACATCGCCGCAAATTCCGGGTTGCGACGACTCAACTCCTCGACTAGCGCCAGGGCTTGCGGCGAGGTGCCCACGCGGGCGACTTCCGTGCGGAAGGAGGCGACTACGAAGCGGGCGGTTTGTTCCCAGTCCGGCATCTTGGCCCGAAGGCGCGGGTGGCAAAATACCAGGCGTAGGACGTTGCGCTCCTCGGGCGGGAGGGAAGCGTAATCGATCAGCGCCGCCGCCGCCGCCTCGTTCCAGGCCACCACGTTCCAAGCCGCATCCTTCACCAGCGCCGGACTGGTGTCCAAGGCATCCAGCACGCGCTGAAGCCGTGTCGATACCCCGGTGACCGATTCGGCAGACTTCACCTGTGGTGGACGACCTTGCGCGAGCAGGTAGAGGTGTTCACGCTCTGCTTCCTTGAGCGTCAAGGCGCGCGCAAGCCGGTCCAACACGTCCGCGGAGGGTGTACCGCCGCGGCCCTGTTCGAGCCAGGTGTACCATGTGACGCTGACATAGGCACGTTGCGCCACCTCTTCGCGCCTCAAGCCGGGCGTGCGCCGCCGCATGGCAGGCAAACCAAAGGTCGCCGGGTCGAGCCGGGCACGACGATCTTTCAGGTAGCTGCCGAGAGGGTTTTTGTTGGGTGACTTCATGGTCGTCGCGCTCATCCTTCATCCTGTTAGTCGGCCTACCGGTATCGCGTCACTACTTTTCACGGTCAGATCGCTGGCGGATGATCCCGGCGAACTTGGCAGGAGAACCTTACAACAAACCGAACATGAATCGAGCAATGAAGGCAGTGGTCATCCACGAGTATGGCAACAACGACGTGGTCCAGTACATCGAGGTCGAACGTCCCGAACCGCAGGCCGGCGAGGTGCTGGTCAAGGTCCACGCGGCCGGAGTCAACCCGGTGGACTGGAAGATCCGTGATGGAGCGGGCCAACGCATGGGCATGACCCTACCCATCCGCCTCGGCAGCGAGATCGCCGGCACAATCGAAGCGGTTGGTGAAGGGGGCAGCGACTTCAAAGCAGGTGATGCAATCTTTGGCATCATCAAGTCCGGCGGCTTCGCCGAGTACGCCCTTGCCAAGGCTGCCGACCTAGCACTCAAACCCGCGAGCCTCGACTTCGTGCACACGGCTGCCGTGCCGCTGGGGGCGCTGACGGCGTGGCAGGCGATGTTTGACGTGGCCGGGCTCACCGGCGGGCAGCGCCTGCTGATCACCGGCACCTCGGGTGGTGTCGGTTCCCTGGCGGTGCAACTCGCCAAGAACAAAGGCGCGTACGTCATCGGCCTGGCTTCCGGGCGCAACGAGGCGTTTGTACGCGGCATGGGCGTGGACGAGTTCGTGGATTACACGACCCAGCCCTTCGAGGAAGTGGTCAAAGACGTGGACGTGGTCTTTGACACGGTGGGCGGCGACACCTTTCAGCGGGCGTTTAGCACCTTGAAGACCGGCGGCTTCCTGGTGACCTCGGTGGCGTTCCCCAAGGACGAGGCGCGGCAGCATGGCGTCGGCGTGGCGCGGGTCCTGTGCAAACCCGACGCCGGACAACTGGCCGCCATCCGCGACCTCGTGGACGCGGGCAAGCTGCGGGCGCACGTCGCCACCGTGCTGCCGCTCGCGGAAGTCAAGCAAGCTCTCGAACTCTCCGCCGGTGGGCGCACGCGCGGCAAGATCGTCTTAAAGATGGCGGCGTGAGCACGCGGTCCTCAATCAGGCGGCAGCGATGAAAACAGCTAACCTGGTAGAGCATCCGTTTTGCGCGCGGGCGCTCTGTTGGCGTACCCGCCACCAAGTACCCTCACGCCTACCAATGTGGAATAGTTTTAGGCATTCAGAGGGGCCGTGTCCATGACCGGAAGAAGTCCGGTTCGACTGGATGGAGCGCGGCACAGGATCAATCCGCAGGTGGAACCGGTTGTCCTTCACCCTAAAGAGAGCGCATGGACCTTGGTGAAGGCACGGTCAAGTCGTGCGCAAACCGGCTAGAACAATCTGAGCGGATGGCAAGTGGCGCACTTCCGCTACCCGCTGCTAACGGCATTTCAGCATGCCAACAAACGGTGGCTTCACGCCTCGGTGATTCGCCTCAAGACTTACGTCTCACCAACGGACCTTTGACGCACAAGCGGGTGCCTCTTGAACCAGCGTCTCGCCAACTGGGGTTTGCAAGATAACCAGCGCGTTACTTCCCGCTCGGATGAGAACGTGCTTTGGCCGGGCGGGGTGCCGCCGGGCGGCCGCGCGTGGCCGCCCGGCCAAACACCGAGTCAATTCCTCGCAGGATGAGATCGATCCCGGTGAGAAAATCGGCCCGGTCGTCGTGAGCGCGCAACTCTCCGGCGACGCTGCGGGTGAATGGGTACTCCCCAGGATCGAGCTGCGACCACCCCTTGGCCACCGCGTCCAAAAAGTCGGCGCGGTCGATGCCGCGCCCCCGGGCGAACTGCCCGTTGGCCGCGTTCTGCCCGCCGACGCCCAGGATGTAGCTCCCCAGCGCAGACACCGTGGCCCATCGTGCTGTCTCCGGCACCCCCAGCGCGCACACGGGCTGGCCAAGGCGTTCGATCACGCGGATCAAGGGCGAGTGCCACTCGGCCCGCACCAGCGCGGAGCCTACCCACGGGTGGGCATCCATCGCGTCGAACAGGCTCAGCGCCACGGCGCGGATGGCGGCGTGCGGCGTTGCGCCCACGGCGCTGGCCTCCAGGGCGCGGGCGACGATGGCATCGCAGGCGGCAGTGAGCAGCTCGCCCTTGTGGGCGATGTGCCAGTAGATCGCCCCCGCACCGGTGGCGAGCCGCTCGGCCAGGGCACGGAAGGTCAGCCCGTCTTCTCCGCGGCGGTCCAGCAGCTCGATGGACGCTGCGACGATGCGTTCGCGTGAGAGCGCTTCCTGTCTTCGGTGAGTGCCGCGCGCTGCTTTTGCCATGCCCCACCTTGACACAGCTAGAACGCTGTTCCAATGTCTGGAACACTGTTCCACGACGAAGCCACATGCACCCTTCAATCACCATCATCGGTGCCGGGCTCGGCGGCCTGGTGCTCGCACGCGTGCTCCACGTCCACGACATCGCGGCAACCATCTACGAAGCGGAAGCCTCGGCGCGCGCGCGGCCGCAGGGAGGCATGCTCGACATCCACGAACACAACGGGCAACTCGCCCTCCGGGCAGCGGGACTCCACGAAGCGTTCTGCGGGCTCATCCACCCGGGCGGCCAAGCCTTGCGAGTCCTCGACCGGCAGGGCAACGTCTTGTTGGACCAGCCCGACGACGGCACCGGTGGCCGCCCGGAGGTGCCGCGCGGGGAGCTGCGCCGTCTCTTGTTGGACTCCCTTCCCGCCGACACGGTGCGCTGGGGACACAAAGTTGCCGCCGTCGCCCCGCTCGATGGCGGGCGGCACCGGGTCACCTTTACGAACGCCTCCACGGTGACGACCAACGTCCTCGTTGGGGCCGACGGTGCCTGGTCGAAGGTGCGTCCCCTGCTCACCGAGGCAAAGCCGACCTACGTGGGCATCACCTTCGTCGAGACGTACCTGTACGAGAGCGATGCTCGTCACCGGGACAGCGCGCAAGCGGTCGGCGGCGGCTCGCTCTTTGCCCTCGCACCAGGCCGGGCCATCCAGACCCACCGCGAACCCGAGGGGGTGCTGCACACGTACGTGGCGTTGAAGAAGCCAAGGGATTGGATGGACGGCATCGACTTTACCGACCGGATGGCTGCCCTGGCTTGCGTCGCCAGGGAGTTCGACGGCTGGGCGCCCGAGTTGAGGGCGCTCATCGCGGAAAGTGACACCCCGCCCGTGCCCCGTCCGATCCACGCGCTTCCGGCCGGGCACCGATGGAGCCGCGTGCCGGGGGCGACCCTCCTCGGCGACGCGGCGCACCTGATGGCACCGTCCGGTGAAGGAGCCAACCTCGCCATGTATGATGGTGCGGAACTCGGGGCAGCCCTCGCCGCCCACCCCGGGGAGGTGGAAGGGGCGCTACTCGCGTATGAGCGGGATCTTTTCACACGAAGCGCCTCCGTGGCGGCGGATACAGAGACGTTGCTCCACATGCTCTACGGCGACCATGCGCCGGAGAGTATGGTTGACTTCTTCGCCAGCCACCAGCCCGGCGAATAGTAGGATTGGATTACGCACCTACTCTGTTTTCACAAAACGGTGGCTTTTTTGCACCGGGTTCTGCCAAGCATTCGGTGAGTGGTGGCGGCCAAGTCGTTTGGACAAAGCGACGTTGCACTACGCACCACGACAAAGCAGGCATCTCCCGGAGGGTCTCGACGCCTGTTTGCGAGTCCTTACGAGAAAATTGGTGAAGGACCAGCAAGCGGCAAAAAGCCTCAGGGGTGCTCGGACGTTTCGGACGCCTGTTTCTTACCCCTTGCAGATTCGGTCAGGCTGTCTCAACGAGAGAACATTCCTGGATGGAAAATACTTTTCTGGCCTCAACTGAAAAAAGGGTGTCCGGAACGTCCGTCAATCCTTGCAAGGAACACACGCATACCGCCGCTTATCCAGCCATGACGTGTGAGCCATCGGCCTGACGAACCAAATCCTCAGGACTGGCGAAAGAGCGTCCGAGGCGTCCGAACTTTCTTTCGTACGGCAGACCGCCGCTGGCGAAAGAGACCAACGTGAGGCCAGTTCGTGAACGTGCGAAGACGAGCTCTTTGCCCTTTCGAAAACGAATCAATAGGTGCGGCAAGTAGTGCAATGGTGCAGCAGCACCTAAGCTGTGCTGTTGCTGCACCTCTGCACTTGCACGGGGTTTTGCACCAGAAAGTGCATAGGTGCATTTTGCACCACGCTGCACCGACGACATAATCTGCATCGTTGGTCCTGACTTGCAGGGAGTGAAGTGGCCGCCGTCCGAGTTCCTCTTGAGGCGTGCACTGCCCCCTTCAGTAATCTACGCCGTTTTTCCCTCCCTGCGTCTACACCACCGCGCCGTACAGGCCTCTCTGGTGTGCGGCAACTCGTCGTTCTTAACGGCTGCGGACGGTCGCTTTGATCCGCTTGCTGGAGGCATCGGTAAATTCCTTGGGGAAGTTGAACGCGAAGTACGCCAAGCCGTTTGCGGATCGTTCCACGTCCAGCGTTTGCGATCCGAGAACCAGACCGGCACGCTGCAACCGCGTGTTTGCCATCTGGGAAAACGACTGGTTGGGAACTGAAGTTCCATTCGTACCAAAGGCTCGACTCCTCTTGGCGCCATCAACGTTGGCGGCCGAGAAGTTGGCGCGAGCATCCTCGGAGAGACATTAGTTACCGCGTAGAGGGTGCGGTTCTTGATGGCTTAAAAGCTGAAGACTACTTCATCGGAAATCAATCGGTCGTTCTCAGACGATCTCCGCTTGAAAATTCTCGCCCTCCCAGCGGTTTGCTTCCTTCCAGTAAAACGTCCACTCCACGGTTGCACCTTTCGGCAGGTCGTGAGTCGGCAGGTCGAGGAAGTGCAAGCTCGTAAACTCGGAAGCAGTGGTGTCCGTTCGACCGGTGTGCGCCCAACCGTCGGTGGACCAGTGTACGTTGGCGGCAGCCTTCACCAGCAAACGCAGCGTGCGGCTTGCCGGCACGCGAGTGGTGCGATGGCGGAACGTCCAAATCTCGTGGGAACTGTCGCGCTTGCCCTCCACCACGTAACGCTGGAACGCCGGCTGGATGCGGTCGAACACCTGGCCATCACGCACCGAGCGCACGAGCGAGATGTACTCCGCGTGGCTCCAGCACAGCGGCATCGCCGAACCGCTGGGACGCCCGAAAATTTGGTGGTGCTCGGGGATGTCTCCTGCGTCCCAGACCTGCTCGGGCAACAAGCCCGTCTCGTTGGCAAATCCTTCCATCGCTTTGATGAAGGGCATCGCGTCGCGCCCGGCGGCGAGTTCGTAGTGGCCGCGTTCGCCGGTGAGGATGGGCCAGCAGCGGCCTTCGCCCGTCTGGTCGAACGGGCTGCCGTCGGGTCGCTGGCCATACCCATCGAAGGGATAGCGCCGCCAGCCGGGCCCCGCGGGCAGATCGCGTTTGAGCGCGGCGTCATACACTTCCACCGAATCGCGGATGAGTGGGTCATCCGCCGGGCGCACTCCTAGCCGCACCAGGTGCAGGAAGTCGCCCGCGACAATGTTGCGCGCCGGGTGAGTGCCGCCGCCGTTCTTGAGCTGGACTTCCAGCGTATCCGGGTCCGGATGCGGGTCGGGTTGCTCGGGATCGGTGGGCGTGATGCGGACGTAATGGCACGCCTTGCCGGGCTGCACTTCGCCCTGGCGAGTCGCACACCATTCCTCGACGTGCGAATTAAGCCAGTCGGCGTACACCAGCGCAAAATCCGCACGTTGGTCGTGCCCGGAGTGCCGTGCCAGGTCCGCTCCGGCGCAGAGCGCGGCGATGATCGTGGCAATAGTCGAGGGCGAGTAACCAGCGTTTTCCTCCCAGCGGTCCTGCGCCGTCACCGGTCCCATCGCCAGCAGGTACGTGAACGCCCGCTGAAGCACCGGACGAAAGCGCGCGCCATTGAACTCGTCCGGCGCGGCTTTCCACAACCGCCAGCCCAGCAGCAGCGGCGCCGCCATCTCGTCGAGCTGGATGCCTTGCCAGTACGGCGAGCCGTCGATCCAGGAGTTCTGGGGAAACGAGCCGTCCGGCTTCTGGATGCACGTCAGCCAGAGCAGGGCGCGCAATGGGGTGGCGATCTCGCCCACGGCCAGCAGCGCGCTGGCGCTCTGCACCAGGTCGCGCGTCCAGACAAGGTGGTATCCGCCCGCATCCTTGTCGGTCTTGCTCTCGCCCCACGGCGTGGAGAGCGAGGCGACCAGCGCGCCCTGGAAGTTCTTGTCCTCGTGGGCCAGCAGCACGCGATGGCTCAGGCGCAGGATCGAACCGCCGTCGCCGGTGTGGGCGCGAAACGTTTTCTCTTCGTCGCAATCGACCGCCGCGCGCCGCCATTGGACCAGATAATTCTCGCGGTGCTTGGCGAAGGGTACGGCGAAGGATTGCAGCAGCTTGGTGGCGGCGGATACGGCGCTGTCGCCGAACGCCACGCCCAGGTTGAACTCCACGCCGTTGCCACCGTCGGGGACCGAGTCGCTGATTTCCAATTCTTCGCTGCCGCCCAGATTGATCTCGCCCATGAGCGCAATGGTACCCGGCCCGGCCTGCCGGTACTGCCAATCCATCTGGAAATTGCCCGTGTGCAGGTCCTGCCAGCCGTCCGACACGCCCACGTAGCCGACCGAACGTCTGGCAAAGCCCCGGTCGCTTCCGAAGACGAGGTGGTTGTCGTCGCGTTCGGCGTGGAAAAGCGTCCGCTCGCCCACGTCGAGCCAGGCGGCGGAGTTGTCGGTCCCTTGGCCGCCGAGGTGCGGGGCGAGCAAGGCAAAAAGCTGCAGTTTGCCCCGCAGGCTCTCGTCAGGGATTTCCAAACGCACGCGCATGAGCAGCACGGAGGAATGCGGGTCGGTCAGCACCTCTTTGATCAACCGGTAGCGGCCGTCCGGCGCGGTGTTGGTGATGCGGTAGAGCAGCGAGCCCGGCTCGGGCATTTCGGTGTGGTGCTGGAAGTCCTTCTCTTCCTCGTGGACGAAGCTTTCGCCGTCCGTGATGAGAAACTGCAAGTCGCGTGTGTTGGGCGTGTCGACGGTGGGGCAGTACACCTCGGTAATCACTCCACGCGCCAAGGTGAACCACACGCGGCAGCCGGTGTGGTAGGCCGTGCCGACACCGTCCTTGGCCGAGCGGCTCCAGAGGGGTTCAATCCCCGGCATGCCGGGAGCAAAGGAAACGGAAGGATCGTCTGGCATGGTTGAGACGGGAAAAATGCAGCGGGTTGATTAGCGGGCGGTCAGCGGCAGGAGGTACGGCTCGGTTCGTTTCGGTCGGGAAGGTGCGCTGCCACGAACTGATGGTGGACGTTGTAACAACGAACTCCGGGCGCTTGTCGCTGCGCTCTGGATTCAACCTTGTTGTCGTGGAAGAAGCGTCAAAAGCAAGCGAGTTCATGCCGAAAATGGATCAGCGGCTTTTTATCACAATAGTTGGTGCACGCACGGATGCGCCCGCATCAGATTTCCCCACGTAGATGCGCTGAATTTAACAAAAGTTTGCGTCTAACTGATTCCAGATGCGTCCTTATGATGCTCAACAGAATAATGGCACGACAGCAAAGGATGGTTGGCTCGTGGAGGAATTCTAAACTTGAGAACAATTCACTCATCACCAGGATACGTCATGGTGGTCATCAGGCCGTTCTCAGCCTGGCGCGAGTCGAGCCGGGTGTGCTGAACGACCACCGGCACGTCCGAAACAAACACGCTCGCGTAAGTGGTTCCACAAGGGATCGACGCCGGGTCAGTCAACCCGTTGAAACGAACGTGCCGCACGCGTCTGGCAGCCACTTCGATTTTGTATGGACCAACCGGATTGCGGTCATCGTAGTAAACCGTCAACTCGATGTGTGCATCCTGGTCCGTGGCGTTGAGGACGCAGAACGCTTCGTGGCTGGTAAATTCCGGTTCGGGACCATGGCTCCAGGC
>CAXUIU010000098.1:0-1902 GCA_964250955.1 uncultured Chthoniobacterales bacterium | reverse complement strand
GGCGGTTTGCCAAGACGATTTCGGCAGAGCGGTCGGCATGGCCGCTGACGCCATAATAATCTGTGTATCGCGCACGATCTTGGCGGTGGAGATCCCTGCATGGGTCTCACGCGATTCATCTCCTGACTGCTGGTCACACCCGGACTATCCCCGGTTGTTTCTGATTGGTTTCTGAAGAACCCGATGGCACGGGGCGCATGGCCGAGCGAGTCAGGTCGCCGTTCCAACATGCTGATTTTTGGCCGGCAGACTAACCGTGTACTGGGTCAGGAGACCATCCGGCCAAATCTGTGAGGGGCCAGCGGCACCACCGCGAAGCGCCGCCGCCGACCACGGAAGTGCAGCACCGCCGCCAATGGCAGGAGGATTGGCAGCCCGACGATCATAACCGTGGCGGCCACCAGAGCAAGCAGGCCGAACCACCATCGACTGCGGCGCGCGCCTGCTCAGCCATCGCCGCGCCCGTTGCAGACCGGCCACCACCTGCTTCATGGCTTGATCCCCACCGGACCGGTCGCCACTCCCGCGCTGTGGCGCCGGAACTCCGTCGCCGCAGTCTCGTCCAAGGCGCGCCGCGGCACGATGACCGTCGGCATGGGCGACCCCTCCTCGTACAGGTAAACGAGCGCGTCGTCTTCCGCGATCTTGCGAAAGGCCGCCCAACCAATCTCCGTGCAGGTGTGCGGCGAGGTGAACACCAAGCCGCGTTCGCCGAAGGAAAGTTCCTTTGCCGCAGTTAACCCCGGGTAGCGGCGGAGTTCCCGGGCGTAGGCACGCCGCCGCCAAGGCGCGGCCAGCAGCAAGCCCGCTGCCAGCAGGAAGAGCAGCCCACCGGCCAGCACCAGGAAGCCGGCGAGATCCTGATCCGCGACCCACCGGCTGAAGGCGACTACGCCCAAACCCAGCAGGGCCGAGCTCACCCGCCACCAGAAGAGGAAACGGCGCGGCCCGTGGTGCCGCAGAAAAATGCTGGTGACCTCCGGGGCGGTCAGTTGGTAGCGAATGGTCGTCATGAGGTGGGTGCGCTCATTCGACTCATTCGGAACGCCACCAGACGGGCCGTGCCATCAGGACAAAGAAGACCCCCGTGAGGAAGTCCGAGGCGACGAAGTCCCACAACGCACCGGTCGTGTGGATCACCGGACCCCGTTTTGGGTTCTCCGGCGCGCGAAGCACCTCCACTGAGGCGCCTGCGCGGTAGCCCCAGATCATCCCGCCCTGCGGGTACTCGACGACCTCACCGGCCGCCGCGGTGAAGCGGATCTGCGGATGCGCGCCGCCGACGTTGAGCTTGACGACCACGCTCTGAGCGGAAGCGGCGCGCGTCACGAACTGCCAGGTGAAGACGGCCCAACATACGGCGCTGATCATCAATCCCACGCCCACGAGGGTGAAGACGATGCTCTTTGAGCCGTGCAACGCGGAGTTATCCCGGGGAGTGTCTGTAGCCATCGGGAACCGAGCCTAGTGGTTGGTGATCTCGCCGGGTGTTCCCGTCCACGGAGGACGAACGGGAACAAACCATGCCAGCCAGGTAAACCGCGGCTCCCGCCCAAGCAGGAGCAAGGTGCGAGAAGATCAGGTAGCGGATGGGGTAGTGCACCCCGATGGCACAGCCGAAGCCCACGAGCCCGGCAAAGAGCAACGCCTGCCAGAGGTCGGGCGTCAGGCGCGCCTTCCAGACAATCAGCAGCACGGTCAGCCCGCAGGAGGCCAGCCCGCCGCCGAAGCCTGCCCGGTCGTGCGCGATGAGCGGCACGAGGCGCACGTTGAGGGCGTCGAGTTGCGCGTGGTTCAGCCCGAGGTACACCAAGTCTTCGGGCACGAAGACCAGCGTCATGCCCACGATCATGATGACCACCCCCGCCACCGTCATCCCCGCCCCGGCCGCCAGCAAGCAGC
>CAXUIU010000097.1:0-11060 GCA_964250955.1 uncultured Chthoniobacterales bacterium | reverse complement strand
GGGTGCCGTCGGTGCTGCCGTTGTCCACGACGAGCACTTCCTTCGGGATGCCCGTGGCCAAGCACTCGCGCACCACGTCGGCGACCGGCTCCTCCTCGTTGAGGCAGGGGATGATGACGGAGACGTTGGAAACCATGGAAGAAGGTGCGGAATGCAGAGTCTGGGATCAGTCAGCGAGAAGCACGACCTGGGGGTAAGCACCGGCGACCTTGCGAACCAATTTCTCGTCGGCGGTCACCAACGGACAACCGGCGCGGCGGCTCAGTGCCACATAGAGGCAATCATACGGACTCTGATCGTGGGCCATGCCGATCCGCATCGCCTCGTTAATCAGATCGGCCGAGGCAACGAGTTGGAGGCGGAGTTGCCTCAGAACCGCGGGCGCCCGCTCCGCTTCTTCTATCGTAATGGTCTGCCGGCGGACTTTCTTCCAGAGAATGTTGCCAAGCTTGGCGTAGATAAAATCAGGTGCCAGAAACTCCAAGTGACCTGCCCCGTAGGGACCGAGCAGCTGCTTGGCAGCTTCCGAGCCGGGTTCGGCAACCAGCCATTTGATGACCACACAGCTATCCACCACCAGCCTACTCATGGTTGCGCATCGCGCGGATCATCGGCGTGCTGTCCGTTTGCACGCCGTACCTGCGCAACATCTCGGCGCGAAAAGCATCCAGCCCCGCTAGTGTCTGCTGCCGTCGTGCGAGTTCTTCCTCGCCAAGGGGCGAGGGGCGGTTTGCGGATTCGGCCAAAAATTTCTGGAACCACTCAGGATATTTTGCCTCAGAGACGATGACCAGACTTGCCACGTCTTTTTTGGTCTCCTCGACGCTCATCGAATGAGGATAATACCGAGGGAACCGGAGGGCAAAGGGAAAGCCTCCGGCTCAAAGGCGGCCGAAGCCCGGCGGCTCTGGCTTTTTTGGTAGAGCGTCTTCGGCATCACAGGACCAGCGCGCGAAAAGCCTCGTGTTCGTGCGTCCGAGCCGCGTTACCTTGCTTGCGCCTTGTGCACGATGCCCTTGGCCTTCAGGCCCTGCGCGGCCTCGGTGAAGTAATCCTTCACGTCGCCCTGGCCGCGAATCCATTCCAGGTAACGCCCGACGCCGGTGAGCAGGTCGGTCTCCGGGACGTAGCCGACGCCGTCGCGGATGCGCTGCGTGCCGCTGGTGAGATGCCGCATCTCGCCGGGGCGGAACTCTCCGTTGACCTCCGGGGCGATCTTGATCCCGAGCGCCTCGCTGATTTGCTCGGCCACCTCGCGCACCGGCACGCCCCGGCCGCTGCCAACGTTGACCGGCAGGCCGTCGAGCGCGTCGGACTCGGCCACGAGCCAGTTGGCGCGGGCGATGTCTTCCACGAAGGAAAAGTCGCGCGTCTGCTCGCCGTCCTCGTAGAGCACGGGAGGCAGACCGTTGAGCAGGCGCGTGCAGAAGATGGCGATGACGCCCGTGTACGGGTTGAAAATCGACTGCCGCGGCCCGTACGTGCAGGAATACCGCAGCGCCACCGTCGGGATGCCCACCTGCTTGCCCCACAGGAGGACCAGCTTTTCCTGGTCCACCTTGGTCAGGCCGTAGACCGTCTCGCCGCCGACGGGAGCTTCCTCGGGCGTGGGCGTGGGGGTCGTCGGCGCGCCGCTGAACGGGCAGTGGACGACCCAGTCGCCCCGGCGCAGTTGTTCGACGGGACGCACGGCGGGAAAGACGAGGCCGTTCGTGGGACTGATCGCCGCGCCCTCGCTGTAAACGGCCTGGCTGCTGGCGACGATGATCTTCTTGATCGGCAGGTTGTCCTCGCGGATGACCTCCAGCATCTGCGCGGTGCCGAAACTGTTGACGTGCACGTACTTGGCGATCTCGGGCATGTAGCCGCCGTAAGCCCCCTGGTGGAACACCACGTCGATGCCCTCCAACGCGGCGCGGATCGTCGCGCGGTCGGTCAGATCGCCCTGGACGAACTCGGCCCGTTCGTTGATCCAGGCGGGCTTGCCGAGGCGGTGGGTCTGGGGTTCGAGGTTATCGAGGACGCGGACGGTGTAACCCTCTTGGAGGAGCTTGTCGGTGACGTGCGAGCCGATGAGGCCCGCGCCGCCGGTGACGAGGGCGCGCTTGTGGTTAGGCATGGGCAGAGAGCCTCACGCAAAGTCCGCCAAGCCGCAAAGGAGGAAAAGGATTGTTCTCCCTTTCCACACCCCTCTTCCTTTGCGGCTTGGCGGACTTTGCGTGAGGCTATTTTCCTTTGAGGAGCGGCACGTTGAGATTTCCCAGCGCCTTCGCCACGCCACCCCCGCTGCGCCGCTCGGTCAGCGCGGCCATGATGCCGCCGGCCACGGCGACGAGCGCCGTCGTCGCAAACGCCGCCAGCCCCACCGTGAGGATGCGCTGTTCGTTGGATTCCTCGCGCGCCTCGCGCACCAGCGTCATCACATCCTGGCGGATCTCGCGCGCTTCCTGCGCGGTGATGTCCGGGCGGTCCAGCCGGCCCTTGAGGATGGTCAGGCCCAGTTCGATGTGGTTCTGGACCTTGTGCGAGAGCCCGCTCTGGTCGAGCGAGAACGCTTTGAGACCCTCCATCAAGATGAGCAGGGAGGGATTGAGCATCCCCATGTAGCCGCGGAAGGTTTCCTCATCCAGAACCTTCTTGGTGAAGTACGCGCCGAGCACGATGCGGACGGTCTCCGCCGTGGCTCTGAGGGGATCGGGAACACCGAGGGCGGCGACCTTGCGGAGGATAATTTCGTTGCTCATGGGAAAAGCGGGACTCCTGCCGGCGGACATCCTACGGCACAAAGAACGACGGGGAAAGTCCGGAAACGGTGCCGCGCCCGATTCTTTCTATCCTATGTCAGACCCTCGCAACGTTCAGCACGACAAGAAAGTCATCAACCAGAAGCAGCACAAGGGTGAAGACCTCACCGCGGGTGCGGAGCACGTCCCGCAGCCCGGCCGCAAGACTGCGGGCGAAAAGCCCCACGGCGCGCACAAGGAGACCGAGGCCGAAAAGTCTGGCGGCAGCATCGCCGAGACCGAACACGACATCACCCCGGGCGACACGACGACCACCCCGGCGCGCGTGATGAAGAAAGGCTGACACGGCGGCGGCGCAGAGTTCAGTTCCGGATCAGCCGGATGCTCGCCAGGAGCATCCGGACGATCCCTTGGTCACTGTCAGGTTCGTCCATTAGTTCGGCGACGGTGACGATGACCGTCCGGTCAGTGTCGGTCAGCACACGGTACAACGTTACAAAGAGGGCATCGCCGTTCACCTCGTCGGTGTAGCGCACGAACTCCACCGACAGGTAGTCGCTGAGAGTGTCATTGCCTACGGCGACCAACTTGGCGCTCTTCCCGCGCTTGCCCAGGTGCATGATGCGCCCGGCAGCCTGGGCGAAGTCCCGGTCGAGATCTACGGTGGGAACGTCCATAAACGTCACGCTCGGCGCGCCGCCACCGCTGGAGGTACATTCCAGATTGCGGAACGAGTCGTTTTGCTGGCTGGCCTTCCAGTCGTCGGGTAGCTCGAAGCGAAGCTCCGGGTACACCACGTCCGGGTATTTCAACGTCTTGGCGTGAATGGCGGCGGTCGCCAGGAGTAACCACCCGCCGGCGGCACCGGCCAGGAGGCGGGCGGAGAGGGGGTGCATGGAAGATTCAAAAGGGAGTTGGTCCGTTCAGCGCACACGCATCCCGGCCCGGTCGTCCCAACGCAACGGCCGGCTCATCTTGGGCAGCGGCGACTCCTTGGCCGGGTCGATGGTGACGCCGTACTTCCACTCGGGCGGGCAGACCGCGATGTAACGCGCGTAACCGCCCGTGCCGCCGCCAAATTTCGGGTAGCCGATCTCCACGAGCGCGCCGGTCTCGGGCACCTGGTCGAGGTTGCACACGCCTTCGGCCTGCGTGTAGCCGTTGCGCAAGAGCCACGCCTCGCCTTCGAGGTCGGGCGTGGTGTCGGTGTCGAGCGCCTCGTGGCCGTGAAAGAGGATCTTGCGCTGGAGGTGCAGGAACTTGAGTGCGTCGAGCTTCACGCCGGGGAACTTCTCTTCCGTCGCCAGCGCCGGGTCGGGCCAGCGCTTGCTCCAGTCCGAACGGATGAACACCACGCTGCCCGCGGGGATCGGGCCGTTTTCCTTTTCCCACGCCTCCACGTCGGCGACGGTCATCTGGTAGCCGGGGTCCTTCTTGACCTGCTCCACGATGGAGATGACCACCAGCGGGCGCACGCAGAAGGTCGCGGGGAGTTCGTCGATGGCGGGATAATCGGGGTTCCAGTGTGCGGGCGGGTCGAGCTGGGTGCCGAGCTGGTCGGTGGAGAGCGAGTAGGCGCTGGCCTCGAAGTTGTCGGCCTTGTACTCGTAGGGTTGACCCGTCTTGGGGTTGACGGTGCGCGCGAACTTCGACGGCGCGAACCCCGCCCACACCGGGATGGCCGGGGTGATCGTGTGCGTGAGGTCCACGTACTTGGCGGGCTGGAAGTAGCGCGCGTACACGTCCCACAGACCGTGCGGAGCGTCCTTGCCACCTTGCGCGCGGACGGTGCCAGCGAGAACGCACAGGGTCAGGCAGAGGAGGAGGCAACAACGGCGTCTGGGCAGGGATGGCATGAGCCGTTTCTAGCAGGGGGCGCGGCGCGAATCCAGGGGCGGTTGCAAAAACGTGCTTGTCTCGCACCTGCCATTCGTTCAACATTGATGCATGTCACGCTTCCTCGGTCGCTATTCGCCCATCGTCTACGCGCTCCTGCGTATCATCGTCGGTCTAATGTTTGCCTGTCACGGCGGGCAGAAAATCTTGGGGTTTCCTCCGTCTGCTCACCCGATGCCGCCGCTGCTATCGTTTATGGGCTTCGGTGGACTGATCGAGTTGGTCGGCGGTTTTCTGGTGGCCTTTGGTCTATTCGGAGACTGGGCTGCGTTCATCTGTAGCGGACAGATGGCAATCGCTTACTTCATGGCACATTTTTCACCAAAGATTCCGGGTGGATTTTTCCCAGCCGTCAATGGCGGCGATCCAGCCGTGCTGTATTGCTTCATCTTTCTCTACATTGCCTTCCACGGGTCGGGGATCCTGAGCGTGGACCACCTTCTTTTCGGCCGGCGCACGAACGGCTACCCGGCCACCGAGTCCGCCGCCACGATCTGAGCGCGGCGGTAGCGCCGTAACGCTGCTCCCGCCAGCCACAGGGCGACGGCGGGCAGGTAGAGGAACGAGTTTTGCAGAAAGATCTCGTCCGCGTTGCCGTAAAACCAGTTCAGGTACAGCACGGGCGCCGCGACGGTCATCCAGTACAGCGGCCACGCGTCGGGCAGCAGACACAAAAACGGCACGAGCCACGTCGTGTACCACGGGACCGCTGGCGAGAGCACGATCAGGAACAGCGCCGCCACGAACGCCATCCGCCGCACTCCGCTCCGCTCGTCGGCGTCGCGCCGCCAGAACGCCCACGCCGCCGCCAGCGCGAACCCCAGGAGCGCCAGCGCGGCGAACGTCCCGTACACCGGCACGCGGTGCGCGTACATCCAACTGGACGGCAGTAGGTTAAGCAAATAGAACCGGTCCCCGCTCTGGAGCCCTTCCTCCTCCGTGTACATCGGCAGGAACCCGAGCGCGCCCGGCACGCTGTACGTGAGGCAATACGGCACATAACCAAGAATTACCACCGTCGCGCACGTCAGCGGCAACTGCCAGCCCCAGCGAAACCGCCGGTACAGCGCCGGGAACAGGATGACCGGGTACAGCTTGGTCAACACCGCGCAGCCCAGCGCGAACCCCGCCGCCATCGGCCGGCTCCGCCGGTGCGCCAACAGCACGCCCGCCAACGCCGCGAGCAGGAGCGCGTCCTGGTGCCCGCCGCCCGCGAACTCCCACACGCACAGCGGGTGCCACGCGTAGAGCAGCACCCGTTGCGCGGGCTGGCCGTAGGCGACGAGCGCCCGCGCCAGCAGCCACACGGCGACCGCCTCGAAAAACACCATCGTCAGCCGCATGACCGTCACTGACTCGCCCAGGCGCGTGCAGAGGAAGAACACGATCTGCGAGCCCGGCGGGTAGACGGTTTTGGCGTAGTTGCGGCGGTTGATGTGCGGGTAGATCGCGCCGTCGCGTAAGTGTTCGAGGTGCCAGTCGCCGGGCACGAAGCGGTAGGGATTGACCCCGTTGGCCTGCATGCGCCCGTCCCAGACGTAGCGGTATAGGTCAGTGGACAGGTAGGTGTCCGTCGTCAGCGGAGCCACCCGGAAGCCCGCCGCGAACACCAGCCCGAGCACGAGCGTCGAACGCGCCGCCGGTGCGCGGCAAACGATCCACGCGTCGGCGCCGTAGAGCGCCACCGACCCGGCGAACCCGGCCAGGAAGGTCACCATGCGCTGGACGTTCTGGTCGTGCGCGCCCTTGAAGCAGAGGGATAGCAGCAACGCCCCGAGGACGACCAGCGCCAGGTTCGCGCGACGGGTGGAAAGGAAGGGGGGCGACGGTGTGGCGGGGGCTTGGCTGCTCATCCACCGGCCCAGATCCGTCCCCGCCCCTCGCGTTCCATCAAGCTGGCAAGGAAGCCACGCGTTTGCGGCGCGTTGAAGCCTTGCCCGCCGCGCGCACCGGCGAAGAGTTCCTCGCACAACGCGCGCAGCGTCGCGGCGTCGTCCACGTCGTACCACGTCGGGAGCTGGAGCATTTCCAGATTGATCTCGGCGGCACGCTCCAGGGTCTCACGCGCCACGTGTTCGGTGCTCCAGGTGATGTCCTCGAACAACCGCCGGTGCGCGCGCTTCAGGCCGACGAGGTAGTACCCGCCGTCCTCGCTGGGCCCGAGCACGGCGCGGTCGCCGGGTTGGCTCAGGGCGTGGACGGCGGCGGCCAGCGACGCAGCCGGCAAGGTCGGACTATCGGAGTCGATCAGGCACACCGACCCATAGCCGACGGCAAACAAGTCCTCGACCGCGCCGAAGAGGCGTTCGCCGAAGCCACCGTCCCGTTGCGCGACCATGCAAAAGCCCTCCGGCAGCAACCCGTCGAAGGCGCGTTCCATCCCCGTGGGCGTGTAGACGGCGACCCCGGCGGCGGGCGCGGCCGTCGTGCGGGTAGCCGCGGCGATGTTGGCCGTGGTGTCGCGTAGGAAACACCCGCTCAGCGCGGCGGCCTCCTCCGGGGTCAGCGGCGGCGAGAGCCGTGTCTTGCTGGCCCCGGGGCGTGGGGCCTTGATCATCATCGCCAACGCACAAGCGCCGGGGGTCGGTGCGACCGAGGAAAGGGGATCGAGGATCGGGTAAGTCATCGGGCGCTGACGAAGGTGATCAGTCTTCTTTCTTTTCCGGCTTGGCGTTGTCGGCCGCCTCGTCGGTGAGCACCACCGTCGTCCCCGGCCCGACGATCTCGTGCAAGTGCTGGCGGAACTCCGCCGGCAGCGTCCAGTGTTTGCCGACCCGCCGCCAGTCGGGAGCGGTCGCGCCCTCGGTGGTGCCCAGCGCGCTCCAGGTGTGTCCGCCTTTGGGCGCAGGCTTGTCGAGCGCCACGTAGACGTGCTTGCCCTTGGGCACCGCCGCCGGGTCCACGCCGCCGAGGTCCGCGCGGCCCATCTCCACGCCCTTGCGGTAGACGTAGACGCGCTTGTCGACGACGGAGAAGACGACCAGGTACGGTCCACTCTTGGCGTCCTCGGGTTTCCAGACAAAGGGCGGCGGAGGCGCCGGCGCACCGGCGGCTGGTGCGGGTGCGGATGGAGGCGAGGCCGGACCATCGAAGAGCGCTTCGACGCCCGGGAGGTCTTGCGGGACGGGCGGGCTATCCACGATGAGCACGGTATTGCCGTCCTCGGTGATGCCGTACAGATCCTTGGCGAAATCCTCGGGCACGTGCATGCAGCCGTGCGACTCGGGCTTGGCCGGGGTGTTGCCGGCGTGGATGGCTAGGCCGCCCCAGGTCAGGCGGTTCATGTAGGGCATGGACGCCTCGTGGTACTTGTTGGAATGATGGGAGACGTTTTTCTCCAGCACCATGAAAACACCCTTGGGCGTCTCGAAACCCTGCCGGCCGGAGGAGATCGTCGAACGGCCAATCTGGACGCCGTTCCGGTACACCCAGAGCTGCTGCCGGCCCAGACTGACGACGATATCCACCGCCCCGACGGGCGCGGCGTCGGGCTGCCAAATGTAGTCGCCGGGCTTGAGGTTTTCCGTGCCGGGCTTTTGCGGCTTGCCCTTCTCAAACGCCACGGCGTGGGGCGTGGTGGCGAGCATCCAGGCTGCGGCGGCGAAACAAGCGAGGAGCGGTTTGGAGGGCATCAGATTTCGTAATCATCGGCGCGCGACGGTCCGGCGGCCGGCAGGGGGCCGGCCGGACCCTTCTCGCAGATCGCGTACTGGTAGTACGCGTCCTGCCAGCGCGTGACCGCCCGCCACGGCTGCGAATGCACCAGCGAGCCGAACTCCCCCGGCGTCAACACCGTGGCGCTGGGCGGTTCCCGGTAGGCGCGCGTGCGCGAATAGCCGGCCATCGACAGGAGGTTGGCCACCGCCCACATGACGCGCAGAGGGATCGTCGCCCGTAGCCGCGAACACGGCTCGGCGATGAAGCACCGCCCGCCAGTTTTCAGGACGCGGTGCATCTCCGTCATTGCCGCCTCGCGCTGCGGCAGGATCGTGAACAGCCGCGCCGCCAGGAGCGCGTCCACGCTCTCGTTGCCCAGCACCAGGCGCAGGGCGTCGGATTCCTCGAAGGTGACGTTCGCCAGTTGGCGCGTGCGGGCGTTGCGCCGGGCGCGGCGGAGCTGCGTGCGCGAACGGTCGATGCCGAGCACGCGCAGGTCGCGGAAGCGTTCGCCGAACTGGCAGCAGTAGAACCCTGGGCCGCAGCCGAGTTCCAGGAAGCGGGTGCCCGCCGGCGGCGCGCCCAGCGGCCAGAGCGCCGCGCTGATGCCCTCCGTGTCGTCGCGGAAGAGCCGTTCGCGGAAGAAGGCATACAGCCATCCGAACCGCTCGAACAGGCTCTCGGAATCCGGTCCGGCGAGCAGGTCGGCGTCGTCAGCGTCGAGGTCAGGCGGGGTTGTAGATTCCTTCACGTCCATTGCACCATTCGCCCGTTGGACGGAGGGCGCGCGGGTCTTTATTCAACCGGGGGCCGGTGGGCGTACCTTAGACTGGAACGACGCCGACACCCAAGAGGATTCCGTCCGATTTTGTCGGCCGGCAGGCGGCCCGGACGCGAAACCTTTGGCGATCCTTCCCTGCGCCATGAAAACTCTCCTCGCCTGTCTGTTCGCTCTCTCTGCCGCCGCCGCCCCGCTCCGGGCCGAGGAGGCGCCCGCGCGCGAACTGCGCATTGACCCCGCCACGACCAACGCCCCCCTGGGCAAGGCGCATCTCAACGTCGAGACACTCACGCACGGCGCGGGCGACGCCTGGCAGGGCGGCTACAAGGTGGACGTGACGCCGCTGTCGTTCGCAGGCGAACAAGGCAAGCTGACGATTACGCTTTCCAACGAGGCCCTGCGCAAGCTGGCCGCCGGACAGGCGGTGGACTTCAGCGGCCAGGCCGCCAGCACGAACGGTAACCAGAGCACCGTCCAGGGCACCGCGACGCCGGCCGCCAGCAGCAGGGACACGGGGGCCATCCGCGTGCGCATCGACAGCAAGAAGGGCAAACTCGTCTTCAAGACCACCTATCACCTCGTCAAGTGACATGAAAATCACCCGTCGCCGTTTTTTGGGTTCCACCGCCGCCGCGGCAGCCTCGGTCGCCGCCGGCCACGGGCTCTTCGCGGAGGAAGCGAACGATCCCCTGCCCCTCCTGGAAGGACCTGCGCACGGGCAGACCCACCGCGGGGACATCCTCTACCGCTCGCTCGGCCGCACGGGGGAGAAGGTTTCGCTGATCGGCGTCGGTGGCGCGCACCTCGGCGCACCGTCGGAGGACGAGGCTGTCCGCATCGTGCGGGCGGCGCTCGACCGCGGGATCAACTTCCTCGACAACTGCTGGGACTACAACGGCGGCCGGAGCGAGGAACGCATGGGCAAGGCGCTGCGCGACGGCTACCGCGCGAAGGCGTTTCTGATGACCAAAATCGACGGCCGTGACCGGGCGACCGCGGCCAAACAGATCGACGAGAGCCTCGCACGCCTAGGCACCGACCATCTCGACCTCTTACAACACCACGAAATCCTGCGCACGAGCGACGCTGACCGTGTCTTCGCACCGGGCGGGGCGATGGAGGCCGTCGTCGCCGCGCAGAAGGCGGGCAAGGTGCGCTTCGTCGGGTTCACCGGGCACAAGGACCCGGCGATGCACCTGCACATGTTTGCGACGGCGGATCAGCACGGGTTCCACTTCGACACGGTACAGATGCCGCTCAACGTGATGGACGCGCACTTCCGGTCGTTCGCGCGGGCGGTGGTGCCGGCGGCGACCCGGCGCGGGGTCGCGGTGCTGGCGATGAAGACGATGGGCTGCGGCGACCTGCTCAAGAGCAACACGGTGCCGCCGGTGGATTGTCTGCACTACGCGATGAGCCTGCCGGTGGCGACGGTGATCACGGGGATGGACAAGTTCGAATACCTCGACCAGGCGTGCGAGGCGATGCGCACGTACCAGCCGCTCGACCGGAAACAGGTGGCTGCGCTGCTCGACAAAACGCGCGTCGCCGCGGCCGAGGGGAAGTACGAACGCTACAAGGTCAGCGAACACTACGACGGCACGGCGCACCATCCCGAGTGGATGGGGTGACATTTATATTCCGGCCGCGCGCGCGGGGGGTCGTTCTCATTGGTAGGGATGCCTCTCCGAGGCAGTCCCTAGATTTTCTGCCCGAACCGCGATGAAGCAACAAACTGGCCGCAAGATCATCCTGCACGACGTGCCTCCCTGGGTCGATCTATACGCCAGCGCGTACTTCGTCACGGTCTGCTGCAAACAACGTGGCACTAACCAACTCTGCACTCCGAGTGTAGGTCCCGCGCTCCTGGACTCCGCCCGCTTCTACCAAGCAAAGAAGAAGTGGTTCCCCTGGCTGTTCCTCCTGATGCCCGACCACGTTCACATGATCGTCGCCTTCGGACATCCCCACCGCATCGAGGC
>CAXUIU010000096.1:0-11108 GCA_964250955.1 uncultured Chthoniobacterales bacterium | reverse complement strand
GGATGAGCGTGGGCATAAAAGGGCAGGCAAGTTCTATAGCGCATGCCTCCGCCGCGCGCGAGCGGGGAAAGGCGACGTAGTCTTTTCCCTGACAGACAGGTTTCGGTTGCGCGGCGTTCAAGCTGCCGCTGATTGACGCCGCCCGCCCTGCTCGCCGACACTTCCTCGGTCCTGACGCTCTCGGCATGGGAAGCAACCGAAACGGACCGGCCGGGTTGAATAAATCGTGCGTCCGCCGGGTCGGACCCGTGCGGAAGTAACCCTTGCCATGAAGACGCCCCTTTTGCTCCTCGCCGCCCTCGGCCTCCTCGCCGCCCACGCCGATGCCGGCAGCGCGGTGGCGACCGATCACCACGGCGGTTTCGGCTACGCGTACGGGCCGCGGCCGGAGGCCGAGCTGCGACGCGAGGCCGCGGCGCGCTGCCGCGAACAGTCGCGCTTCCCGGAAGAGGTTAGCATCGTGGTCTCCACCCGCCGGCCCGGGGTGGGGGTCGTCGTACGTTACCGGGTGGAAGGCAGCCAGCACGTCTACGCCTATGTCGGCGCGGGAAGCTTCGGGGAGGCGCGCCGCCGCGCTGAGGAAGGCGCGCAGGAAAAGGGCGCGGACCATCCCGAGGTGGTGGCGCGCTGGGAAGATTGAAAAAAGCGGCGGCGGTTTTTAGCGTTGCCAAGCCCGTGGCACGCTGACAGAATCCGCCCGTTTTATGTCCAAACAATGGTGGTCTTCGCGCACGGGGTTCACAGTCCAGGGGGCCTGCCTGCTGGTGCTCTTTGTCTGGAGCGTCGCCCACCGTGCGCCGGTGGGTGGCGCCGCGCGCACCCCCGCAGAACCGGCGGCCGTCATCGACAACAGCGAGGACAACGCCGTGGCTGACAACGCGGCGGACGGCAGCGAGACGGACGCGCGGTTCGTGGCTCCGCCGATGGTGCGCTTCCGCACGGAGCATCCGCCGGCTGGTTCGCTCAACCCGCGGCCGGTGGAAGTTTCCGAGCCTGCGGCCGAGCAACCCGCCGCGCCCTGGCAGCCCGTCCACCCGCAGAACCCACCCCGGCGCGTACCCGGCGGCGGCAAGGATGGTACGCGGTCGCCCTTCGAGGTCAGCGGGAATGGCGCGACGGTTTACAACGCGCCCCCGCCGGACGCGGATTGATGTCGCCTCAGGCAACGTTGCGCTGCCGCCGGGGGCGGCGTTGCGGGTTGCGGTGGCACCGGGGTGCCGTTGCGCTGTGTCCTGCGGACACGTTGCCATCCGAGTCTTCGCCGCGGCAGATCGTCGGCGCTTGGAGGCAGTCCTTTTCCTAGGGGAAGTTCGGGCCGCAACTACAGCATGGCAGAACAACAGAGCAGACCTTGCGGCGAGAGGGAAGCGGGAAGAAAGTGCCCCGCGTCCCTGCCCTCATGATCGAAGCCGCCGCCCTGACCAAACTCTACGACAAGTTCGTCGCCGTGGACGGCCTCTCGCTGACCGTCCGCGCGGGCGAAACCCTCGGGCTGGTCGGCCAGAACGGCGCGGGCAAGACCACCACCCTGCGCTGCCTGGCCGGCATCATCCCGCCGACGAGCGGCAGCGTGCGCCTCGACGGACACGATCTCGGCAAAGAACCCATCGCCGCCAAGCGCGAACTGGCGTTCTTCTCCGACGAGCCGCGGCTCTTCGACTATCTGACGGTGGAGCAGCACCTCGCCTTCGTGGCGCGCGTCTACCAGGTGGCCGACTGGCGCGAGCGCGCCGGCCCGCTGCTGGACGAACTGGAGATGTCCGACAAGACGGGCGTGCTGCCCGCGGAACTCTCCCGCGGCATGAAGCAAAAGCTCGCCATCGCCTGCGGGTTGATCCACTCGCCGCGCGTCATCCTCTTCGACGAACCGCTCACGGGCCTGGACCCCATCGGCATCCGGCGCATGAAGGCGACGATCCGCCGGCGGGCGAGCGAGGGAGCGTCGATCATCATCTCCTCGCACCTGCTGCCGCTGTTGGAAGAGGTCTGCTCGCACGTCCTGATCCTGCACGGTGGGCGCAAGGTGGCCGGCGGCACGATGGAGGAGATCGTCCGGCAGTTCCACGACCCGCTGGCGGCCGGCGCGCCGCCGGACCTGGAGGAAGTGTTCTTCCGCGCGGTGGGCGAGGGGAAAACTTCTGCCGCTTCTGCCGCCTCTGCGCAGCCATGATCAGACGTTGGCTCCTGATCTTGGCCGGTCTTTGTTTATGGCCTATCATTGGGTCGTCCGCGGCGGTCGTGGAACGTCCCGAGTGGAAGAAGTTCTTCGACGAACGCGGCGCGGCCGGCACGGCGGTCGTCTATGACCTGAAGACCGACCAATGCGACGTGTACGACGCCGCGCGCGCCGCCCAGCCTTTCACGCCGGCCTCGACCTTCAAGATCCCGCACTCGCTCATCGCTCTGGAGACCGGCGTCGTGCAGGACGAGCGGCATCCGGTTTTCCACTGGGACGGCACGCAGCGCGACAACGCCGACTGGAACCGCGACCACACCCTGCGCACGGCCATTAAGTATTCCGTCGTGTGGGTGTACCAGGAAATCGCCCGGCAGGTCGGTACGGAGCGGGAGGCGCGCTTCGTCAAAAGCTTCGACTACGGCAACGCCGACACGTCCGGGCCGGTGGACCGTTTCTGGCTCGGTGAGCCGTTGCGCATCAGCGCGTTTGAACAGGTTGCGTTCCTGAAAAAACTGGTCAGCGGCCAACTGCCCGTCAGCGAACGCTCCGTGCGGATCGTGCGCGACATCCTCATCAATGACGCCGGGCCGACGTACGTGCTGCGCGCCAAGACCGGAGCCGACTTCGACGCGAAGATCGGCTGGTGGGTCGGCTGGGTGGAAACCGAAGACGACACGTTCCTCTTCGCGGTCAACATCGACTTCCCCGAGATGTCGGACAAACGCCAGGCGGTCACCCGCGCCATCCTGCGTGCACAAGGCATCCTGCCGCCGGAGGGCAAGTAAATGTTCTCCGCGCTGCTCTACCTCCAGTTCCAGACGGTCAAGAACCGCCTGCTCGAACGCCTGCGCCGCCTGCGCCGGCCGCGTTACCTCTTCGGCGCGCTGGCGGGCGGGGCGTACCTCGTGCTGGTGTTCGGACGGCCGTTTCTCCTCTCGGGCCCGGCTTTCGGCGGCGGGTACCGCCGCGGACAGCCGCTGTTCCCAGAGGTGCCCGCGGGCGTGTGGGAGTTCGTGGCGGCGTGTGCGCTCCTGCTGCTCGTCACGCTCGCCTGGATCGTGCCGCGCGAACGCGCCGCGCTCGTGTTCACGGAGGCCGAGATCGCGTTCCTGTTCCCCGCGCCGATCCGGCGGCAGACGCTCATCCATTACAAACTGCTGCGCTCGCAGTTGGCGGTGCTCTTCACGGTGGTCTTCTTGACGCTGTTCACGCGTTGGTCGGGCGGGTTGGCCGGGGCGCTCATGCGCGCGGCGGGATACTGGATGCTGCTTTCCACGATCAACCTGCACGTGCTCGGCGCGTCGTTCGTGCGCACGAGCCTGCTGGAACACGGCGTCACGGCGTGGCGGCGGCGCGGGGTGATCATCGTCATCCTGTTGGCCTTCGGATTTGCGGCGTCGCGGTGGGCGCGCGGGCAGGTGCCGGCGTTGGGAGAGGCGGACCTCGTGACCCCCGGCACGCTCGCGCACTATCTCGACACCGTCGCCAGCTCGCCGCCGGCCCACTGGCTGCTGCTGCCCTTCCGCGTCGCGGTGCGGCCGTTCCTGGCGTCGGGGAACGCCGCGGCGTTCGGCGCGGCGGTGGGGCCGGCGCTGGCGCTGCTCGCCGTGCATTACCTGTGGGTGCTGCGCTCGGACGTGGCGTTCGAGGAGGCCAGCATCGCCGTGTCCCAACGCTACGCCGCGCGCGCGGCGGCGATCCGCTCGGGCAACTGGCAGAACACGCGGCCCGCCCGTAAGCGCCGCGCTCCCTTCCGCCTCGCGCCGACCGGCCCGCCGGCCGTGGCGATCCTGTGGAAGAATCTCTTGGGCGCGGGCCAATTCTTCAACGTGCGCCTCGCCCTCGGCGCCATCGTGTGGGCGGGCTTCGTGGGCACGACGCTCGGTACCTCGGTGGGGCGCGGCCGGCCGGAGTGGCCGTTCCTGGTCGGCACCATGTGCGTGCTGCTCCTGGGCATGTCGCTGGTCTTCGGCGCGCAGTTCGTGCGGCAGGATTTCCGGCGTGACCTGCTCGCCGCCGACCTGCTCAAGATTTATCCGATGTCGGGTTGGCAGATCGCTCTCGGCGAACTCCTCGCTCCGGCGGTGATCCTGACGGCGATCCAATGGGTGCTCCTCGTGCTCGCCACCACGCTGCTCGGCGGGTTCGTCGCCGTCCGCGAGGCGCCGCCGGTCACCCTCTCGCACGGGATCGCCGCGGCGCTGCTCTGCCCGACGTTCAACCTCGTCTCGCTGCTCATCCCCAACGCCTCCGCGCTGCTGTTGCCGGCGTGGTTCGTCAGCGACACGACGGGCTCGGGCGTCGGCAGCCGCGGCATCGAGGTCGTCGGTCAGCGGCTGCTCTTCCTCTTCGCGCAACTGCTGACCCTCCTCGTGGCGCTGGTGCCGGCGGCGGTGGCGTTCTTCCTGGTGTGGATATTCGGGAGAGCGCACCTGTCGACCGCCGGCGTGCGGCCGCGGGCGGCGGCGGCGGCGAGCGCGGTGTTCGCGGGCGAAGCGGCCGGCGGGCTCGCGCTGCTCGGGCACTGGTTCGAGCAGTACGACGTGAGCGCGGAGAAAACCTGAAAACTTTTCCCATGCCCTACCAACCCATCGAAAACTACGGCGTCGTCGGCAACCTCCAGACCGTCGCGCTCGTGAGCACGCGCGCGTCCATCGACTTCCTGTCGTTCCCGTACTTCGACTCGCCGACGGTCTTCGCCGCGATCCTCGACGACAAAAAGGGCGGGTTTTTCTCCATCGAGCCCATGGGGGACGAGTTCCGCCAGAAGCAGATGTACCTGTACGACACGAACATCCTGCGCACGCGCTTCTATTGTCCGGCGGGCGTCGCGGAGGTGACCGACTTCATGCCGTTGTCGATCTGCCCGTCCGAAGCGGGCGACGGCCGCGACAACCCCACGCGCATCGTGCGCCGGGTCAAGGTCGTGCGTGGAGAGATGCGCTGCCGGCTCGTGTGCGCGCCGCGCTTCGACTACGCGCGCTCGGAGCACAAGACGGAGCGGCGTTCGGACAAGGAGATTATCTTCACCGAGGAGGGCGACGGCAAGCTCGTGCTGCGGCTGCGCTCGCTCGACGTGCCGCTGCGCCGGCATGCGGGCGACGCGCACGCGGAGTTCGTCCTGCGCGCGGGCGAGCGGGCGACCTTCGTGCTGGAAGAGGTGCGCGGCCACGACAATCCCACCGACAGCGACACGCACGCGCACGCGGTCGACTCCTTCAAGGAAACGGTCAACTACTGGCAGGGCTGGGTCGCGCGCGGCACCTACCGGGGTCGCTGGCGCGAGATCGTCACGCGCTCGGCGCTGACGCTCAAGATGATGACCAGCCAGAAGTACGGCTCCATCGTGGCAGCACCCACCTTCGGGTTACCCGAGGCCGTCGGGCACGGGCGCAACTGGGACTACCGCTACACCTGGGTGCGCGACGCGTCGTTCACCGTCTACGGCCTCAACCGGCTCGGCTACAACGACGAGGCGGGCGGGTTCATGCGCTGGATCGAGGACCGCTGCCGCGAGATGCACCCGGACAAAGGTCTGCAACTGATGTACGGCATCGACGGCCGCAGCAAGCTGGCCGAGATCGAGTTGCCCCATCTCGACGGCTACCGCGGCAGCAAGCCCGTGCGCATCGGCAACGCCGCCAGCGACCAGCTCCAGCTCGACATCTACGGCGAGTTGATGGACAGCATCTACCTCTACGACAAGTACGGTAAAAACGTCGACTACCAGGGCTGGCAGGACATCACCAAGCTCATCAACTTCGTCTGCAAAAACTGCCGCCGCAAGGACGCCGGCATCTGGGAGGTGCGCGGTGGCGACCAGCACTTCCTCTATTCGCGGTTGATGTGCTGGGTCGCGGTCGACCGCGCGATCCGGCTGGCGGGCAAGCGGAGTTTCCCCACGCCGCCGGCGCTGTGGTACCGCACGCGCGACGCGCTCTACCAGGAAATCCAGACGAAGTTCTGGAATCAGAAGCAGGGGGCGTTCATCCAGGCCATCGGCAAGCCGGCGGTGGACGCGTCGTCCCTGTTGATGCCGATGGTGCGTTTTGTCAGCCCGACGGATCGGCGGTGGCTTTCGTCGCTGCACGCCATCGAAAAGGACCTTGTGGAAGACTCCCTCGTGTACCGCTACAAGGCCGAGGACGGGCTCGGTGGAGCGGAGGGGACGTTCACGATGTGTTCGTTCTGGTTCGTGGAATGCCTGGCGCGCAGCGGGGATTTGAAGAAGGCGCAGCTCCTCTTCGAGAAGATGCTCGGCTACGCCAACCATCTCGGGCTGTACGCGGAGGAACTCGGGCCGAGCGGCGAGCACCTGGGGAATTTTCCACAGGCGTTCACGCACCTGGCGCTCATCAGCGCGGCGTACAACCTCGACCGGCTGTTGGATAACCCACACGCGCTGGTGTGAGTGGGGGAGATTTCTGTCGCGCCGTTGGCGCTGCGGAAGATTTACTGCGCCTCCGTTAATTCGAAGTCGTCCAGGTACAACACGCCCGCCGTCGTCGGTGCGTAGAACTCCAGGTGGAGCGCCATCGACATCGTCTTCTCGCCGGAGAGTTCCTGGTTCTTGTAGCGCGGGGTGATGTCGCCCTGCACCGTCGACCAGTTGCTGCTCGCACTGAACTCCTGGCCGAAGACCACTTCCTCCTCCACTATGGAGCCGCGCTTGGTGCCGCCGCGCTCGTCGCGCTCGATCTTCGTCGACGCCGGGAAGCCATGGTAGACCGAGTAAAGCTGCCAGCGCAGCTTCTCGACGCCTGCTCCCTTGGCCTTGAAGCTGAAGTGGTAGTGTTTGCCGACGTTGAGCACCAGTCCCCTGCGGATCAGACTGATGTGGCGCGGCGCGCCGGGGATGCCTTCCGCCGGCATCGGGAAGGTCGCCTGCGGCGAGGGCCAGTAACCCATCTTCACGCAGTGGGTCCCCTCGGGTGGGTTGGAGTCGGGGTCGGTCGTCTTGTCCACGACGTTGACGTAGGCTAGCGCGTTGCCGTAGATGCTCCAGGTGTTGATCTGCCAGCCGTCGGGGACGTGCAGATCCCGCTTGAGCCGGTCCTCGCCTTTGATGTCCTGGAGGGGGCCGAACTTCGGCGCGCCCTTGGTGCCCGTGTTGTAGGAGACGGCGACGTGCCCGTTGGGCAGGCCGATGAGCAGGTCGAAGAGTCCGTCGCCGTTGAAATCGGCCGCGCACAGGCTGCACAGGCCGGGCAGCTTGGACGTGCCGCCGAAGGTCAGCGTGGAGGTTCTCTTCAGTTCGACGCCGGCCTTGGGCTTGCCCGGGTTCAGGTAGACGCCGACTTCGCCCGTGCGGTCGGCCACGAGCAGGTCAGGGTTGCCGTCGCCGTCGAAGTCGACCACGCAGGGCATGAGCTGTTCGCGCCCGTCGCCGTAGGCGAGGTAGGTGTGCTTGTCGCGGGCGCTGGAGAACTTCGGCGTGTCGCCCGTGCCGACGTTTTGGAGCAGGTGGATGGCGTTGGCCGAGTACGTGCCCTCGCCGACGATGAGGTCGAGCTTACCGCCCGTGCCCGTCCAGTCGTAGGCGACGGGCGTGAGGAGGTTGGCCCACATGCGGCCCTGGTCGTTGGTCTGGACCCGCAGCCGGTCGAGCGAACCCGGCCAGCGGTAGAGCGGTTGGCGCGGGTTACCGGTGTTGGGCACGAAAAGGATCTCACCCAGGTAGTTGCCGATCAGCAGGTCCAGCAGCCCGGTGTGCCGCCAGTCGGCGAGCGCCACCCGCGGACAGAAGCGAATGTCGTCGATGTCGGTGCCCCGGTAGTCGTACTCGCGCTGCTTGTCGGTCGTGGACAGGAAGATCGGGACGATCTCGGCGCTGGTGAAGCGCGGCTCGGCGGCCGTGCCGACGTTGGGGTAGAAGTGGAAGAACCCCGTCGGATCGACCAGGAGCAGGTCGGGCTTGCCGTCGCCGTTGAGGTCGGCGTAGGCGATGCTCGGGGGCATCGCCAGCCCGGAAATATCCCCGCGCTCCGTGATGACGCGCGCGCTGAAGGTGAACCCCGCCAGGCTGCCGTCGCCGTTGACGCCGTCCCACAGGTTGTCCTGCACGGTGCTGCGCTCGAAGCCGCCCGTGTCGCCGAACAGGTTGGCCGGCTTGGCGGGCGACTGCTGGGCGGCCAGCGGGAAAGGAGCGGTGGCGAACGCGAGCAGCGCCAGCGCCAGCGCACGGCGGGGAGGGAACGGAGAGCGCATGGGAGAAGGGAGAGGGAAAACGCGGGCAAAATACCATAGAGGCCGCGCGGGACGCACCCGGTTTATCGTCGAGCCTGCGGCCGAACCGGTGCGCGGGACCGGGCATATCAGCCCGGCGATGAACCCGAGCACCGTAGAACCACAGACAGGAGCGGCGTCGAGCGGAGCGGGCGCGGCGAAGGCAGCGGGCATCCTCGCTAGCGGGTGGCAGCTTCGCTGCCAGCCACCCCGGACACGGTGCCACGGGCCAACCGCGTCAACGCTGCCCGTTCGTGCCGTTGAAGGTCAGGTAGGTGTAGCCCTTCAGCCCGCGCTCGAAGGTGCCGAGCATCCGCATCGCGTCGTTGGGCTTGAGCCGGTCGCCCTTGATGGCGGCGTCGATCTGCGTCTTCATCAACCGCGTCAACTCCGCCTGCTGCCATTGGGTCAGCGCCAGCACGCCCGCGATGGTGCTGCCCTCGATGGTTTCCTCGATGTACCAGCCGCTGTCCTCGTCTTCGTCCAGAAAGACGTGCACCTCGGTCACGCGCCCGAAGAGGTTGTGCAAATCGCCCATGATGTCCTGGTAGGCGCCTACCAGGAACAACCCGAGGTAGTACGGCTCGCCCGGGTTGAGCGGGTGGAGCGGGAGCGTGTCCTTCACGTCCTGCAAGTCGATAAACTTGTTGATCTTGCCGTCCGAGTCGCAGGTGATGTCTACCAGGGTCGTGTTACGGTCCGGGGACTCCTGGAGCCGGTGGATGGGCATGATCGGGAAGAGCTGCCCCAAGGCCCAGTGGTCCAGCAGCGACTGGAACACGGAGAAGTTGCACAGGTACTGGTCCGCGAGGCTGATGGAGAGTTCGCGCACCTCCTCCGGGATGTAACGCATCCCCTCGTGGAACTTCACCACGCTGCGCGCGATCTGCCAGTAGATGCCTTCCACCTTGGCCTTGGTCTCCAGGTCGAGCAGACCGAGGTCGAACATCGCGGAGGCCTGTTCCTTGTACTGCTGCGCGTCGTGGAGCGCCTCCAGGCGGTTGTCGCGCGCGATGACCTTCTGGGTTTCAGCGATGTCCTGTACGAGCTTGGAATCTTTGTCCGTGACCTCGATGGGCGCGCCGCCGTCCTTGGCAATCGCGCTGAACGCCTCGATGACCAGCATCGAATGGTGCGCCACCAACGCCCGGCCGCTCTCGCTGACGATGGTCGGGTGCGGCACCTTCTCGCCGTCGCACACGTCCATCAGGTTATAGACGATGTCGCGCGCGTATTCTTGCAGCGAGTAGTTGGCGCTCGAATCGAACGCCGTGCGCGAGCCGTCGTAGTCCACCCCGAGGCCGCCGCCCACGTCCATGTACGGGATGTCGTGGCCCATCTTGGTGAGCTTGGCGTAGTAGCGCGCCGCCTCACGCACCGCGCGCTTGATCGTGCCGATGTCGGGCACCTGACTGCCGACGTGGTAGTGGACGAGCTTCAGGCAATGCGCGAGGTTGTTTTCCTTGAGGTAGTTGCTCGCCCAGACGAGTTCGGCGGTGGACAGACCGAACTTCGCGTTCTCGCCGCCCGAGGCCGCCCACTTGCCCGAGGAGCGCGTGGCCAAGCGCACGCGCAGACCCACGTAGGGCTCGACGTTCATCTCGCGGGAGATTTCGACGATCTGGCGCAGTTCCTCGATCTTCTCGACGACCATGATGATCGTCTTACCCAACTTGCGTCCCATCAGCGCATTCTGGATGAACACGGCGTCCTTGTAGCCGTTGCAGATGATGACGCTCTCCGGGTCGCGGTGGACGGCCAGCGCGGCGAAGAGTTCGGGTTTGCTGCCGCACTCCAACCCGAAGTGGAATTCCTGCCCCGCGTCGAGGATCTCCTCCACGACCTCGCGGAGTTGGTTGACCTTGATCGGGAACACGCCGCGGTACGGCTGCCCGTAGCCGGCCTCCGCGATGGCGCCGTCGAACGCGCGGCAGATCGTCTGCACGCGGTGGCGCAGCAGGTCCTGGAAACGAATCACCAGCGGGAAGCCGAGGCCCTGCTCGCGCGCCTCCTGCACGACGGCCATGACATCAATGGCCGCGCCCTGGTTTTGGAGCGGGGTGACCTGGCAGTTGCCCGCCGGGTTGATCGAGAAATAGCCCGCACCCCAACGATCAATGTTGTAGGTGCTGACCGCCGAGGGAATGTCCCAATCGCTGCCCGGTTTGATCATGGAGTCGCGCACGGTATTATCGCAGGCGCGGAATGCAATCCGGTGTTTGTAAAAAAACGCCTCTGCACGCCCTGCGGATGAGAGGTACGCCAGCCGCGCGTTCGGGGTTGCCGCCAAGCGGCCCATCGGCTACAAATGCGCCGTGCCCGCGTCTGCCGCCCCCGCCGATCCGAAAAGCCCTCCGCCACGCCGCCGCTGGTCGTGGTGGAAACGCTTGCTCGCGGGCCTGGGGATCTTCCTCCTGTTGTTGGTGCTTTTCTACCGGCCGATCATCTTCGGGGTAGTCAAGCTCCTCGCGCCGCGGTTCGCGGCGAAGGCAAACCTCAAGGTCGATTTCGACATCGGTGGCTCGATTTTCACGAACCTGCACCTTGATCATGTGCACGTCACGCCGACCGCGCCCGGTCCCATCGAAAAGGCGAACGTCGGCCACCTCGAACTCCACTACAGTCTCCTGACCTTCCTGCGCCGCGGGCTGAACTCGCCGTTCATCGAGGACGTGGCGCTGCACGACGCCGACGTGATTTACGA
>CAXUIU010000095.1:0-11148 GCA_964250955.1 uncultured Chthoniobacterales bacterium | reverse complement strand
GTGGGATTGTACGGCGTGATGGCGCTCGGCGTGGCGGGACGCACGCGCGAACTGGGTATCCGCCTGGCGCTGGGCGCGACGCGTGCGCATGTACTGCGGCTCGTGCTCGGGCAGAGCGCGCGACTGCTCGGTGTCGGTCTGGCGCTAGGTCTGCTTGCGGCGCTGGGCGCGGGGTGGTTGCTGGCGGGGATCGTCTACGGTGCGCGGGCGGTAGACCCCGGCATTCTGGCGCTGGTGGCGCTGGGCTTGGGCGGGGTTGGCTTGCTGGCGAGCTACCTGCCCGCCCGGCGCGCGACGCGCATCGACCCGATGGCGGCGTTGCGCGAGGAGTAGGCGGCGGTGCTGCCGTTGCGATGTGCCCGCGGCGGGCACGTTGCGGGTTGTGGGGCAGGCTGCGCTTGCGTTGCGGTGTCGCCCGGCGGCGACGTTGGCAGAAAGCCTTTTCCGGCAACGTGCCCGCAGGGCACACCGCAACCCGCAACGTGGCTTCAGCCACACCGCAACGCCGCCTCTCGGCGGCACCGCAACGGGCGCCTTCAGCGCCCCGGCCACGCGGCGAGCACCGTCCGCACGACGCCGCGCAGTTGCTCGCGCGTCGCGCCGCCGGCGGCCTGCACGGAGAGGCCCTGGTGCACGGTGGCAACGTAGCGTGCTAGGTCGGCCGGGTTCGTGCCGGGCAGCGGCTCTCCCTCGGCCTGCGCCTGTTCCAATCGCGTCCGCACCAGGACTTCGAAGTGGCCGCGCATCCGGGCGATTTCCTGCCGGACGGATTCGGCTGCCTCGGTGCCCGCGAGGTTGCAGCGCACGGTCAGGCAGCCCTGCGGATTGTTCGGGCAGGTGGCCCCGTCGACGGCGGCGTACAGGAAGCTCTCGACCGCCTCCCGCGCCGTGGGCAGCGCAAGGTGTTCGCCCACGAACGACTCGGCCCTTTGCGAGTAGCGGCCGAGCGCCTTGCGGAAAAGCTCCTCCTTGTTGCCGTAAGCCGCGTAGAGGCTCGGGCGGTTGATGCCCATGGCCTCGGTCAGGTCCGACAGGGAAGCCCCCTCGTAGCCCTTCTCCCAGAACACCTGCAACGCGCGGTCCAGCGCCCGCTCAACGCAGAACGCCCGCGGTCGTCCGGGTGAAGCAGAGTTCTTGGTCAATTCCATACTCGACGATACAATAATCCATTTGACGTTTGCCGTCGACCGATTATTTATGTACCAATGAATACACAAAGCGCGACCCGCTTCGCCGGATCATCCGGGCACTTGGCCGCCGGTTCGGGACGGCTTTGCCCGCTCGCCACCCGCCGTCTGCCGTGGCGGACGCCCACGCGTGAGGGTCATCCCGACCCAAGCAGAGCGGGTATGTGCCGCGGGGTGCGGACCGAGATCACCGCCTCGCGGTGGATGGCGGAGAGCGCCTGAATCTTGTCGCCTCGCGGCGGCGCATGTCCTTTACTCGCGGGACCGATGAACGCCGCCGACCACCCGCGTCCTGACCCGAACACTTATTGGGTGCTGCCCGGCTGCTTCCTGGCGGGCGAATATCCTGGCGCCTCCGATCCCACGGCGGCGCGGGCGCGGCTCGCGGCGTTCGCGCGGTCCGGGGTGAATGCGTTCATCGACCTGACCGAGGACCGCGAACTTGCTCCGTACGCCCGGCTCCTGCCCGCCGGGGCCGAGTACCGCCGCCTGCCTATCCGCGACCTCGGCGTGCCGCACAGCCGCCTGCACATGAGCGACATCCTGGATGCCATCGACGATACCCTGGCGAGGGGGCGCGTGGTGTACGTTCACTGCTGGGGCGGGATCGGGCGCACGGGCACGGTCGTCGCCTGCTGGTTGCGCCGCCACGGCCGCACGGGCGAGGGGGCGTTGGCCGAACTGGCCGGGTTCTGGACCACCATGCAAAAGCGCCACCGCGCGCCGCGCTCCCCCGAGACGGCCGGGCAGGTCGCCTGGGTTCACGCCTGGGAAGAGGAGACGCGCTGACGATGCCCGCGCCCCTCACGTTCGCCCCCGACGCCGCAGACCGCGCTCGCGGCAGTCTGCTCGGGCTGGCCGTCGGCGACGCGCTCGGCACGACGTTGGAGTTCAAACCCCCGGGCACGTTCACTCCGCTGACGGACTTGGTCGGCGGCGGGCCGTTCGGGCTGAGGGCCGGCCAGTGGACGGACGACACTTCCATGGCGCTCTGCCTGGGCGAGAGCCTGCTGGCGTGCGGCGGGTTCGACGCGCGTGACCAGATGGAACGTTACTGCCGTTGGTGGTCGGCGGGTTACCTGAGTTCCACGGGAACGTGCTTCGACATCGGCATGACGGTGCGTACCGCGTTGGAGCGCTTTCTGACAGAAGGGAACCCGCTGGCAGGTTCCACGAACCCGCAGACGGCCGGCAACGGTTCCCTGATGCGGCTGGCCCCCGTGCCGCTGTTCTTCGCGCTGGCGGGCACGCCCGAGGCCGTAGCGCGGGCGGCGGAGAGTTCGCGCACGACGCACGGGGCCGCCGCGGCCGTGGACGCGTGCCGGTACTTCGCGGCTCTCCTCGTCGGCGCGCTGGCCGGCGCGTCGAAGGAACTTCTCCTCTCCCCGCGCTACGCGCCCGCCGACGCGCCGGACCTATGGACCGCACACCCCCTGGACCCGACGGTGGACGCAGTAGCGGCGGGGTCGTTCCGCACGAAGCCCGACGCGGCGATCCGAGGCAGCGGCTACGTCGTGGCGAGCCTGGAAGCGGCGTTGTGGGCGTTCGCGCGCACGGAGTCGTTCGAGGAAGGGGCGCTCCTGGCGGTCAACCTCGGCGACGACGCCGATACGACCGGCGCGGTGTACGGGCAACTGGCGGGCGCGTTCTACGGGGAGTCGGGCATCCCGGCGCGCTGGCGCGAGAAACTACATTGGCGCGCGGAAATCGCGGTCCTGGCTGACCGGCTGTGGACGCAGGGCGCTGCCCGGGCCTGACTCAGTTGCCTTCCGGTTCGGCGGGCTGATCCGACACGGCCACCCGTGTCGTCTGGCCGTCCGACAGGTGCGAGCCGCGCCAGTTTGTGTTGCGGCTCGACGAGGTGTAGCCCGAGCCGGTGTGGGCGTTCGTCGGCATGGCGGGAGCATCGAGCGGCGAGTGGTAGTAGACCTTGCGCGGCGTGGGCTTCGGCGCGGCCACGGCCACGGGGGCGGGCGGCGGCTCCTTGTGAGTCTCCAGGTAGTAGTAAACGCACAGCGCAGCGATGATGAGCGGGAGCAAAATCCTCATGGGGCGGACGGTGACTCCACCAGAAAACCCGGACAAAATCAACCCGAAAAAATGTTCTAAGGACTTGCCGGGTGGCGCGTTTTCTTGGGGTGAACCCGCTCGCTTTGCGCGACCCGCGCCTCTACCAGATCACGGCGCTGGCGTCGCTGCTGCTCTACGGCGTCGCGGCGCTGGACTTCCAGATCGGCGCGGCGCAGGCAGGCGTCACGCTGGGGGGTGTCCTGGCGACCCAGTGGCTGTGCACGACCCTTTTCCCCGGGACGGGGCGGTTCGAGGCGCGGAGTGCGCTGATCTCCGGGTTGTCGCTGTGCCTGCTGCTGCGAACCAATTCACTCGGGCTGGCCGCCGTGGCGGCGGCGGTGGCCGTGGGCAGCAAGTTCCTGCTGCGTTGGCACGGCAAGGGCCTGTTTAACCCGACGTGCTTCGCGCTGGTCGTGCTGCTGGGGTGCGCGGACGGCTGCGCGTGGGTGTCGCCGGGGCAATGGGGCAGCGTGGCGTTCTTCGCGTTCGGCCTCGTGTGTCTGGGCGGGCTGGTGGTCACGCGTGCGGGCCGGGCCGACGTGGCGCTGGCGTTCCTGGTGTTTTACCTGGGGCTGGTGTTCGGGCGTTCGGCGTACCTGGGCGAGCCCGTCGCCATCCCCGTCCACCGACTGCAAAGCGGTGCGCTGCTGCTCTTCGCGTTCTTCATGATCTCGGACCCGCGGACGACGCCCGACTCCCGCGGGGGCCGGCTGGTGTTCGCCGCGCTGGTGGCCTTCGGCGGCTGGTACGTGCAGTTCCGGCTGTTTCGCACCAACGGCCTCCTGTGGAGCCTCGCCGCGTGTTCGCTGCTGGTGCCTGTCCTCGACCGTTTCCTGCCCGGCGCGCGCTTCCGCTGGGTTCCTCTTCCGACCACCGCCACCCACCCACCTGATGAAAACTACCCTCCTTACCTCCCTGGCCTGCCTCCTGGCACTGAGCACTGACGCGCAGGCGTTCTGCGGCTTCTACGTCGCCAAGGCCGACACCAAGCTCTTCAACCACGCCTCCAAGGTCGTGCTCGTCCGCCAGGGCGACAAAACCGTGCTGACGATGGTCAACGACTTCGAGGGCGACGCGAAGGACTTCGCCGTCGTCATCCCCGTGCCGACCTTTCTTGAAAAGGACCAGATCCACGTCGGCAACCAGGCCACCGTCGAACACCTCGACGCCTACAGCGCCCCACGCCTGGTCGAATACTGGGACGAGGACCCGTGCCGTCCCGTGATGGTGGACCGCGCGCTGGCGATGGCCGCCCCTGCGCCCGCCGGCGGGATGCCGCGCCGCCGCGACGCCGAACTCGGCGTCAAGGTCGAGGCCGCCTACACCGTCGGCGAGTACGATATCGTCCTCCTTTCTGCCGAACAGAGCAACGGCCTGGAAACCTGGCTCACCGAGAATGGCTACAAGATTCCTGCCGGCGCGGGCGACGTGCTGGAAGGCTACATCAAGCAGAAGACCCACTTCTTCGTCGCCAAGGTGAACCTGGAGGAAAAGGCCAGGGCCGGCTTCAGCTTCCTGCGTCCACTTCAGGTAGCGTACGAGAGCCCCAAATTCATGCTGCCGATCCGCTTGGGTATGGTCAACGCCAACGGGCCGCAGGAGCTCTTCGTCTTCGCGCTGACCGAGAGCGGTCGAATCGAAACCACGAACTATCGCACCACCAAACTGCCCACGGGCATGGACGTGCCGCTGTACGTCAAGGACACGTTCCCGGACTTCTACCGGGCGATGTTCAACCATCAGGTAGAAGAGAAGAAGATGAGCACAGTCTTCGAGGAATACGCCTGGGACATGGGCTGGTGCGACCCGTGCGCGGCCGAGCCGCTCACCCCGGCGGAACTCAAGGGCCTGGGCGTGTTCTGGCTCGACGGCGAGGGCAGTGGCCCGGTGGTCGGTCCACGCGGCACGCGGCGCGTGCGGCCGATGCCACCGATGAACGGCGGTGCGACGAACGTGTTCGTCACGCGTCTGCACCTGCGCTACGACCGGGCGCACTTCCCGGAAGACCTGGTGTTCCAGGAAACCGGCGACCGCACGAACTTCCAGGGCCGCTACGTCCTGCGCCACCCGTGGACGGGCGAGGCCAAGTGCGAGGCGGGCAAGCAATACCTCGCCGCCCTGCCCGAACGCCACCGCACCGAGGCCAAGACCCTCGCCGACCTGACCGGTTGGGACGTGGCGGATATTTATAAAAAGATGGGCTTCGACGCCGAAGGCCCGAAGGTCAGCGCCGACAGCCGCAAGTGGTACCAGCGGATGTGGGGCAACTGACCCCCACCGTTCCTCACGCCTCCTGCTGCTTCTTGTAGCCGAGCCAGTCGGGGTTCTGCGCCGTGCTGTCGAATTGCCACGTCGTCTTGTAAAGCTCCGACTGCCCCTTGGCCGCGGCCACCTTCGTCTTCGACAGCAACGCCGCCACCTGTTCCTTGTCCATCGGCTTGTACGTCTTCGCCGCCTGGAACGCTTGTTCCAGGATCTCCGGCTTGTCGATGCCCGTGATAACCACCGACACCGGCAGACTCATGGAAAAATGCAGCATGTCTATAGGGTCCACCCCCGCGCCCCGTGCGGCGTTGAGCACGTAGGGGTCGCCGAAGGTTTTCATCGCCAGCGGGCCAATGCCCTTCTTGACCAACTCCGGCAGCACCTGCGCGGCGAACGAGCGGTAGTGTGCGTCCATGACGTTGATGGGCATCTGCGTCGTGTCGAAGTGGAAGTCGTTGGCATCCGCGACCTGGAGCATCCGCAGGTGCACGAGCGGGTCCTTGTGCCCGGTGAACCCGATGAAGCGGGTCTTGCCCTGCTTCTTGGCCTCGACGAGAGCCTCCATCGCGCCGCCCTCCTGGAAGATCTGGTCCGGGTCCTCCATGCGCAGGATTTCGTGGTGCTGCACGAGGTCAAGATGGTCGGTCTGGAGCCGGGTGAGTGATTCCTCGACCTGGCGCATGGCAGCCTTCTTGGTGCGGCCGTCGATCTTGGTCATCTGGAAGACCTTGTCGCGGTAGCCGTCCTTGAGCGCCTTGCCGGCGCGCAGTTCGCTGGTGCCGAGATGGTAGTCCCAGCAGTTGTCCATGAAGGTGATGCCGCGGTCGATGGCGGTGCGGACGGTCTTGATGGCCTCCGCCTCCGTGTCGATCTTGCCGATGTGGTAGCCGCCCATGCCGATGAGGGACACCATCTCGCCCGTTTTGCCGAGGGGCCGGTAGACCATGTCACCCTTGCGTTGTTCGCCGGCCATCGGGCCGCCGAGCAGCGGCAGGTCGCCGGGCGCGGAGATGAGGGTGTTGACCGATTCGGCCTTGGCGGCGGTGTCGGTCTCGGGACTGCCGGCGCGCAGGAACGTACGCGCGGCGGCCAGGCCGGCGGCGAGGGCGGCGGAGGTCTTCAGGAAGGAGCGGCGGGAGTTTTCCATGGCTTTCAACTGAAACGAAAATCCCGGCGTCCGGGGACGCACGAGATTTTCTGCGCTCAAGGGCCTAGCGTGCGCCGAAATGGAGGGGTGCTCGCCCTGCGCAAACTCTTCCCGCTCTGCTTTGCCGCCGCCGCCGCCGCGTTCCTCCTGGCCGGGTGTGTGGACACCCCCATTATCGGCGACGACATCCGCGTGGTGCGCGACTCGCCGCATTACCTGAATGCCGCTTACATCTACGAGGGGCGCAACGCTGTGGCCGACGCGGACGAGAACTTCCGCATCGGTAACCACCACATCTACGGTGTGATCGGCTTCGGCGCGGCGTACCCCGGCTTCGCGCCGGGCGTCGGGGAACGTCTCGCCCGCCGCCACGGCGCGACGCTCCTGACGGGCACCGCCGGGGCCATCGAGACGGACGCGCAGCACTACTACCACCGCCTGGCCTACGATTACGCCGCCAACTACAACGTGGAGATGGCTCGTCTGCTCGGCTACGACCCCACGCGGCCCTGAGCGGTCATTTGCCAGCGAGGCCGCGGGCGGCTGTGGTATCTTGGCCCTTCCCATGAACGCCAACGCCCTCGACACCCAGATCAACGCCACGCTCGCCGAAATCGCCGGACGCGGTCTCTTCAAGAGCGAACGCATCATCACCACCCCGCAGAACAACCGCATCGGCACCACCGACGGCCGGGAGGTGCTCAACTTCTGCGCGAACAACTACCTCGGCCTCGCCGACCACCCCGAGATCATCGCCGCCGCCCGGCGTGCGCTGGACGAGTGGGGCTTCGGCATGGCGAGCGTGCGCTTCATCTGCGGCACACAGGAAATCCACAAGGAACTCGAACGCTCCCTGTCCACCTTCCTCGGCACGGAGGACACGATCCTCTACCCCTCGTGCTTCGACGCCAACGGCGGCCTTTTCGAGACGATCCTCACCGCCGAGGACGCTGTCATCAGCGACGAACTCAATCACGCGAGCATAATCGACGGCATCCGGCTGTGTAAAGCCAAGCTGTTCCGCTACAACAACAACAACCTGGAGCACCTGGAGGCGCAACTCCGCGCCGCGGACGCCGCCGGTGCGCGCCACAAGCTCATCGCCACGGACGGGGTGTTTTCCATGGACGGTTACATCGCCGACCTCAAAGGCATCTGCGACCTCGCCGACAAATACAACGCGCTGGTGATGTTCGACGACTGCCACGCCGCCGGGTTCCTGGGCACGACGGGGCGGGGGACGCACGAGCATTGCGGGGTGATGGACCGGGTGGACATCATCACGGGCACGCTCGGCAAGGCGCTCGGCGGGGCCAGCGGTGGGTACACGAGCGCGCGCAAGCCCATCATCGACCTGCTGCGGCAGCGTTCGCGGCCCTACCTGTTCTCCAACACGGTCGCGCCCTGCGTGGTGGCGGCGTCGCTGCGCGCGGTCGAGATGATCACGGAGTCCACCGCCCTGCGCGACCGGCTGGAGGAAAACACGCGGTACTTCCGCGCCGGCCTGGAAAAGACCGGGCTGACCATCAAGCCCGGCACGCACCCCATCGTGCCCGTCATGCTCGGCGACGCGGCGCTCTCGCAGAAGTTCGCCGCGCGGATGCTGGAAAAGGGCGTGTACGTCGTCGGATTCTTCTATCCCGTGGTGCCCGAAGGCACGGCGCGCATCCGCACGCAGGTGTCGGCGGCGCACACGCGGGAAGACCTCGATCTTGCCATCCGCTGCTTCGCGGAAACCAAGGCGGAGTTGGGAATCTAGCGTTGATCCGCCGGCGCGGTGGGCTGGCGTGGCTACCGGGCCGGCAAGAGCTTTTCGAAGCAGGCGGCGTCCGTCCTGCCCACGTAGCGGCCGTAGTTGGCCGTGCGTCCGTAGCCGCATACGGGGTACAGGGCCATCGCCTCGGGCTGACGGTCGCCGGTTTCGAGGATGACGCGGGTGTAGCCGTGTTGCGCGGCGAGGCCTTCGAGGGCGAGCAGGAGTGCCCGCGCCACCCCACGTCGCCGGGCGGTGGGAGCGACGTACATGCGTTTGATCTCCACGGTCGCCGTGTCGATGCACCGGAGCGCGCCGCAGCCGACCGGCTCGCCATCCAGCCGTGCCACCACCAGGCCCGCGCGTGGCTCAGCGGCTTCGTCCGTGGTGAACGGACTCGGCGGCCGGCCGTAGCGTTCTCCCAACTCGGCGCAGAGGTCCGCGACCAGGCGGGCCGCAACCTCGCTCCGCGGGTCTTCGGGCGCGACGGTGAGTGTCACGGGGATCAACGAGGAGGCGGGAGCGCGAAGAACCCGAGGGAGAAAAACCGCGTGAGCACCCCGGCAAAGACCAGGCCGATAACCAGCAGCCCCCCGCGCCAGCGCCGCCATTCCGCGCGGAAACCCGAGAGCTGGGCGAACACGTCGGCGACGTACGACGCGCAGTAGCAGAGGTTGGCCGCCACGGCGAGCAGGAAAAGGGACAGAAGGCTGTCCACGGTGAGGCTGCCGCGCGACGCGGGCAGCGCCGCGCAGAAGTGTGCGACCACGACGGTCGCCAGCACGGCGTTGTAAACCAAGCGGCGGGGTTCCCAGTAGCGCAGCGCGTCGGTGATGATCTCGCGCAACGACGCGTGGTCCGGCGGAGCGTCGTTGGTCACGGGAGGCATCGACCAAAGAGCCATCGTTGCCAGGATGCGTCAACGGGTGCGCTTCGCCACCGCCCGCTGCACCTGAGCGATGACGGCGCTGGCCTGGAGCGTCCCGCGCGGGCCAACGCGCAACGGCAGCCCACCAGCCCGCGCGACCCGCAGTGTCCACGAATTACAGGTGTCCCCGATCCAGTACCGCCCGCGCGCGGCGTAGAACCCGCTCCGCGTCCCGTACAGCCCCGGTCCGAGCCGAGTTGCGCCGCGCTCGAACGATGCCCCGAGCGCCTGGCAAACGGCGTGAAGCTCGGCGTCCGTACAGGGCACGCGCACGAGGGCGGTCCAGCGGCTTCGCTCGCTCTCGGGCGACCCGGTGAAGCCAGCGACGTGCAGGACGCTGCGGCCGGGCACGAGCGCCGCGCTGACGGCCATGGCGAGCCCGGGATGCTTGGCCATGTAGAACTTCCGGTCGCCCCAGCCGAGTTCCAGCCAGGCGCAGCCGGCGAAATCGCGCGCCGCCACGCCCGGCGGCCACCCGGCGTCTGTCAGGACGGCCGCGCGCCGCACGGCGATCCCCGTGTGCCAGCCGTGGCTCGTGACGTAGAACTCCGCTCCGCGTGCCGCCGCGCACGTCCACAGGAGGATCAGGGCGAGGACTAGGCGCACGCCGCCCAGCAAAGCCGATCCTCCGCCGGCCGGCAAGTCGCGCGGGGACGATTCAGGCGTCGTCTATGCTCCAAGAGGTTTGTCCCGGTCTGGCCCGCGTCCCCACGGGCTTCGTCAACGCGTACTTCATCGGCGACCCGGATGGCCGGTGGGCGGTCGTGGATTCCGGGCTGCCGGGGTTCGCCGCGACGATTATCGAAAAGGCCGAGCGCCGCTTCGGCCCGCGCTCGCGGCCGGAGGCGGTGTTCCTGACGCATGGGCACTTCGACCACGCCGGCAACGCGCTCGCCCTGGCCGATCACTGGGGCGTGCCGGTGTACGCGCACCGTTTGGAATTGCCCTATCTAGCCGGGCGTTCGGATTACCCGCCGCCTGATCCGACGGTCGGCGGAGCGATTGCGACGATGTCACGGGTGCTGCCCTACGGCAGCCGTAACCTCGGCACGCGCCTGCGCGCGCTGCCCGCCGACAACACGCCCGGCGCGGCGGCGCACGAGGCCGGCGACCTGCCCGGAACCGAAGGTTGGCGCTGGCTGCACACTCCGGGACACGCGCCGGGACACGTCGTGTTCTTCCACCTGGAAGGCCGTGTCCTGCTCGCGGGAGATGCCGTGGCGACGGTGGACATGGATTCTTACTTCGCGCTCGCCACCAGCCGGCAGGAGATCGCCCAGGGTGGCGCGCCGTTCATCTGCGACTGGGAACAATACGCGCGGTCGCTGTGGCAGGTGGCCGATCTGGAACCGGAAGTGCTGGCGTGCGGCCACGGCATCCCGATGAAGGGGAGCAACGTGGCGGCTCAACTGGGGGCGTTCGCACGCAGCTTCGCTCCGCCACGCCACGGCCGGTACGTGCCCGAACCCGCCCGCACTGACGAGCGCGGCGTCGATTGGCTGCCGCCTAAGCCGTCCGACCCGCTGCCGTGGGTGCTCGGGGCAGGGGTGTTGGGGACGGCGCTGGCGCTGGCGTTGTACCCGCGGGCCAAGCCGAAGCCGCGGCTGTTCGGGTGGTTGTGAGCCGCGCCGCAGCCTGCCATGACCTGCGGTCGAGCGTCTGAAACGAAAAAAGCCCCCGCATTTCTGCGGAGGCTCTTCGGGGAAAGCGGCGGGACGCTCAGGCGTCGGTGCGAGCGGTGTGGTCTTCCAAGTGGGCGCGGAGCATCCAAGCAAGCTTCTCGTGTGTCTCCATGAGG
>CAXUIU010000094.1:0-11199 GCA_964250955.1 uncultured Chthoniobacterales bacterium | reverse complement strand
TAGCAGCCAACAGTGAACTCCGCCACCGTGTTTGCCGTCCTCTTTGCCACCTGCGCCCGGTCCAGCCAAACTAGAGAGCGCCGAACGTCTCGCGCGACCAAGCGATTAATGGCAACCTTGTGAACCAGTCATAGAACTCTCGAGCCCCACGAACCCGTGAAAGGCCCAGCGGAACCGCGTCAGCCCAGGTGCCAGTCGATCCATCTCGCGCCAATGCGAAACCAAACCAAGTGCACGAAGTAGCTCCCTTTAAGACGCTCCATTGAAGCGTTGCGGTTGGGAATGCCGGATAAGGAACAAAGTTTTGACCAAGTCAGGGAGATTAGAAGAGTCAGCTTCGCTATGCGCGCTTTGGTGAGATTGGACGTCCAAGGATAAACTTGGTGATGCGCCGTTCTCAGCCAGTCATTCATGACGAGGTAATTCCAACGCCAGTCCAGACGCACAAATCGCCCCGTGTTCCAGCCGGTGATATTGAGCGCCGGCTGTTCGGCGATACCGGGAATTTTCCCCTTTACCACCCCCATCTTGTAAGCGCGATCGAGCAAGTCCACGGCGGCGGCGTCAACCAGCAACACGCCGCTGTTGCCCAGGAACTCCATCGGCGGGTCAAACCGGGTCGGCAGAGGCTCCTTGACGATGCCGATGAGCCCCTCGGGAACATCCGGCAACGGCGGAGCGAGCCGGTGATTGATCAACACATCGTCGTCAACCAGCAAATAGCGGTCGTAGCCGGGGAACGCTTGAGGCACGAGCAACTTGTCCCAATGAGGGGTGCGGCTGCTTTGCGGTCGGAGGGCCTCGGTGATCAGCGTGAAATCGTAACCATGGCGGGCGGCGTAAAGGCGCGCGCGCGGGACCGACAGCACGCACGTCTTCGTGCGAGAACCAATGGAAACGATGGCGACAAGGGTTTTCATAATGTAAGGCTTGCGGCCGGCAGCCAAATTGATTCAAATCGAAAGCTCCCTCAGCTTAGGATAGGCGAAACGCTTCATCGACGGGTATCATGCCATCGTCCGGCTGCCCTGACAATCCTTCCTACTCGAAACCGGCGGGTCCACAGCTGCTCTGCTCAATGAACTGCGGCAAATCATTCACTGGCAAGAGGTTGAGTGGAGTGCGCGGGATAGATGGACTCATCAAGGCGCCATGACTCTTCTCGCCCACACCAACCCGAAAACCTAACCTGTCGCTCCAGCGAACGGCGGGGATATGTTCGACTTTGCGGCTCGTCTTTCTTCCCGCCGTCGCTGAGCTTGGAGGCGTCAGGCGATCATGCGCTTCATCAATCATTTGTTCGATTGGGTGTTCGGGGGACTTTGTGTCGTTATGACTCCGTTCTTCGTGGTGGCGGGCATCCAATCCGGCATTTTGGCGTTGGGTTCTTCCTCATGGCCCGAGGTGCCTGGGACCATCTTGACCTCTCACGTGGTTGCTCATCAAGGGCGTGGTGTGAGCTACTCGCCGGAGGCGACATATCGCTACAGCGTCAACAGCGTGTCTTACGAGAGTAGCCGCATTTGGCTCTCCGGTTTTGGTAACGATCAGAATTGGGCAGAGAGAGTTGCTGCACGATATCCAGTAGGAGCGTCGGTTTCCGTGTTCTACCGACCTTCCAACCCTGCTTTGGCGGTGTTGGTGCCCGGCATCACCGAGCATATGCTCTTCTATGCAGGTTTCATTCTGGTCGTCACCACCATCGGTTGGTGGCGTTTTCCCGGCCGGAAACTGCTGCGACGGTTCCGTCCCTTTGCCTAACAACGCGCTCCAGCGAACAGGCAGGGCGGTAAGGCTTCCCGTGTTCTTCCACGCTTGTTTTCGCCCTGCCTGTCGCTGAGCTTGGAGGCGTCAGGCGCATTTACCGCCCATGCCCAATCCAGAATTCGATCAGCTGATGGATTCGCTCCGCAATGCGCCTCACCGCATCATCCACGGCGTCGTCTATCCATCTGGCGTTGGCGCGGGCAAGTCCCAAGGAGACATTCTTTGGCACATGACGTTCTCACTTGCGGTGTGGGCCAACCCAGATGGCCCCGTGCAGCGACGGAAGGTGCTGGTGCGGCGCGATATCGATGACGGCGAATTGGCATCTTACCGCGAACGCCTTCCGAACTACGGCGTCGTCGCATTGGAAGTGGGTCTCGTTGAGGATTCGCTCTTCGGGGAACCACAAGCATTGCTTTATGCTGTGCTGCCTGAATCCCCAACGAGAGATGAACTTTTCCGGATTGCCGACGATTTACGCACGCCGGCGACCACAGAAAACCAACAGTTCGGCACGTTTACTCTGGATCGCCTCGTCAACTGGCATGAAGCACAGACTTCTTGGGGAGCGAACCCCGTCCGCCTAGCCTTAAACTCCGACTCAGGTGAGGAGACATTTCCGCAGGACAGTCTCGCACACGCTCAAACGCTTTGGAGCGAACAGGAACGATGGGATGCAAACATTCGCGATTACATGCTCAAGGAGCTTCTCGACCTCAAGAACGGCAACTGGCTTGACGAGGACGAAGCCGAACTCAGCAAGGAGGAGTTCCTTGAACGGGTCTCACTCGAGTCAATCACGGTCAGTTGCGAAGGGGCGTTTGAATTTTGGTATGTAGATGGCGACCTCTTTGGGGGACATTCTATTATGGTGTCCGGTTCACTCGACGGAGGAATCAATGATGCGGGGATCCATGGATAACGCTGCGCCTAACCCGGCGCTGCAGCGAACAGGCCGGGGCAACTGATGTCATCAGTGAGTTCCACGCCTGCCCCGCCCCGGCCTTGTTGCTGAGCTTGCTGCCGTCAGGCAGCCAGCCTCCGGGGCAGGCATTCATCAAGGAGTACCTTCACCGTCCGGCCGCGCCTGCCAGGGGCTGCCTTTCATCATCTTGAGCGCGCTGATCACTTGCACGTGCGAGACGGTCGGAAAGTCGCCTAGGAACTCCTGGATAGAATCGCCCGCTTCGAGGTAGTCCATCAACGTTTCCACTGGCATCCTGGTGCCGACGAAAACAAGCGCCCTTCCCATGATCTCGGGGGAAGATTCTACGACGCTGATCCCGCCCTCATGTTAGAGCGAACACCGTGGCACGGCGATCGCCAAACACCGCGCCATCGGTTGCGCCCCTCGTGCGCGGTGCGAAGGTATTGGTTCTCCAATTCTTTATGGACCAACCGCTCCTTCCCGCCGACGCCGCCCTCGCCGCGCTCCACTGGCGCTACGCCACCAAGAAGTTCGACCCCACCCGCAAGCTTTCCACCGAGGAATGGGCCAAGTTCGAGCAGGCGCTCGTACTCTCGCCTTCCTCGTACGGCCTCCAACCGTACAAGTTCATCGTCGTCACCGACCAGGCCCTCAAGGACAAGCTCAAGGCCGTCTCCTACAGCCAGGGACAGGTCGCCGATTGTTCGCACCTCGTCGTCTTCGCGTCGCGCACCGACGTGACCGAGGCCGACGTGGACCACTACCTCGAACGCGTCAGCCAGGTGCGTGGCACCGACGTGGACCACCTCAAAAAAGGGTTCGGCAAGGTCATCAAAGGCGACGTGGTCCAGGGTCCGCGCCACGCCGTCGTCAAGGAATGGTGCGCGCGCCAGGCGTACATCGCGCTCGGCCAACTCATGACTATCGCCGCCCTCACGAGCGTGGACATCTGCCCGATGGAAGGCTTCGAGACCGACAAGTACGACGAAATCCTGGGCTTGACCGCGCAGGGCTACCGCTCGGTCGTGCTCGCGCCCGTCGGCCACCGCGCCCAGGACGACGGCGCGGCGAGCCTGCCGAAGGTGCGCTTCCCGACCGAAGAACTCGTGGACCATCGCTGAAGCGATGCGCCGCGCCTTCCTTCTCCTGGTTGCCGCCGCGGCGTTCATCGGTGGCGCGCGCGGACAGGAGCCGGCCGCGTCGCCGTCGCCGACCGGCCGGGGACGCTTCGCCGCGCTCTCCAACGAACTCGCCCTCTACTCGCCCCTCGAATCGCCGTGGGCGGACCTCCGCGTCAACCACGCGTTCGAGTCGCACCTCTTCAGCCTGATGCGCGCGGAGGTGCGGCTGTGGGACTTGCAGGACGCGCTCGCCGCGCAGGAAGGTCCCGTCCACGACGACGCCACGGAGATCGGGCGCATCATCCACGAACAGGTTTTGGCCGGGGCCGCCGAGGCGTTGCCGCTCTTGCAGAAGACGCCCAACCCGGCGTTCGCGCGGCTGCTTGTGCACCAGTTGGAAGCTTACCCTTACGAGTGGAAGGAGGACAGTTCGGAGGGATTGCTGCCGAACCTCCACAAGCTGGCTGACCCTCCGTCGGGCAACCCACCACCAGTCCGACGACAGCGCGCCAAACCGCGGCCTCCGGCGAGCCCGGCACCTTAGCCGCCCACCAACCCGCGCACCCGTTCGACCACCTGCGCCGTGCCGTCGAACGTCCCCGCCTTCGCCGCGAGGTTCGCGCGGAAGCGTTCCAGATCACGCTCGAACGCGTCGAAGATGCCCTTGCCCGGCCGAGGGTCGGTCGAGAACATTCCATACCCGAGTTCGCGCACGTGCCACGCGTTGATGAACTGCTCGAACAACCGCCGGATCGGGAAGCACAGCACCGGCTTGCCGAAGTGCAGCGCCTCGCAGATCAGGTTGTGCCCGCCGTTGACGACCGCATAGGCGCAGGTGGCGAGGTCGCGGAGGATTTCCTGGTCGTCGAACGGTTTGAAAGTAAGGTTGCCGCGGCGGTGTTCCCGCTCTGCGCCGTACCCGTAGACGATCACGGGGCGCGCGAGCTGGCTCAGCGGTTCGAGCAGCGGTCGGAACGTCGCGCTGGTCTGGTAGACGAGGATGTGCTCGCCGACCCCGGGTGGGGTCGCCGTCACCGCCGGACGCAGGACGGGCGGCAGGAGTGCGTCTACGTCGCGGCGTTGACGCCGCGGCGGGTGGAAGAAACTGACGATGAGATGGTGCCGCGTGAAGTCGAAAAGCAGGTAGTCGTTGAGCATCGCCAGCCCCCAGCTCAGCCGCTCGGACGTGGGCACCGGGTAGCGGCACGCCTTGAGCACGTGCGAGTGGTCGAGCGATACGCACCGCAGCCCCGCGCGCCGGCACGCGATGGGCAAGTAAAATTCCCGGTCGCAGATGGCGAGGTCCGGCCGAAAATCCTCGATGACGCCGCGCAGCTCGCCCAGGACGCGGGGGAGTTCCACCAATCGCCCGGCGATCTGACCAATGACGCGCGACACCGACACGCGCCCCTGGTGGTGGACCGTGCGCAGCACCGGCACCTCGTGCACGCGCCAGCCGCGCCCGCGTGGCCCGAGCGTCTCCGGCACACGCCCGCCGCCGACGAAGAGAAACTCGTGCTCGGGCAGGAGCCGCTCGACGATGGCCTGCGTGCGCATGACGTGGCCGTAGGTGTTGCCCATCACGCCGTAGAGGATGCGAGCCATGGAGAAGAGGATGCGGGATGCGGGATGCGGGACGAAGGCAGAAAAAGAAAATTGTTGCTCCCCTTCCGCTTTTTGTTTTCCGGCCTCATTCTATATCCCGCCTCCCGCATCGTCTTTATGCGTTCTTACCGCCGCCTGCAATTCGCTGCCGTCGCGGCGCTGGCGTTCATGTTCATCGTCGGGCTCGGGGGAACGCTGCTGCCCTCGCACGAGGTGTTCCCGTTCGCGTCGTGGTTTTTGTTTTCGCTGGTGCCGGGGCGGGGGAACGAGTTCGACCTCGTGCTGCACACCGCCGGCGACGACCCATCCACTCCCGGCCGTTCGTTCCGCACCGCCGATTCCCTCGTGCGCCATCCGCACTCCGTCGTGTTCCACGAACTCATCCAACAACTCGGCACCGCCGAGGAACGCCGCGACGCTGACGCCAGCCGCGCCCTGCGCCGACAGATCGAGGCCGACTTCGAGGGGCGCATCACGGGTTACGACCTTGTGCGCGTGAAATACTCGCCCGTCGAACGCTGGCGCACCGGCCGCGTGCGCGAGACCACCACCCTGCGCGCCTTTACCAACGGTGAACCCTGAGGCTGCCACCACCGCCTTCCTGCGTCGCCTGCGCCGCCGGCTCGCCGCGCCGCTGGAGCCATCGCTTCCTGTCGCCGGGGTCTTCGTGGAACACACCCGGCGCTTCACGCTGGCGCAGGGCCTTGTGCATGCCTTCTACGCGTTCGTGCTCTACCTGGCCGTGGCGCAGCTGACCGAGATCCCCGTCTACGCCGCGCGTTCTGCCTTCCACCCGCTCTGGCCCGTGGGCTGGCTGTCGTCCAGCGGCGACGGCACGAACGCCATCCGTGCGGTGTTCGCGTTTTTCCTGGGCACGAGCCTCCTCGCCGCCGCGCTGCCGGGCTGGCGAACGGCGCGGGTCCTGTGCAGCCTCGGGCTGTTGGAATACGTCGCGCTCAAGAATTCCTACGGCAAGATCGGCCACAGCATGCACCTGCCCGTGCTGCTTTCCATGGTGTTCGTCCTGCTGCCGCATGGGTGGGAACGTTCCGCCCCGCGCACCGGCCGCGCGCTCCGGCAGGGGACGCTCCTGGTCTTCTGGACCGCCGGGACCGTCGTGCTGCTCTCGTACACGATGAGCGGGGTGGGCAAGCTCGGCGGCGCGCTCTACCAACTCGCCCGAGGACAGCCCAACGCCTTCGCGCCCGGCGCGCTCGGCGCGCACATCGCCCAGCGCCTGCTCCAGACCGATTCTCAGAGCCTCCTGGGCGCGTGGATCATCGAACACCCCTGGCTGACCTGGCCCGCGATGCCCTTCGCCGTGTACCTGGAACTTTTTTCGGTGCTCGTGGCGTTCCGCCCGGCGTGGTCGCGGCCGTGGGCGGCGTTGCTGGTGATCTTCCACATCGGCAATTATTTCACGCTGACCATCGCCTTCCCGCCGAGCTGTTTCCTGTTGGCGCTCTTCTTCTTTCGCTCCCCCTTCGACCCGGGCGGGGTGGGGGGACGACGCGCGGTTTTCAGTGTACCGCTGCTCGGCGATGTGCTCTATTTCGTCCAATCCGCCCGGCGGAGGGCGCACGAAAAGGTAAAGACAAAGTAGTCACACGAAAGAGTGCCAGCACGGAATTTGCGAGAAAAGCCCGACAAACAAGCGAAACCGCACGACTGCTACCGGGTTCAATGATCTTCCGCGGCGTCTCTGCGTGAAGCCACTTCATCTTGCGCACCCTCATCCTTACTTCCAGTACCGGCGGCGGGCATAACATGCGTGCCAGTTCGTTCGTGCACTGGACGCACGAGAAACTCGGCGCGGAGGCCGTCGACGAGATCCAGATCCACAAGGTCCTGGAGAACACCCACAGCTTATACCGATTCGGCGTAGGTCTGTATAACCGCATCCAGCGCCACGTTCCTTGGGCGCACCACGTCTACTTCAACTTCCTGGAAGTCGCCGGGCTGCACTCCTCGCGCGAACGGCTGCTGGGGGTGGAACGATTCCGCGCGATCCTCGACCACGTGCGCCCGCAGGTCGTCATCAGCACGCACGGCTCGCTCAACCACGGGTTTTTCGAGGAAGCGCGCGCACACCTCGGCGCGGGCAACGTGCGGTGCGTGACGTACTGCGGCGAACTCTTCGGTGGCTACGGGTTCAGTCGCCATTGGGTCAACCCGGCGGCGGACCTTTTCATCGGTGCGGTGTCGGAGACGTGCGAGATGGCGCGCCGCTTGGGGATGCCTGCGGAGAAGGCGCTCGTAGGTGGCTTCCTGCTCAACCCGAGTTTCTACCGTCCAGGCCTGTCTCCGGGGGAGCGCGCTACGCTGCTGGACGGCATGGGACTGGACCCGGACAAATTTACCCTGCTGCTTTCCACCGGCGAGCACGGCGCGCACAACCATCTGGCGCTGCTCAACGCCATCCACCTCCAGCAGCCGCGGAAGGATTTGCAGATCATCGCGCTGTGCGGGCGTGACACACACTCGCTGGAAACCGTGCGCCGTTGGGCGAAGGACCATCCGTCCCTGCCCGTGCTGGCCCTGCCGCATTCGCACATGATGCACCTGCTCATGCAGGCGTCCTCGGCCATCGTGGCGCGACCGGGCACGGGCACGACGAGCGAGGCCATCGTCAGCGGCTGCCCGATCATCTTCAACAACCTGGGCGGCTTCATGCCGCAGGAGTTCATCACGCTGCGCTTCGCCAAGCGGCACGCGTTCGGCACGGAAATCTACCGGCCTTCCCACCTCCCCACGATCCTCGCGCGTTGGGCCGAGCGGCCGGAGGAATACGTCCGGGTCAAGCAGAGTCTCGTTGCCAGTCGCCCGTCGCAGCACCCGACAGACGTACTGCGCATGATTGTTGACCTCGCCGCCGATCTGCCGCCTCCTGTCCCACCCGCCACACCTGCCTCCGCAGCCCGACAGAAAGAAGGGGGACGCCGCACCGACCGCGACGAGCCGGGCTGGTACGCCTCAACCCCCTGAGGTTCCCTGTGGCCGAAGGTCTCCCGTTCCAGAGTCTGTTGGCCCGTCTGCACCTGCAAGCGGTGCTGCCTGCACTCGGGGAACTTGTGAAGCTCTCGCCCGAGGCGCGGACGCTGGCGGCCGGTTGGGATTTCTCGTTGCGGCTGATCCTCGGCGGACGCCACGGCGCGGCGGCCACGCTGGTTTCGCCCGGGGATGGCAGCCTCACGGTGCATCCACACGGCGACGTGCCCGCTAAGCTGACGTTGCGCTTCCTGTCGGCGACCCAGCTCAACCGCACGTTTCTCAACCGCCGCGCCCTGCCGCCGCTGCCGACAGACGGATTCTGGAACGTCGCGCGCGTGGGGCCGTTCACGAAGCTGGCGAAGCTCCTGGACGCGGCGTTGCAGCCCGCGCCCGGCTTGTTGGAAAACGACCCCGCCTATCTCGAACGCCACCTGCGGCTGCTCTTCCGCGTATTGCTCGGGGCGGTGCCGGTGTTGGCGGAGGGCGATCCCGTCGCGCGTCACACGCTCGGACACACGCCGGACGGCACGGCCGAGATCCGCGCGCCGGGTCTGGGACTAACGGGTTGGGTCCGGTGGTCGCGCGGCCGGATGACCTCCGGACCGGGCGCTTTGCCCGACAGCGAAAAACCCGACGTGGCGATCACGTTCGTGGACCGGCCGACGGTCGAGGCCGCGCTGCTCGGCACGCTGGACCCCAACGCCGCCGTTGGCCGCGGGCAGGTCGTGGTGCAGGGACTGGTACCGTTGGCGGACGGCCTGAGCGTGGCGATGGACCGCGTGGAACGCTACCTGAAACCTGAGGGCACCACGCCTGCGGTGGCGTTCAGCGGCGGGGCGGGGTAGACTCTCCCACGCCGCAGACGTTCGCCTCCAAGGTCCTGATGGCTCTCCGAGCCACCCCCTGGATTCTCTGCTTAAACTTCGGAAGCACATCCCATGTCCCGCTCCTTCTCTCGATCCCTGGCCCTGTTCGACCGTGCCGCGCATGTGATTCCCGGCGGCATCTTCGGCCACACCAACCCCGCCGCCACGCTGCCCACCGCCTCGCCCTACTACGCCGTCAGCGGTGAAGGCTGCCGCTACCGCGACCCGGACGGCAACGAATACATCGATTATCTCTGCGGCTACGGCCCGCTTGTGCTCGGTTACCAGCACCCTGAAGTCGAGGCCGCCGCCGACGCGCAACGCCGCCGGGGCGACTGCTTCAACCACCCCACGCCGCTCATGGTGGACCTCGCCGAGCGCCTCGTCTCCCTGGTGGACTTCGCCGCCTGGTCCGTCTTCGGCAAGAACGGCTCCGACATGACCACCTGGGCGCTCCAGGTCGCCCGCGAACACACCGGCCGCAAAAAGATCCTCATGGTCCACGGCGCCTACCACGGCAGCCACGCTTGGTGTACGCCGGGCCACGGCGGGTTGATCGAGGAGGACTACGCCCACATCCACGGCTTCCCGTGGAATGACCTCGACGCGTTCGAGCGCCTCCTGAAGACCCACCGTGGCCAAGTCGCCGGGACCATCCTGACGCCGTTCCACCACCCGGCCTTCGGCGACAGCGCACTGCCTGACCCGGGGTTCCTGAAGGGCATCGAAGCCGCCTGCCGCCGCGAGGGCGTGGTCTTCATCCTCGACGACGTGCGCTGCGGCTTCCGGCTGCACCTGGGCGGCTCGCACCGCTTCTTCGGCTTCGAGCCGGACATCACCTGTTTCTCCAAGGCCATTGCCAACGGCCACCCGCTCTCCGCCGCGCTCGGCCGGGCCGAACTTTCCAAGGCCGCCGGTAAGGTGTTCCTCACCGGTTCGTTCTGGAACAACGCCGTGCCCATGGCCGCGGCCTTGGCAACCCTCGATGTGATCGAACGCGATGACGTACCCGCGCAACTCGCCCGCACCGGCGCGACCTTGCGCGAAGGACTTCAACGCCTCGCCGACAAGCACGGTCTGCCGATCCACTACACGGGGGCGGACGCGATGCCCTTCCTGTCCTTCGCACAGGAACGCAATTTTCTGCGCAACCAGACGTTTTGCCGGGAAGCGGTCAAGCGCGGCGTGTTCTTCCACCCGCACCACAACTGGTTCCTGTCCGCTGCGCACACGCCGGCTGACATCGACGAAACGCTCGCCGCCGCCGACGCGGCTTTCGAAGTCGTACGCGAGGAGTTCGGTGTGTAGGCTCCCTGCATGGAAACTCTCCGCGGCACCGCCAGCCACTGCCAGAACACCAGCCGCGTCAGTGGCGGCGGGAATAGCGGTGGGGTGACCACGACCTACGTCTCGCTTTTCCGGATCGACCAGCGGCAGGTGCAGTTTCCCAGTGGTTCGCCCTTGTCGATCTCCGATGGGACGAGGTGGTCGTCGCTGGCTTCCCTTGGCGCGGGATGCTCTCTGCCGACGCGGTGCATAACACGACGATTGGACTCACACGTCAGTCCGGCATCGTGTCGCGGATCTTCCTAGCCCAGTTCCTGCCGGCTTTCGGGAGCATTTTTGCGTTGGTGGCCCGCGGCTTCCTCGGTGGCGACGGCGGATGGATCATTTTCGCCGGCTTCGTGCTTGGTTCTCTTTACGTGTTGTGCCGCGCGGTCCAGACGTACCGCGCCTGGTCTTACGTCAGATCTACCGCCTCATGATCAAGCGGTGCGTTTGTTGTTCCATGTGGAACATGTCACCGGCGGCATTGCGATGTGGCTGAAGCCACATTGCAACCCGCAACGCCTCCCCCGGCGGCACCGCAACGCGGCTCTACAAGCCGCAGTTCTTCCGCACCGTCCAGAGCATCAGCCGC
>CAXUIU010000093.1:6833-11238 GCA_964250955.1 uncultured Chthoniobacterales bacterium | reverse complement strand
CGTAATGCCCAAATCATGTAGTCCAGCAGCACCGTCGTGTGCGGACGCGTGCCGAAGGGGTAGTTTTCAAAGTCGTGCGCGGACACGATGCTCCCAGGATGCTCACAAACGATCCTGACTCGGGTCATCCGCGCGTAACAATCGGTGTCCACGAAAAACACCCGCCCCCCGCCGGCGAACACTTCCCGCCAGTCCGCGCACGCCGCCGCAAACCCCGCAGATAACGCCAGTACCAACACCAGCCAGCGAAGACTCGGAAGAAAAGGCAGACGCATGGTCGGGGGGTTCCGCCCCGGTTTTACCAGCCCAGGTCCGCCCGCAGCGCGCCGGTGAGGACCCCGGCCATGATCTGGTGGGTCCGGACGCTCGGGTGGTTGTTTACTCCGAGCCCGTCGGCCGGCCGCTGGGTCGCAAACTCCAGGAACCGCACCTTCGCGTCGCCCGCCGCGCGGCAGTCCGCGACGACCTCCTCGATCCACTGCCGCGCGTACGTCAGCGACGGCCGGCCCGGGTCATCCATCAGCATGGAACCCAGCGCGCAGTAGATCGTCGCCTCCGGCGCATCCTTGCGCAGCCGGGCGACGAACCCGCGGTAGGCTTTCACCCAACCGGCACGGTCCGGCAGGGTCGGGGCGTGAAAGTCGTTCGTACACAGGTTGACGAGGATGGCGTCCGCCGGTTGTCCGCCGCCCGGCCACCGTGAACCCGGCTCGGTGGGCAACGTGCGGTCGTAGACCTCGGGGATCGTGTTGTCCGGATACATCTTGCGCCCTGACCACGCGATGCACTCGTAGTCCGCCCCGGCGGCCCGAGCGGCGATGGCTCCGTAGGTCCACCAAGCGTTCTCGGTAGCGACGGAAAAATTTTCGTTCCCACTCGCGGCTTCGTTGCCGTAGCCGCAACTGATCGAATCCCCGACCACGAGCAGCTTGCGCTTGGCCGACGCCACGGGCAGCACGGTCGCGCCTTCGCTGAGCTGGAACCCGGCGAACGTCGCGTTGCCGACCGCCGCCTCGGTCGCCTTGAAGACCGTCACACGGTGCTCGCCCATGGGCAGCCCGCTGGCCAGAGCGTACAGGATCGGTGCGGGCGCAGACGGAGGGTGTCGCTCGACGGCGTTGTCAACGGCGAGGATTTTCACCGGTATGCCGTCCACGGCAGCCACGAACCGGTTCGCGCCCAACCCCAGGCGCACGTTCACCGCCGTGCCGCGGAAGCGAACCGTCACCGCCGAAGCCGACCACGCGCAGACCGGCTCCCGTGCGTTCGTGCGCTCGAAGCGGCCGTCGTAACGCAGCGCGGCACTATCCGCGGGCACCTCCACTGGCAGCGGGGCCGGGGCAACCTCGCCACCGTCCACGGGCAGGCGCGACCACGTCTCCGCGGCGGGTGCGTAAGCGCTTTCCCAGAGAACGGCCAGGACCAGCAGAACAGGAGCGAGGCGGCGGTTCATCGCGCCACCTTTCCACGTTCCCGCGCTGCCGGCCAGTCCGGCCCTCTACCGGGGGTCAGCGTGCGCCGACCGCCGCGGGGGTGAGTGGGCCAGGATCGCTGGCCAGGCTGGCGTCGCCCTCGCTGCCGGAGATCGTCCCCGTGCCGCGCGTGTCGATGGACTGGCCGCCCGGCGCGCCGATACCGGGGCTGGCGATGTTGGCCGGAGCGGGCCCGATGGGGTCGCGCTGGTCAGCGGTGTAGCCGCCACCGCCTTGCTGACAACCCGCCGCCAGTCCGCCCAGCGCCAGCGCCAGCGCCCCGAGGGCTCCCGGACGCACAATGTGCTTCGTCAATTTCATAGATGATAACCGTCGTTGTAGAACCGGACGCGCTCCGTACCTCGAAGCGACCGTTCTACACGAACACGCCGCTTTGACAAGCTCTTGTGCAAGGCTCCGCTAATAACCTGCCCGTGCCAACGCCGCGGCGACCTGCGCCTTGGCCCCGGTGGCGATGGGGTCGCCGTGCCCGACGATCAGCCGGTCGAAGTCCCACGTCATCATCCGCGCCAGCGATGCCCGGAGTGCTTCCTTGTCCTTCGCCGTCCAGCGGATCGAACGCGCCATGCCCGGGTCGTGCTTCGCACCGACGGCGACGGTCATCAGGAGGTGCGTCCACGCGGATACCTCCGGCCCGAAGTTGAAGATCAGGTCCGCCACGATCAGCGTGCCCGTGGGCCGGTGCAGGACGACGTGTTCCTCCATGCTCGGCACGCCGTCGAGCCGCAGGACCTCGATCTCGCCCGACCAATCGGATTGGTTGATTAATGGCTGCGTGGGAAAACCCGCCCCCTTTGAAAAACCCTCCGGCGCGAGGTACGTCGCCTCGGGGAAAGCCTGCTTCCCGTTCTTGGCGAACGTCTCGTGACGCAGCATCGTGTCCAGCAGCCAGCGTGGCCGGCCCAGGGCGTTGATCGCCGCCACGTCCTCCGGCGTGAACGGCCCCGTGGAGTGGATCACGAGGTCCCCTGAGGCCAGCCGCATCACCGTAACATTGCGTCGGAGGTCCGCTCCGAGCAGGCGCAGCGGGTAAGGGAACAGCCAGAGATTTTCGGCGAGCGGGGTCATGCGAACGAATCGCAAGTCCGCTTCCCGCCGCGTCTGCGCGGCGTCCAAACAATTGGTAGGGACGGCTCTCTGAGCGGTCCCTAAATTTTCTGGAAGAGTCAGGGACCCGTCGAAGACGCACCCCTACCGACTGTGGCGACCAGCCACTACTATAGCCTGTTCAGAAAGGCTCACTCCCACGTGAAGCTTTTCAAGCTGCCTTCAACGCGAGCGTTATTGCAGGAAGAACTTGGTGCCCGGCCCGCTGCCTTGTCGCTTGAGAATCTTGGGATTGTTCTTGATGAACTTGCGAATTCGCAGTGCGTCCTGGCCTACCTTGTCGGCGAGGGACTTGGCGTTGAGGCCGTGCTTGCCATGGTCGGCCATCGCCTTGAGCACGAAGGCGCGTAAGTGTTCATCGGTGATCGACGGCCGGCGCGTGCGCGCGGCGCGGGGCGCTTCCGCCGTTTCCCGACCGGTAAGGTTGGCGAGTTCTTCTTCTAGTTGGGTGACTTGGCGGCGCGCGTCGAAGAGCTTCTGCTTTACTTCATCAATCGCTTGCTGCTTGAGGGTTTCGATCTGCTTTTGCAGTTCTTCGATCTTATCTAATGCGCTAGTTTGGGTTGCCATGAGGCGCGCAGAGTAGTGTTGGGATATCGAAGCGTCAAACGCTATCATGCTAGCTATCACACCAAATTACACCCAGGAAAGAACCTGTTCCCGGTGCGAGTTTTTTTGACTTCGCGGCGGTTTTTCGGCACGTTGCCGCCGAAGTGAACGTTCCCCGTCTCACCCCTGATTTCGACGCCCTGATCATCGGCGGCGGCCCCGCCGGCAGTACGGCCGGGGCGTATCTCGCCCGGGCGGGACTGCGCGTGCTCATCGTGGAAAAGGAGCGATTCCCGCGCTTCCATATCGGCGAATCCCTGATGCCCGTCGCCAACTCGGTCCTGCGCGAGACCGGCGCGTGGGACAAAGTCGAGCGCGCGGGTTTCGTGCGCAAGTACGGTGCGGAGTTCCACGTCGGCAACCGCAGCGCGTTGCCCCGGCACGTTGAGTTCGCTCGGGGGATGCTGCCGGACTTGGAATACACGTATCAAGTTGAGCGTGCGCGCTTTGACCTCCTGTTGCTCGAACACGCCGCCGAACTCGGCTGCACCGTTCGCCAGGAAACCCGCGTGACCGCCGTGCGCCCCACCGGCCGGGATGGCTACGAGATCACGCTCGGGGCTGCAAGTGAGACCGTGCGCTGCACGTATCTCGTGGACGCCAGCGGGCGCGACCGGCTCTTCGACAAACCCATCGCCACGGCACCGGCCAACCCCGCGCTCGACAAGCGGATCGCGCTCTATGGGCATTTCACCGGGGTCCGGCGCGGGGTGGGCCAGGCAGGTGGCAACATCATCATCACCCGCCACGCCGACGGCTGGGGCTGGCTGATCCCCCTCGACGCCCAACGCACGAGCGTCGGCGTGGTCGTGCCCACCGAGCAGCTGCGCGCCTCCCGGTCCAAACCGGAGGCCGTGTTTCGGCAGGTCGTCGCGGACTCGGAGAAGATGTGCCGCGCGATGGAAGACGCCGTGCCGCTCGGGGAGGTTCACGCGACGGCGGATTACAACTACCGCGCGCGGCGGTTCGTGGCGCCAAGGATGGCACTCGTTGGTGACGCGGCGTGTTTTCTGGACCCGATGTTCTCCACGGGCGTGTTCCTGGCGCTCTTTTCGGCCAAGCTGGCGAGCCAAGAGATTATCCTGGCCCACAATCGCGGCAGGCGGCCGTTGTCGTTCCTCCAACGGTGGCGGTACACGCGCCGGCTCGGCCGCAACGTCGCCAACCTGGAGCGGCTCGTGCTCGCCTTTTATGAC
>CAXUIU010000093.1:0-6823 GCA_964250955.1 uncultured Chthoniobacterales bacterium | reverse complement strand
TTTTATGACAACGCGAGTTTCGCGGTGTTCATGGAGCGGCAGGCTCCGTTGCAGATGCTCCCGGCGATCAACTCGCTCGTGGCCGGCCACGCCGACCCACCGTGGAGGGTGCGGTGGCGGTATTGGTTGTTCCTGCTCGTGTGCCGGCTCCAACGCCGGTGGCCGGTGGTGCCGCCGGTGGATTTCGCCGTGAAGCGTCCGGCAGAAAAGCCGGCGGAAACGGTCGCCGCCTGATCTTGATCTATCCGTGGCTACGAAGATTCTCCTCGACACCGACATCGGCTCGGACATCGACGACGCCTTGTGCCTCGCCTACCTGTTGGCGAATCCGGATTGCGACCTGCTAGGCATCACGACCGTCACTGGCGACACGGTCGAGCGCGCCCAACTCGCGTCCGCGCTTTGCCGCGTCGCGGGCCGGCGCGTGCCGATCTACCCGGGCCGCCGGCTGCCGCTGCTCATCGCTGAACAGCAGCCCCGCGTCCAGCAGGCCGGGGCGCTCGCCCGTTGGACGCACGACACCGACTTCCCACGCGGCGAGGCGGTCGAGTTTTTGCGCCGCACGATCCGGGCACACCCGGGCGAAATCACCCTACTCTGCATCGGTCCGCTGACCAACGTCGCCGCGCTCTTCGCCGCCGACGAGGAAATCCCCGCCCTGCTCGGAGCGCTCGTGCTGATGTGCGGGCGGTTTTCCGACCGGGTCCCGGGTTTGCCGCCGTGCGAGTGGAACGCCAAGCTCGACCCGCACGCCACGGCGATGGTCTACGCCGCGCGGCCGGCGGTGCATCGTTCGGTCGGCCTAGACGCAACCCAACAGGTACGGCTGCCCGCCAATGAGGTGCATCGGCGGTTCCAGGCCTCCCCACTCCTGCGAACGGTGCTCGACCTGGCCGGAGCGTGGTTCGCGGAACACGACGAGGTGGTCTTCCACGATCCTTTGGCGGCAACGGCGATTTTTGATGACGCGGTCTGCGGCTTCGAGCGCGGCCGGGTGAGCGTCGCCGCAGATGGGTTAACCGAATGGCAACCCTCCGCACCGAGCGGCCCGCACGAGGTCGCGCTGAGGGTGCAGCCGGAACGATTCTTCGAGCAATATTTCTCGACGTTCCCGGCTAGGTGACCGCTGCACCTGCGCGGCGTTCGTCACCGAGGTAGGGATGCCTCTCCGAGGCAGTCCCTAGATTCTCCGGGCTTGGGAACGTCCAGTAGAGGAAATTGGGGACTGCTTTAGACCCTCGTCTCTCTCAATTGGGACGACCGGCAACCACGTTGCCTGTTCAGACCGCCGCCGCGTCCGGACGCATTTCGAGCACGGTGGCGTCGCCGCTGACGAGCGTCTCCCCACTGGCATCCTCGACGCTGCCCTCGAAGCGAATTAGGCCGCCCAGATTTGGCGGCTCGCCACCTCCGCGCACGGTAACCAGGAGCGTCTTACCCACTGGCAAATCTCGCGCGCGGAGGTTTAATCGACGGCTGCCGAGCAACAATCCCCGCGCCGCGCGGACGTGCGTCCCGCCCGCCGCGATTTGCGCGAGCGCGTGGTGGGCCGCCGCCGCCTGCGCGATTAGTTCGAGGCCGAACGCCGCCGACACCGTCCCGCCGCACGCGCGGGCGAACCCCTCGTCGAACCACGCCTCGCAGATCGTCTCCCCCGGCCCGTGCGCACGCACGGCCTGCAGCAAAAGCATCGGCGACCGGTGCGGCAGGAGTTCGCCCGGGAGAGGGAAGGGCGGCGGCATCGTTCCTTTGTAGGCCGCCGGATAGCCGCCTGCAAGAGGGTCTTGGCCGCGCGTTCCTTCTCCGGCCCTCTATTTTACGAAGCGGTCGTCTACACCGCGGTGAGCTACGGGGGATGCCGACAATCCAATTACCACCGCCCTGACCATGCGCGGCAGCGATCTCAGACCACGCATCATGGAAGGCTGTATCATCCGCGCCGCCGTCCAGGAAGCCGACGGCTCAGGCGTGCCTGCGCCGCAGGGGGATGTCTTAGACGACAATGATCCCGAGCAGACCCCATGCTCGTCCAGGCCGCGGCGCAATTACTCGACGAGGGGCAGGCGCTGCTCACGGTGCGGTGAGGTCGCCCGCGAGCACCGTGCGCAGCGTCTCCGCGAGGCCGTCCACGTGCTCCGTGATGGAACCCAGGTGACTGCCCGCGAGCGGATGGGTGCTGAGCCGGGGCAGACGCTTGGCCCATTCGCGTTCGACGGGTTCGCCGGCGGCGGAGCCTATCAGATCGTGCGACAGCAGCAGCGTCGCCGGTCCCTCGAACCGCCCGGCTTCGTACCCCCCCTCCGCCCACAGGAAAACCAGGGGAACGTCCCACCGCGGATCGAACCACGAACCATCCTCCGCCGACCCGCCGCGGTCGCGTGGGGCGAGGTCGGCGGCCGGATTCACCGCAACGACGGGCTCTGGCACCGGGGCGCGCCGCAGCCGCCGCGCCAGGCCCGCCAGTCGCCGCCGCGCGATCCCGAGCTGCCCGGTGAGGCCCATTTTGCGCCACCGCTCGAAGCGTTCGGACAGGAAGTGCCACCGGCAAAAATGGTACAGCCGCCGCGACGCATCCCATCCGCGCAGCCGCCCCAGGCGTTCGGCCACGCGGCGCAGGCGCTTGGAACGCCGGTTGCGTGCGGTGGCATCAACGAGGAACAATCGCTCGATCGTCTCGCCCGCGGCCGTCAGTTGCCGCGCGACCTCCAGCGCAATCAATCCCGCCAGGCAAAACCCGCCAACGATGTACGGCCCGCGCGGCCGGGCCGCGCGGATCGCGCGGACGTGGCGCGTGGCGAGCGCCTCGATCTCGGGGCGTTGGCGCCAGGTGGCGATCTCGGCCGGAGGCAGCGCGTAGAAGGGCTGGTCATCCCCGAGCCGGCGAGAAAGTTTCAAGCAGTAGTAGCCACCGCCGGTCATGTCGCCGTGCAGGTAAAAGATCGGCGTCCGCGTGCCCTGATCCTGGATGGCGATCAACTCCGGCGGCGGACCGTCCCCGCCCCGTTGCAGGAGCGCGTCGGCCAGCCCCTCCACGGTCGCCTGGCGGAAAAGTGTCGCGGGCAGCAGGGTCTTGCCGCTGAGCGCCTCGACGCGCGCGAGCATCCGCATCGCCAGCAAAGAATTGCCTCCCAGCGCGAAAAAATCGTCGTGGATGCCGATCCGCGGAACACCGAGCAATTCCTGCCAGAGGTCGATCAACTGGAAGTGAAGCGTCAGGTACGGCGCACCGTCACCCGCCGTCGGGTCGTTCGCAGGCGGGGCGGACGCGGCCGGCAGGCGAGCCTCGTCCAGCCAACCCTCGGGGGTCATCGGGAAACGTTCGATCGCCGCGTAAGCTGTCGGCAGCCAGGATTCGGGCAGGCGTTCACGCAGGAAGGCGCGGAGTTGCTCGGGGCTGAGGAGTGCCGCCGGCGCGCCGTTGGCACGGACCCACGCCGTCCGCCCGCGCACGAGTGCCTCGCAGACGTGTGGATGCGCGAGGAGCGCCGCCTCGACACCGACGGCATCGACGCGCTGCCCTTCGGCACGCACCTGCGCGTTCATGGGACCGAGCCACCGCACCCCGCCGTCTGCCGTGCGGCGGCCGAGATCGCCGGTACGGCGGCCGTCCACGAGGATCTCACCCGGCACGCCGACAGGAGCGGCTTCGCCGAAGCGGTCGGCGACCATCAGCGTGCCGCCTCGGCTGTCCGCCATAAGAAAAGGCTCCGCCCACTTGCTGCTGGCTGTCGGCATCTGCCCACGCGCCGCGTGCAGAGCGTTTCCAACTGGCGCCGTCAACGCCACCCGTCGGACATCGGCCGTCATACCCTGCGGCGCGGCGATGACAGCCAGAAGCCTTTCATAATCCGCCAGCACCCAATCCACGGTCGCGGCGTCGAACAGCCCCGCGTCGTATTCGATGCCCACGCACACCACGCCCCGTCCGTCTTCGCGGACGGTGGCGTCCCACTCGTACATCGCGCCGCCGCTCGGCGGGTCCTGCGGCATAAACTCCACCCCGCCCGCCCGAGTGTGGCGCAGAGGAGCGTTGGCGTACTGAAAATTGACCTGGAGCCGGCGCGAGGCGAGTTCCTCAACCACGCGCTCGAAGGGCGCCTCGGCGTGCTCGAACGCCTCCAGCACGTTCCGCCGCACGCGGGCGAGCAGCTCGCCGAACGTCGGCCGCCCCGCGAGGTCGATGCGCAGCAGGAGGGGATTGACGAAGAGCCCGACGATCCCTTCGATCTCCGCCCGGGAGCGACCGGCGGACGGCGTGCCGATGAGGATGTCCTCCCCGCCGTTGGCGTCGTAGCGCGAGAGCAACGCCGCGAACGCCGCGAGGTGGAGCATGTACGCGCTGACCCCCTCGCGTACGGCGAACGTCTTCAGCGCGGCGGCGAGCCCATTAGGCAGCGTTCGCCAACGCGTGCCGGCCGGCGCGACGCGGGCCCGCACGCTCGGCGACGGTGGCCGGTCGGTGGGCAGGTCGAGCACGGGCAGCGGGCCGGAGAGGCGTTCGCGCCAGTAGCGGAGATCGTCGTCGAAGCCACCGACCGCCGCCCGGTCCTCCTGCCATTCGGCGAAGTCGGCGAACTGGAGCGCCAGCGGGGGCAGCGGCGAGGATTTGCCCGACACGAAAGCCTCGTAGAGTGCGGCGAGTTCGCGTAGGAGGACGCCGAGACTCCAACCGTCACAGACGATGTGGTGCAGGGTAAAAAGGAGCGTGTGCTCCACCGGGCTCAGGCACACGAGCTGCACGCGACAAAGCGGCCCATCGGCGAGGTCGAAGGGCCGCCCTGCTTCCTCGGCGGCAAGGTGGGCGGGTACGCCGGCGCGTTCGGCCGCAGGGAAATCACGCACGTCCACGCGCCCCGGGCGTAGAGCCAGCGCGGGTGCGATGAGTTGGCGGAGTTCCCCGCCCTCGTACTGGAAGGTCGTGCGCAATGATTCGTGCCGCTCGGCGAGCGCATCGAGGGCGCGGTCCAGCGCCGCGTCGTCCAGTGTGCCGCGTAGACCGAGAACCAAGGTCATGTTCAAGGCGGGGTTGCCGCCGGGCACGAGCTGGTCGAGCAACCAGAACCGCCGCTGCGCCGCCGTCGCCGGAAAGACGAACACCTCGTCCTCCGCCGTGGAGGAAGTGGCTTCAGCCGTGGAGGTGATCATGGGGAACGGTCGGTTACAGAGCAGAAGATGCGCCTCACCATCGAAGATTACCACCAGCGACGCTCGCCGCGAAGCCCGAAGCGGCACCCCATCCCTCAACCGTGCCCGTTAACCAACGAAGACCGTCGCGCCCGCCGCGCGTCGCGCGAAACGGCCACGATGGCCGGCGCGTTCTTCTCCGTTTCGAGGGGAACGTCGCTCGCACCGGGGGAAAGTCTGCGCAACGTCGCGGCGAGCCCCTCGACCGTCGGCGTCTCGAACACCGCCGCCAGCGAGAGCGCCTCGCCGCCGAGCACCTCGCGCAGCCGGTTCACCGTGCGCAAACCCAGCAGCGAGTCTCCTCCCAGCTCAAAGAAGTTGTCGCGCACGCCGACGCGCTCGATCCCGAGCACCGCCGCCCAGACGGACGCGATGCGTTCTTCCAACGGATCACGCGGCGCAAGGTACGGGTCGGCCGCTTCCTCACGCGTGGACCAGTCGGGCGCGGGCAATGCGCGGCGGTCCACCTTCCCGTTGGGGGAAAGCGGCAGGCGTTCCAGCGCGACGAACGCCGCCGGCAGCATGTACTCGGGCAACGACGCCAGCACCGCGGCCCGCAGACGGGTGGTAAATCTTGAACGTTCCTCCGACGCGGCCACGACGTAGGCCACCAGCCGGCGGTCGCCCGGCCGGTCCTCGCGCACCACGACGACGCTCTCGCGCACGCCGGGCTGGCGGTTGAGCACGGCCTCAATCTCGCCGAGTTCGATGCGGAAGCCGCGCACCTTGACCTGGTGGTCCAACCGCCCGAGGTGCACCAGTCTTCCGTCGGGCAGCCAGCGTGCGAGGTCACCTGTGCGGTAGAGTTGCGCACCGGGCCGGGTGCTGAACGGATCGGAGAGGAAGCGTTGCGCGGTCAGTTCGGGCTGGTTCAGGTAGCCGCGTCCGACTTGCACGCCGCCGATGAACAGCTCGCCCGGCACGCCGACCGGCACGGGTTGTCCACGGCGGTCGAGCAGATAGATCTGCGTGTTCGGCAGGGGGCGGCCGATGGAAACCACGGTGTCGCCCTCGCGCGGGCAGGCGCCGGCCGTCACCTGCACGGCGGCCTCGGTGGGGCCGTAGAGGTTGTGTAGTTGTACGCGACATGCTCCGAGTACCTCGGAGAACCGCGCGACCGTCTCCGCCGGGAGGGTCTCGCCGTTGCAGCAGACCCAACTTAGGGTCTGGCAGCGAGCGGGCAGGTTTTTCTCCTCCAAAAAGAGCGCCAGCATCGACGGCACGAAGTGCGTGAAGGTAATGCCCTGTTCCGCGATGGTGTTTGCCAAGTAGTCGCCGTCGCCGTGCATGCCCGGGCGCGCCATGACGACCGCCGCCCCGGCGATGAGCGGCGCGAAGAACTCGGGCACCGACAGGTCGAAGGAAAACGGCGTCTTCTGGAAGACCCGCGCGCCGGGTCCGAACCCGTAGGTCTCCGCCACCCAGCGCATGCAGTTGACGACGTTGCGGTGGGTGAGCAGCGCGCCCTTGGGCCGTCCGGTAGAGCCCGAGGTGTAGATCACGTACGCAAGCCCCTCCGCCGTGGCGCCGTCCGCGGGTGCGAGGTCGCTCTGCGCGGAGATCGTCGGCCAGTCGGCGTCCAACCGGACCCACCGCGCGCTGTGCGCCGGCCGGCGGCCCGGGAGCCGTTCCTGGGGCC
>CAXUIU010000092.1:8192-11288 GCA_964250955.1 uncultured Chthoniobacterales bacterium | reverse complement strand
AGGGTCGAGGTGGGCAAAATCCGCCGGTCCCATCCGCCCGCCGGTCAGGTCCGCGATCAGTTCCCCTGCCGCTCCCGCCTGCGTCTGGATTTGCCCGTAGGTGCGCGTTCCCGCGTGGACCATCGCGGGACGTTCCGGGATCGGCAGCGAGAACATCGCCCCGCCCGGCAGGATCGGGCTGGCCACTCCGCCGTACGAGGAATCAAAGCCTTTGCGGCTCAGGATGATCTTCATATGCTTGCATCCGCCAGCCGTGCCACCGCGAATAGACTTTTCCCGATGTACCCGCCGCCATGCATCTGAAAGACCCCGTCTCCTGGGGCATCGTGGGCTGCGGCTGGGTTGCGCGCGACTACGTCGCACCGGCCAGGGAGGGAACGTCCGCCGCCCGGCTCGTGGCGGTCTGCGACCCTGACCCGACAGCCCGTGCGGGCATCGTCCCCGGCCGGGAAAACGTCGCGCGTTACGACGACCTCGCCGCCTTCCTCGCCACGCCCGGCCTAGAAGCCGTCTACGTCGCCACTCCGAATCACCTCCACCGCTCACTCGTCGAGGCCGCCGCCCGCGCCGGCAAGCACGTCCTCTGCGAAAAACCCATGGCCACCACCCTCGCCGACGCCGAGGCCATGGTCGCCGCCTGCCGGGACGCCGGGGTGCGCTACGCGACAGCCTTCGACCAACGCTTCCACGCCTACCACCGCCGCCTGCGTGCGCTGGTGCGCGAGGAACGACTCGGCGAAATCACCGCCGCCCGGGTCCATTACGCCTGCTGGACGCCCGCCGACTGGTCGCCGGTTGCTGGCCAGACACATGACAACTGGCGCGTGGACCCTGCCCGCGCCGGCGGAGGTGCCTTCATCGACCTCGCTCCGCACGGCCTGGACCTCACGCAGACCCTCCTGGGTGAACCGCTCGTCGAAACGGCCTGCCTCTTCCAACGCCGGGTCTTCGACTACCCCGTGGACGACGGGGCGGCGCTCGTGGGTCGGTTCCGCTCGGGCGCGCTGCTCGTGCTCAACGTCGCCTACAACTGCCCCGACCATTTCCCCCGGCGCACCCTTGAACTCGTCGGCACTCGCGCCATGGCCATCGCCCGCAACACGATGGGCCAGACCCCCGGCGGCTCCCTCCAACTCGTCGATGCCCGCACCGGCGAAACCGAGACCGTCACCATCCCGTCTGAGGAAGACCGCTCGCCCTTCGCCGGCGGCATCGAAGAGTTCTCCCGCTGCCTGCGCGCGGGCGAACCGTTCCCCTACCCGCCCGAGGGCGACCTCCACACGATGCGCTTGTTGATGGACGCCGCCGCGAACGCGCGATGAACGTCGTCCCCCTCCCTTCCGTCTGCACGAACTGCGGCTTCTGGCAGCGGCACTTCGCCATCCCGCCGGATTGCCCGGTGTGTCTGGACTTCCGCCACACGCCCTCGCCGGACGGCTGGGAGTTCTGGACCACCGAGGAGGCCGCCGCGCGGATCGTCACGCGCTGGTCGGAGGACGAGCACAGGGTTGTCACCTTCCGCAGCGAACCGTCCCTGGGCATCGGTCCGAGCGGCTACCTGATCCCGCTGCCCGGCGGCAACCTCCTCTTCGAGAATCCTCCCTGGTACTCCGACGAAGCTCTCGACTTCATCCGCCACCGCGGCGGCGTGCGCTGGCTGGCGGCGTCGCATCCGCACGCCTACGGCGCACTCTGGCGGGCGCAGGAGACTTTCTCGCCGGAGGCCGTCTTTATCCACACCGCCGACCTGCCGTGGACGGGCGCCTTCCGCGCGACCCACCCCTACGACGAACCGCTCGAAATCGCTCCCGGCGCGACGCTGACCCCCGTCGGCGGGCACTTCGCCGGTCAGAGCGTGCTCCACTTGCGTGGCCAGCGGCTCTTGTTCGCGGGCGACATGGTGAAGTTCCACGCCGACCCGCCCGGGATCTCCACGCACAAGGCGTTCAACCGCCGGGTGCCCATGAGCCACGGCGAGATTCGCCGCTACCGCGCGGCCGTCGCGCCCCTCGACTTCGCGGAGGTTTACACGACCTTTGAGCGTTCCCCGGCGGGCGGCGGCACGACGGCGCAGGTCCTTGCCCTCTTCGACGCCCAGCTCGGGAAAGAACCTTTCTTCGGCCCCATCCCCTTGCAACCGCCCATCGCTCCCGACGCCGCCGCGCTCGCCGCCTACCGTGCTTCCTACGCGCCCGCGCTCGCGGCCGGGGCGCGTGCCTTCGAGTTCACCCAGACCGGCCTCGACCGGCTGGGGCTGCCACTGTGGACGGTCGCCAGCGTCGGCGCGGACGGCGCGCTCTCCGACGGCTTCGGCTACGGCCCGACGCTCACGGCCGCGCAGGCCAGCGCGTGGGGCGAGACCGTCGAGTGGCACCACGCGCGCGAGTGGCTCGCCCACGCCCCGCGGATGCGCGGCACGTTCGCCGAACTCCGCCACGCCGGCCACCCGGTCCTCGATCCCGTGAGCCTGTGCCTGTCCGCCGGCGGCGATTATTCACATGACGGCACGATTTTGGAGTGGGTCGAAGCGCGCCGGCATCCTTCCGGCGAACCTGTCCTCGTCCCGGCGGAGTTCGTCGCGCCGCGTTTCGCCGACCTCGGGCCGGACTTCGACCGCGCCGGGGCGCTTGCGTTTCCCATCACCAACGGCCTCGGCGCGGGCACGACGTTCGCGCACGCGCTCGCCCATGGCATCATGGAACTCCTCCAGCGCGACGGCAACAGCGTCCACTACCGCGCCATGGACCGCGGCCTGCTCGTCACGCTCGGCGACGACTTCTGCCTCGTGCAAAATCCCGAGACGCGCGCACTTCTCCGCGACCTCGACCGCTCCGGGGTAGAAATCATGGTCAAACTCGCCGACGACAGCTTCGGGTTGACCAATCTCTACGTCGTCGGCTACGACCGCGACCCGGCGCAAGCGCCGCAGCCCATCTCCCTGAGCGGTTGCGGCGAGGCCGCCCACCCCGACCGCGAACGCGCCCTGGCCAAGGCCCTGCGCGAGTTTATCTCGGCCCGGGCGCGCAAGGCGTTCAAACACGGTCCGCTCGGCCCCGTGCGCGCCGTGGCACCGGCGGGCTACCTGGAAGCCTTCGG
>CAXUIU010000092.1:0-8182 GCA_964250955.1 uncultured Chthoniobacterales bacterium | reverse complement strand
GCGCAGCGAGGACGACCGCGCGCTCACGGAGATGCAACGCTGGATGCGGCTGGACCACACGGCGTACTTCGAGGAAATCCGCCACCCGCTCTTCGACGTGCGCGCTTCCCGGCCCTTTGATTCCTTGCCGACCACGTCCGTGCCCGACGCCGACGCGACCCTGGCGCTCCTGACCGAACGCCTCACCCTCGCCGGGCTGGAAATCCTCTACGTCGAGTTTACCCCGCCCGGTGCGCCGGTCACCGCGCTTAAGGCCATCGTGCCCGGCCTGGAGGTCGAGACGATGACCTACCAACGGGTTGGCGCGCGCAACCTGCGCCGGCTCCTCGCGCGCGGCTCGCGCATCGTCGGCATCGGCGAACCCCGCCCGGCCGGCGCGCTGCCGATCCGGCTGACACCCGAGGCCGCGGCGACGTTCGACGGTCCGGCGTGGTTCGATCCGGCGGAGTTGGCGCGCGTCGTCGGCCCGCTCTACCCGCTCTACCGCGAACCAGGTCGGCACGTCGTCGCGCTGTTGGAAGAAATGTCACGCTGACCCGCATGCGCATCTGCTTCTTTTCGCGCCGTTATTTTCCGGCGATTTCGGGGATGAGCGTGTACGCGCAGAACCTCCTGCGCGAACTCACCGCGATGGGTCACGAGGTTGTGATGATTTCGCAGTACCGCGGCGACGCGGCCGGCACACGCGTCTACGGCGGCGGCCCGCCCCCGCCGGTGCCGGGCGTGCGCGTCTTTGGATTGGAAGCTCTGGGCGAACAGGAAAAACCTGTCGCCAACTTCGAGCGCGACATCGAGACGATGGTCGCCACCGCCGTCGCGGAGCACGGGCGGAAGCCATTTGACCTGTTGCACGCGCAGTATGGCTACCCGACCGGCCTGGCGGCGCTCGAAACCTCCAAACGCCTGGGGTTACCTAACGTCGTATCCATCCAGGGCGGCGACGGCCACTGGGTTGGCGTGACGTGTTGCGAGACGCACCGCGAGGCGATGCGTACCGTGCTCGACCACGCGGGGGCGCTCCTGATCGGTTCACGCTCGTTCGCGGAAGAGGTGCGCGGCAACCACGGCACGCCGCCGGAACGCTTCACGATTGTCCCCGGCGCGGTCGAGACGGATTGGTTCTACCCGCGCGAGGGTTACGTCGCCGGAAAGTGGATCGACGACGCGCACCCGACGCTGCTCTACCACGGTCGCGTGGACCGCCGAAAGGGTGCGCTCGACTTCCTCGACGCCTTCGCGCTGCTGCGCAAGCGCCGACACCCGGTCGCCGAGCGCGCGCGGCTCGTTTACTCCGGCATCGGCCCCGACAGCGACGCGGTACGCGAACGGGTGGCAGGTCTGGGGTTGGGCGACGCCTTTACAAATTTGGGTTACGTCAACTACCCCGACGTGCCGGCCGTCTACCGGCGGGCGGACGTGTTCGTCTCGCCAACGTACTCGGAAGGTTTTTCCAACACGATCCTCGAAGCGATGAGTGCGGGGCTGCCCGTGGTGTCGTGCGCGGTGGTCGGCGTGGTCGATTGCCTACGCGACGAAGAGAACGGCCTGCTCGTGTCCGCGGGCGACGTGCCGGCGCTGGCCGATGCGTTGGCGAGGATGTTAGACAACGAGGCGTTGCGCGCGCGGCTGGCCGAACGCGCCCGGCGCGATGTGGACGAGAAATATTCCTGGCCCGTCGTCGCCCGGCAGATCGCGGGCGTGTACGAGACCCTTCTCGGCACGCGGCCCGATAACAACTGGACGCTCTCCGCACCGCTCGCCCCCGCGGGCAAGTACCGCGCCGAGCCGCACCTGCTCTGACCGCCATGGCCGTCCTGCAACTCAAAGACCTCCTGCAACGTCTCGATGGCGGCGCGAAGAGCACGGTCCTGACGACTGACACCGAAGTCTGCGTGACGAGGTATGCCGCTGAGGTGTGGACAAGCTGTAGACTGGATGGCGTTGCTCCCTCCGCCATCCAATACTGCGCACGGACCGCGGCCGATCTGTTGTGCTACCTCAACGTCGGACGCAAAGATTGCTTCCTCGTGGTGGTTTGTCCGTTGGCGGGCGGTCCGCCGACCGGACATCTACTCTTCGACATCGGCGCGGAGTACCGGCCGGCCGAATACCAGAATCTGTCCACAGGTTTCGTCGGTCAACCCACCGAGGAGATGCTCGCGGACTCGCTCCCACGCCTTGGCGAGGGTGGCACGCCGGCCGCGATCCTCGACTGCGGCGGGGGCACCTACCTGCAAACCTACCGCGACGCGCCGGACCGCTACACTCTAGAACACCAGCTCATGACGACGGCGTTTCACTTCGTCGCGGCGACCCCGGTCACCACCAGGGACGTACAGCGAGCGTTCCAGTCTTACGCGTTCGGGAAATACGAGTGGGCGCGAGAATTTACCTGGCAGCACCAACCGCTCTAATCCCTACCATGCCGACCGCGTTCTTCCTCTCTCCCCACCTCGACGACGTGGCGTTCTCCTGTGGCGGCACGCTCTTGCGACTCGCGGACGACCCGGCGTGGCGCGTCGTGCTCTGCACGGTGTTCACGGCGACCGTCGAAAATCCGCAAGGGTTTGCCCTGCGCTGTCAGACCGACAAGGGGATCGCGCCGGAGGTTGATTACATGGCGTTGCGCCGCGCCGAAGACGCCGAGTTCGCGGAAGGGGCTAGCGTGGACGACGCGTGGCAGTGGGAACTCCCCGAGGCTCCGCACCGCGGCTACGAAGCGCCCGCCGAACTCTTCGCCGGCGAACACCCGGACGACACGGTCTGGCAATCCGTGCGCGACGCGCTGACCTCGCTCGACGCGGAGTTGCAGCCGGACCTCGTGTTTGCGCCGCAAGGTCTGGGCAACCACGTCGACCACCTGCAAACGATCCGCGCCGTGCTCGGCGTTTACCCCGCTGCGGGCAAGGTGCTCTGGTATCGAGACACGCCGTACGCCATCCGCGAACCTTCCTCCCGTCCGCCCGGGTTGCTGAACACCACCGGACTTACCCTTCGCAGGGTCGAACTGACGAAAGAAGTCCTCGCCCGCAAGATCGACGGCTGCTGCCGGTATGCTTCGCAAATTGGTTTCCAGTTCGGCGGGCCCGATGGCGTGCGCGAAAAATTGGCCGCCTTCCACCGCGCCGAAGCCGGCGGCAACGGGTATGCCGAGACGTTCCTCGGCGCGGCCGAACTTCCCCTGCCTCTATGACCCTCCCCGAAGCCGTCGAAGCCTACCGCCGCGCCCTGCCTCCGGGGCGGCTCATGGAATTCTCGTTGACCGGGCTCGACCGCATCGGCGTGCCGGTGACGACGCTGACCTTCCTGCCGGACATGACCCCGGACAACGCGATGGTCTGGCAACTCTGCGAGGGCATCGGCTACGGCGAAACGGAGGACGCGGCGCGCGTCGGCGCGTACGGCGAACTCACCGAAGAAGTCTGCTCCAGTGCAGGGCTGTCGCGGTTGGAACGTTTCACCGGCTCTTACCGCGAGATGTTGGCGCGCCACGGCGAGCGCGGCGCCGTCGATCCCGTGTCGCTGTGCCTGGAAGCCGGCAGTCTGTACACGCCCGATTCCGTTCTCGAATGGATCGCCGTGCGGCGCCTGGTGGACGGCGCGTCCGTGCTGGTGCCGTCGGAGTTCGTTGCCTGCTCGGGGATGGATGCGCCGGCGCGCGAGGGGATCACGCGGCTCGTGACACCCATCACCAACGGCCACGGCGCGGGGACCAATCCGGAAATGGCCCAGGCGCACGGCCTCCTCGAACTTCTCCAGCGGGATGGCAACAGCGTGCAGTACCGCGCGTTGGCCCGGCCGCAAGCCGTGGACCTGGACACGGTCACCGATCCCGCCGCGCGTGAACTCCTCGCGCGCTACGACCGTGCGGGCATCGAGATCGTCGTCAAGGTCGCGGCGACGGACTTCGGTTTCGTGAACCTGTATGTCGTCGGCTACGACCGTGACCCGGCGGCAGGCGGGCTGCCGGTGATGGCGGCGGCGTGTGGCGAGGCCGTGCACCCGGTGCCGGCGGTGGCGTTGCGCAAGGCGCTGCTGGAGTTCGCGTCGTCGCGCGCGCGGCTGGCGCTCTTCCACGGGCCGCTGGAACGGGTGCGGGAAATCGCGCCTAGCGGTTACCTCGAAGCGTACGCGAAGATTTTGAACCCAGCCGACGAGGAACCCCGCGGTCTGGAGGGAATGCGACGGTGGTTGGGGTATTCGTGGGAAGATATGCGCCGGACGCTCGCGCCGGTGTTCGCCGTGGAGGAGCGAACTTCGTTCGCGGAGTTGCCCGTGCCGGCGAACGCGGCGGAGTTGAATGATAAAACGGCGCTGCTGCGACACACGGCGGCACGGTTGGCCGAGGCCGGGATGGACGTGCTCGTTGCCGACCTCTCGCCGCCGGGCGGCAGCGGCGTGTGCATGGTCAAAATGATCGTGCCCGGACTGGAAGTGGAGACGATGAGCTACCACCGCGTCGGCGAGCGCAACGTGGCGAGGCTGCTCAGACGGAAGCCGGTGTTGGCTGGGTTAGGTAACCCGCCGGCAGGTGCGTCGCGCGTGCCGCTCACGGCGGCGGCGCAGGAACGGCTTGGTGGGGAGGCGTGGCTGGACGGGGAGGCGCTGGACCAGTTGATGCGTGACCTGTACGTGCTCTACCGTGAGCCGAGCCGGCACGTCACGGCACTGGCGATGGGTTCAGCGGTGGGTACACCGTCCTCACTGCCCTGATCTTCATCCGCCCGGATTTATCCCGGCCGTAGAGGAGCGCGGTTGGGTCATGTTCGCCGCCCTCCTCGATGGCGACGAACGTGATTTGTACCCGCCCCTTCTCCGCGACGCACTGAATATCCTCGTATTTGGCGGTGCTCACCCCTTTGTTAGCGATGGCATCCTTCATGATGTCGAAATACCTTTTCGCCGGGATCACGACATCCTGCTCCTCCCTGCCGTAGTACCGGGCGTTGATCACGGTGACGTCAGACTCGTACAGGTCCAGCATCCTCTTGTCGGCCGTCTGCCCGTACTGGACGTATAAGTCGAACGCCTTGCGGGCGTCTTCTATGTCGTCGGCACGTACACGCAGGCACCCGCAGCACAACGCTGCCAGTAGAAGAATCCATCGCTTGTTCATCAAGGTGGATGCTCCATCCATCGCCACAACGTTCAGGGCGTCGCCTTCGGCACCGGGATGTCTGCCGGGGTCGGCGTCGGCGTGGCTTCAGGCGCGGCCTTCGGCGGCGGCATGGTGAACTTCATCGCCTTCATTTTGAACTGACCCGATTCGTCCTTGCCGTAGATCGCCACGAACGGCCCTGTGAAGCCCGACTTGTCGTCCACACGCGTGCAGGTCAGCCGTACCGTGTCGCCTTCCTGCTTGAACACCACATCCTTGTACGTGTTAGTGTTAGTGTCCTTCCGGGTGAGGCTCTGCTCGACGGCGTCGCGGAACGCCGCCGCAGGCAAAACCGTGTCCTGCGCGGCTCCCATGCCGGCCTGGAACGTCAGCGTCACGGAGATATCTGGAGCGAACAGGTCGAGCAACTTTTCGTCGTTCGTCCGGGCATACTGGCGGAACAAGTCGAACTGCTTCTGTGCCTCGGCCGCGTCATCCGCACGCACGACGGTCGCCAGCACGCAGAACACCGCCGCGAGGAAGAGGGTTTTCATGGCAGGGGGTACTGCCGGGTGAGCGCCGCCACGGAGCCGCGCACCTTCTTGAGGGCCGCCTCGTCGCCGCGCGCTTGCAGGCCCTCGTGGATGAGGTCGGCGATCTCCATCATCTCCTCTTCCTTCATGCCGCGGGTCGTGACCGCCGGCGTGCCGAGACGGATGCCGCCGGCCTTGAACACGCTGACCGTGTCGAAGGGGATGGCGTTCTTGTTCACGGTGATGGCGGCGTGGTCGAGGGTTTCCTGGGCTTCCTTGCCGGTGATGCCCATCGGGCGCAGGTCCACGAGCAGGAGGTGGTTGTCCGTGCCGCCGGAGACGAGGCGGTAGCCGTTGTGCGCGAGGCGCGCGCCGAGGGCCTTGGCGTTGGACACGATCTGGCGCTGGTAGTCCTTGAACCCCGGCTGAAGGGCTTCCAGGAAACACACCGCCTTCGCCGCGACGACGTGCATCAACGGCCCGCCTTGCACGCCGGGGAACACCTGCGCATCGACGCCCTTGGCGAATTTTTCCCGGCACAGGATGATCCCCCCACGCGGACCGCGCAGGCTTTTGTGCGTGGTCGTCGTCACGAAGTCCGCATGCGGTACCGGGCTCGGGTGAACGTCACCGGCGACGAGACCGCTAATGTGCGCCATGTCCGCGAAGAGCAGCGCACCTACGCGGTCGGCGATCTCGCGCATCCGGGCGAAGTCCAACGTCCGTGGGTAGGCGGACGCGCCGACGGTGATCATCTTCGGACGTTCCTTCTCGGCCTGCACGGCGAACGCCTCGTAGTCGATGCGCTCGTCGGATTGGGCGACGCCGTAGTGGACCACGTCGTAGAAGCGGCCGGAAAAGTTCGCCTTGTTGCCGTGGGTCAGGTGCCCGCCGTGGGACAGGTCCATCGTCAGGATCTTGTCGCCGGGCTGGAGCACGGAAAAGTACACGGCCATGTTGGCCTGCGCGCCGCTGTGGGGTTGGACGTTGGCGTGCTCCGCGCCGAAGAGTTGTTTCGCCCGGTCGATGGCGAGTTGTTCGATGACATCGACGTTCTCGCAGCCACCGTACCAGCGCCGGCCCGGGTAGCCCTCGGCGTACTTGTTGGTGAGGACGCTGCCCTGGGCCTCGCGGACGGCGCGCGAGGTAAAATTCTCGCTGGCGATGAGTTCGATGTTCTCGTTCTGGCGGGCCTCCTCGGCGGCGATGGCGGCGGCGACCTCGGGGTCGGTCTGCGCGAGGGTCGGACGGTGCGGAGCGGGAGCGGGCGATTGCATGTGGGCGTGAGGAAGTGGGGCGGCGTTGTTGCCGGCGTCGAGCAGGGGCAGGAGGGTGGCGAGAGCTTTTTTGAGCACGTCGCGGCAGCGGAAGTACACCGTGCGGCTCTGACCGATGGGATCGAGCACGTCGAGGTCGTTCGCGCGGGCGCTGGGGTCGAACTCGCGGACCAGGAACGCCTTGTCGGCCGCCTCGGGAAAAAACGTGTGGAGCGCGTCGAGGTGGCCGCGCGTCATGGCGAAGATCAGGTCCGCACGGGCGACGAGTTCGTCCGTCAGCATTTGGCTGCGGAAGCGTGAGAGGTCGATGCCCTCGTCGTCCATGGCGTCGAGGGTGTGCTCGCTGGCAGGCTGGCCGTCGGCGGCGTGCAGGCCGGCGCTGACCACGCGCACGTCGCCGCGTTTTTCGACCATGCGCTGGAAGAGTCCTTCCGCCATGGGCGAGCGGCAACTGTTGCCGGTGCAGACGAAGAGAACGGTTTTCACGAAGGAAAAGGGTTTTCCAGCTTAGGAGCAAACGGGGACAAGTCAATCGGGGTGGCGTTGCGATGTGCCCTGCGGGCACGTTGCCGGAGGGCAGAGGAGAAACCCTCTTCTGCCAACGTCGCCGCAGGCGACACCGCAACCCGCAACGGCGGCTCCGCCGCCAGACTTTTGCCTTTTGCCCGGCGGATTTTGCCTTAGGCTCTGCCGGAAGTGAGCCCGTCGCTGGAACCTGCGTCCCTCGGTCCGCACCTGCCCGGCGTGTACCGCTTTGCCTTCCTGATGACGGGGGAAGCGGCCACGGCAGCGGCCGTCCTGCGGCGTACCGTCGAACGCGCCGTCCACGACGGCATCGCCGACCTGCGCGACGAGCGGCGAGTGCGGCGCTGGCTTTTCACCGAGGCGCGCCACCAGTGCGCGGGGCACGCCTCCTCGCCCCCCGTTGGAGAGGGAGCGGAGGAACCGGGCGACGCCGGGCGGCTGGCGAGGCGGTTCGGGACTTTGCCAGCGGCCGAGCGCGGGGCGTTGATCCTGTTCTACCTGTACCTGTTCGACCCAGCGGAACTGGCCGAGGTGCTCGAAATTCCCGCCGCCGAACTCGCCCCCACTCTCACCCGGGGCCGCGCGCTGCTCGCCGGAGAAGCGGCTTAGGTTTCTTCGCGCTGACGTTTTTGCTTGCTTCCCGGACCGGGGTTTTCTAAGGCTGCCTGTCGGTTCCCATGTCTGCCGCTCCCTCCGACAAGGACCTCGCGCTGCTGGCGTGCTGCCGGCCGGACGGTGACCCCCTAGGC
>CAXUIU010000091.1:0-11327 GCA_964250955.1 uncultured Chthoniobacterales bacterium | reverse complement strand
GCCGCAGCCGGCGCAGACTCTCCTCCGGATCACCCCAACGCAAAATCTCGATCTCTTCCCGCCGCACACCCCAGGCGTTCATCGCCCCTCGCGTAGGTTGGTAGAGATCAATCGTGTTGCGCCCGGCCAATGCCCAGCCGTAATCGTCCACCGCGTACACCTGCCCTGTCGAAGCCAGGCGGAACACTGTACCCGCCGGCCACCGCGACCAGTCCGCCGCCGCGCTGCCCACGCCGACCGTGGGGATCACCGGCACGGGCGGTTCGACGGTCATCGACACCGGACGCAACTGCCCCGGCGCCTGGAAGCCGCCCTCCCCTGCCCCGTCGCGCCGCAGGTCCGTCGCCACGATGGCCACCGGCACCGTCCCGGGCAACGCCGCGGCGTGCAGCGTGCCGCCGAGCGCGTTGCGGTTGCCGTACTCGACGTGGTCGGCTTCCGTGTGCGTGTAAGCCGTCGTGCGTACGTTCTGCGCGCGCGTGTGCGCCAGCGGTGTCTCGTACGGCGGCAGCGGGTGCGACGTGCCGCAACCCGCCAGTGCAAACGCCAGCAACAGACACGGCAAAAAGCGGGCCATGGAACGCGGATGCTACCGGAAGCCCTGAGCGTTGGCGAGCGCGTTTTATAGGTCGTGCACCGTCGCGTACCAAATCCAGGCAGCCACGATCACCACAAAATAGACGAGCCCGGCGGCAACGACAATCTGCGAGCGCCGCAACGCGGGCAACCGGCGACCGATGGTCAGCAGCGTGTAGAAGATGCCCAGCTTGCCTATCGGCATCCCTAAATCCCTCGCCTGCATCATGATATCCATCGCATGCCACCCGACCCAAGACACGGGCAGAAAGACAACGCAAACAATGCAAACGACAACGGCCGGCATCGGCAATCCCCACAAGGTCGGACCGAAGGCACCCACCCAGAAGGCGGAATCACGGAACACGGAGAACAGCAGTGCGCCAAGCATGGCCACGCTGAAGAGGACGGTGGCCTTCGCGCGCGGGGACATGCATGGGGTGTGCGCTACGCGCACGTTGCGGGTTGCGGGTTGCGGTATGGCGGGAGCCACGTTGCGATGTGCGCTACGCGCATGTTGTCGGACTTGGATTTTGCTGCCAACGTCGCCGCTCAGGCGACACCGTAACGCAGGCGCAGCCTGCACCGCAACCCGCAACGTGGCTCCCAGCCACACCGCAACGCCGCGCAGCGGCTTCAACTCCGCCGCCACTTGTGCCACGAATACAGGCGGCTCTTGAGGTACTCCTTCGGCGTCTCGCCGCGGACCGGCTTGTACCAATGACGCAGGCGGCGTTTGGACAGTGCCGGCTCGTAGCCCAGCGGCTCCATCAGGTCGCGGCAGTGCCACTCCACCCAGCCGACCTCGTCCTCGGTGAGGAACTTGCGCCAACGGTCGGCCGGCTCCGTGCTAACCTTGGTAAATCCCTGTTCCGTCGCCGAGTTCCCCGCCCACGGCAGCCCGATCTTCGTCGGCCGCAAGGTCACGTCGTCGTACGGGATGTCCAGGAACGCGCACACCCGCCGCATGCTCGTCTCCGGGTCGCGCAACGTGCGGCGAAATCCGACCACCAGCATCCGGTCCTCGCCGAGCACGCCGGTTGGGTCGCGGCGTTGTTGGAGCGCCAGGCGCGCGGCCGTGCGCCAGTGCTTGATGCACAGATAAACCGAAAACCGCCGCAGCTTGCGGGTGCGTTCGAGCAGGATCTGCGCGGCGAGGAGCGCCCGCGGGTCGCGCAGGGTGAGCAGCAGCTTCGCGTAGGGAAACTTGCCTAGAATCGTGTCGAGATGATCGCGGTTGGCAGGCGTTTTTTCCACCCAGCGCACCACGGACCCCGGCTCCCGCCCGACCGTCGCCGCGTAGCTCTCGAACAGGAGCACGAGCAGATCGCGGTGCGCGTTGGCGGGATCGAACGCCGCCTCCTCGAAACGCCGCCGCAGCCCCGCCACGTCGAACCCCGGGTACGACCGCTTGCCCCATTTGCACGGGCCGCCGAAAAGCACGTTGGCGAGCGACTGGCCGGTCAGGTAGTCGAACTGTTCGCTCCGGGACCGCCCGCCGTACTTGGTCATCACCGTTGGGAAGTACGCCGTCTCCTCCGGCAGCACGAGCAGGTTGCGGTGGCCATCGAGCAGGGAGACGAGCAGCGTCGTCCCCGACTTGGCTGGCCCGGCGACGAAGCACGCGCGTTGCGCGAAGGGCAGCGGCGAGGCGGCGGTGGACGGTTGGACTTCCATGGGGGATAAGGCGCGCAGACTACATGAAGCCGGTGGGTTCTGCCAAGCACGGAGCGCTTTACCCTGGCGTTCCGGCGGGTAGGTTACGGCCCATCCATGTCCGAACCTTCCGTTTCTCCCACCGCCGACGACCTCATCGTCGGCATCGACCTCGGCACGACCAACTCGCTCGTCGGCGTGATGGACGCCGGGTTTCCGATCCTGTTCGCCGATGCCGAGGGACAGCGGCTGACGCCTTCGGTCGTCTACTTCCCCGAGGACGGGAGCACGCCCGTCGTCGGGCGCGAGGCGGCGGCGCAGCGAACCGCGGAACCCGGGCGCACGGTGGTGTCCGTCAAGCGGCTGGTCGGGGCACGCGTCGGCGAAGTGGACGTGGCAGAGTTGCCGTACGGCGTCAGCGGAGCGCCGGGCAGTCCCGTGCGGCTGCGCATCGACGGGCACGAACATTCCCCGGAGGAGGTCTCCGCCCTGATCCTCGCCAAACTCAAGGCGGACGCCGAGCGCACCCTCGGCGTGCCCGTGAGACGCGCCGTCATCACCGTGCCGGCGTACTTCAACGACGCCCAGCGTCAGGCCACCAAGGCCGCCGGCGAACGGGCCGGCTTCCACGTCGAGCGCATCCTCAACGAACCCACCGCCGCCGCGCTCGCCTACGGGCTGGACCGACTCGGCGACCGCGCCAAGATCGCCGTCTACGACCTGGGCGGCGGCACGTTCGACATCTCGATCCTCGAACTCAATGCCGGCGTCTTCCAGGTGCTCTCGACCAACGGCAACACCCGCCTGGGCGGCGACGACATCGACCGGGCGCTGGCCGGTTTGATCGCCGCCAGGGCCGACGTGGAACCCGCCGATATCCCGGGAGTGATCCCGTTGCTCCTACTACTCGCGCGCGACGCCAAGGTGCGTCTGACCGCGCAGGAGGAAACGGTCGTCAACGTGCCGTGCGGTTCCTTCCGCCTCACCCGCTCCGAGCTGGAAACCGTCGCCCGCCCCGTCGTGGAACGCACCCGCACGCACTGCCTGCGCGCGCTCGCGGACGCGAAACTTTCCCCGGGTGAACTCGACGCCGCGATCCTCGTCGGCGGGGCCACGCGGACCCCGCTGGTGCGCGCGCTGGTGGCGGAAATCTTCGGCCGCGAACCCGACGTTTCCCAGAATCCCGACGAGGCCGTGGCCCTCGGCGCGACGATCCAGGCCGGGATCCTCGCCGGCAGCGTGCGCGACGTGGTGCTCCTCGACGTGACGCCGCTCTCCCTGGGCATCGAGACCTTCGGCGGCCTGGCGAACGTCATCATCCCGCGCAACACCACGATCCCGGCCAAAGCGGGTGAGATGTTCACCAACCCCGTCGCCGGCCAGCGCACGATGGGCATCCACGTCATCCAGGGCGAACGCGAACGCGCCGCCGACAACTGGACGCTGGGCCGCTTCGACCTTGATTTTTCTCCCGGGCCGCGCGGGTCGGCGCGGGTCGGGGTGCAGTTCGAGATCGACGCCGACGGCATCCTGCACGTGCTTGCCCGCGACACCAAAACCGGTCAGGAGCAAATCGTTGAGGTCCGCAGCGCCGTGGACGTGAGTGACGAAAAGGTCGAGGCGATGATCGCTGAGTCCGTCGAACATGCTTTCGACGACTATCATGCGCGACTGCTCGTCGAAACCCGCTTGAAAAGTGGCGAAATGCTCCCGGCCGTGCACCACGCACTCGCGCTCGCCGGCGACAGGCTGCCCGCCGAAGAACGAGCGCGCATTGATACTCTCGCCGCCAACGTGGAGGAGGCGATGTCCGGCGATAGCCTCGACCAACTGAAAGCCGCAAACGCCGCTCTTGACGCTGGCACACAAGACCTCGCCACCCTGCTCATCGAGCAGGCGATGGATGAGGCCCTCGAACGCCGCGGCTTGGTGTGACCTCTTACAGGCGGTCCCGCCGGGATCAGTGACTGGCGCTACTGATGGCCGGGTCGCGCTGGTAAAGTTCCCCGGCGACACTCAACTGCCCGGTCCGGTCGAGCTGCGGGGTGCCGTAAACGGCGATGGGCGACTGGCTGTAGTTATTTCCCTGGTAGCGGCAGACCACGGTCGGCAGGTGCGAACCTGTCGCGCTAACTGAGGTAATGTAGTAAACCGCTCGCTTCTGCTTCTTGGTGGTCGAAGCGGACTTGGAGGGACTTACCAGAGGCGTCTGCGTGTCATACGGGGTGGCACGGCCGGTTTGAACCAAGCACAAACCCGCGACGGCACCGAACAATGCAATTGTCTTTTTCATAGGCTTTTTTCGTGGGACACGGACACCTTATCGGAAGACAATCTGCCTTGGAAGCGGATTCTTTGACCAGTTTCGCCGTAACTCCTTGCCCACAAAAAACAAAAAGGCCGGGCTTTGCGAGCCCGGCCTTTTCTAATCGGATGGTCCTACGTGGCGCTTAGAACTTCTTCGTCACGACGAAGTAGTACTGGCGCTGGTACGGATCGTAGATCGACGCATCCGTGTTGGACGAATCCGGGTTGTTGACGATGTTCGGTGGCTTCGCGTTGGTAACGTTCTGGATACCGAACGATACCTTCAAGCCGTCGAGCAGGTGGAACGACATCATTTTCTTGGCCTCCTCGTGGCTGACGACCTGCTTGCCACCATCCTTGCCGTCCTTCGGCGCGGGCGGCGGGGTCGGGCCGTTGTCCACGGGCTTGTTCAGACCGAACTCATACGAGAAGAGCAAGTCGATATCGTAGTAGTCACGAATCTTCGGGAAGCGGTTCCCGACCTTGTCGCCGTTGACACCGTAGATCGGGTCCAGCGACTGGCCATAGGAATCACGTCCGCTGGGGATGTAGTTCGCGATGGCCGAGGCGGTGAAGCCTTGGAACGTGTAGGCAATCTGCGGCGTGAGGTGGTACTGCTCCACGTAGGCAGCCAGGCCGGTATAGAACCCGATCACGTTGAAGAACGGACTGCCCGCGAATGTCGACATCTTATACTGCAGGTAGTACGTGCCGTCAACGCCGATGCTGGCGGCACCGAACTTCCCGAAGTCGTGGTCGTAGTGAGCACCGAAGTCCACACCACCGATCCGCGCACCACCCAGGTTCTGTTCGTTGTCGATCAGGAAGTAGTTCGACGCGGTCGCCGGGTCCTGCAACTGGCCGGGAGCGGTGACCCCCGGTCCGGTTGGACTGTTCATGTGAATGAGGTTGGCGAACGGAGACGCCGGCCCGAGGTTATTCACACTCGGGATGGCGATCGTCGGGTCAACGATACCGACGATGCGCTTTTCTTCCACGTGGAAGAAGTCCGCATTCAACGTCAAGCCCGGCACCTGGCGGGGCGAGAGCACGATGCCAACCGTGTAGTTGTCCGCGATCGTGTTGTCGAGCTGCTTGTTCGAGCCGGTGATTTCCTGCGTCTGGATCTCGTTCCCATTTAGGTCGATGATGGGACTGAAGCCAGAGGCCGTCGGACCGTTGGTCAAGTACAAGTTCGGAGCGATGAAGCTCTTGGAGAACGAACCGCGGACGGCGATGTCCTTGATCGGACGATAAACGAAGCCGGCCTTCGGCACCCAGGTGCTGTCACCCGGATCGTAGTCTTCGAAGCGCACTGCACCGTCCACGTCCAAGGAGTAGACGCCCGGGATCTTCATGTCCGGCCCGATGATCGGGATCTGGATTTCCGCGAACCCCGCCGTCACGTCGCGGCCGACGTTGATGTCGGTGTTCGGCGTGGCGCCGATGAAGTTCTGCGGATCGATGTTCGCCTTGACGAACTCGTGGCGGTATTCGCCGCCGGCCGCGAAGCCGATGGGACCAGCCGGAAGATCGTAGGGGAAGGCCGTGATCTTGCCGTCCACCCCGGAGAACTTCGTCTCGAGGTCACGGTTGTCCGTGCCGAAGACGCCAACCAGGGAAGCGGCACTCGGGGTGCGCGAGAAGAAGTTCAGCGCGGGCTGAAGATTCCCATTCACCAGCGAGTAGGCACCGCCGGTCACCGCGTTGCCTGCGGCGTCGTAGCCACCGGCGATCGCTTGATTGAGCTGCGCCCCGTTGATCAAGTTGAAGTTCTTGAAGACAACGTTGTCCTCGCTGTTGTTGAAGGCCACCTCGTAGTTGTAGCGCGGGATGATCTCGCCCTTGAGGCCCGCCACGATGCGGTAGAAGAACGTGTCCTGACGGAACACGCGCGGGTTGCTGATGAAGCGGTTAGCAACGGTCGGACCAACGCCGGCCGAGATGTCCTGCCCGAACGGGTTGTAAGGGGCCGTGGCCGGGATGACCACGCCCTCCCCCTCGTTCAACGGCTGACCGTTGAGCAGGCTCTGGCTGTAGTTCTGCGCGTACAGGAAGTCGGCGAAAGCCACAACGTTCTTACCGAAGAGCTGGCGGTCAGCCGAGGCGAACACGTTCGTGCGGTTCTGGTCCAGCGTGAGGCCGACGACGTTGCGGATGCCCGTGTCCGAAATGGCCGCAGGGGTGCCGTTTGTGCCGGCCCGGTTGTACAGACCATCAGTGAGCGGAGCGAGCGTCGCCACGCCAGGGTTGAGCAACTGCGCGTCCGTGATGCCGTTTGCCAGCCGGTAGCTCACGCCACCCGAGCTGACGACGCCCGCGTAGGAGCCCGAGACGAGGATCTGGTTCGCAAAGCCGCGGTCGGTGTTGAACACCGGGTCCTGCTCGCTGTACTCCGCGCCGACGACGATGTGGGTCTTGTCGTCACCGAAGCCGAAGATCGCGCTGTAGCGCTGGTTCTGCACGTCGCTCTTCTCCGTGAAGCCGTAGCGGGCGGAGAACGCGAAGCCCTGGAACTCCTGGTCCAAGATGACGTTGACGACACCACCGATGGCCTCCGTGCCGTAAATGGCCGAGGCACCGTCCTTGAGCACCTCGATGCGCTTGACCAGCGCCGAGGGGAAGAGGTTCACGTCCGCGAACTGGGAACCACCCGCGGCTTCCGCGGCCGAGTCGGTCAGGCGCCGGCCGTTCAACAAGACGAGCGTGGGCAGGCCGTGCACCGCGATGGCCGAACCGCCGTAGGTGGCGTTCGAGCTGACGGAGGCGTTGGATTGACCAAGGTTGCCGCCGCCCGAGGAGATGGCGGGCGTGGTGCGGGTGATGACGCTTTCCACGTCTTCCTGACCGGTACGGTCACGCGCGGCTTGATCGACTGTGTCGACCGGGGCCGCCCCCACTTCTTCGGAGGTCGGGATGTTGGACCCGGTGATGACGACGCGGTCCGCCGCAGCGGTTTCCGGAGCCTGCGAGGTGGTGGGGTTGGACACCTGCTGCGCGATGGAAAGGTTCAGCGCGAAGAGGTAGCCGCCCAAGCCCACACTCACGGCGAGGCGGGAAGCTGGGAATTTCTTCCTGAGCAGTGATCTAATCATTTAGGTACTAGGTCTGTGTTGGTTAAGGCGAATGAGTAGTCGCGTCCTCCCTTCTGCCTTCAATGGCAAACACGGCCGGACGCGATACCGTTTCTCTTGTTGTTCCCCTTCTGGCAGGCGCAACGCTGCCGTGTTTAGTCGAAATCGAGGGGAAGTGTCAAAAAAAAATTGCAGAAACTTTTGAACGCTACCCACGCACCAATGTCTCAAGCGGCGATTTTGCCGGTACGGTCTGGGGTAGGAATGGATGCCTCAGAGGATGACCTGCTTGACGAAAAAGGGCCTCGTCAAACCGACGATAAACATCCGGTAGCCGAAGAAGTTGCGCACGAGGATCACCTCCGGATTGGAGAGGTGGGCGGTGAGCTTCAACTGGGAGTCGGACTGCTGCCAGATCGTGCCGTTTTCCAGCACCATGCGGGTGCGGCCCTTCAACCCGTCAAAATCGCCCTGGATGCGGCTCTCGATGTAGGAGCGGTCGGCCGCCTGGTTGCGTTTGCCCACTGGAGCGACGCGGTCCTCGGTCTGCTTGGTGACGGTCTGCACGGTCTCGTCGCGGTAGCCCTTGAGGAAGCGTTCGAGGCTGGCGAGTTCCGCGGAGGAGAGTTTCTTTAACCCCGCGGCCCGGAACTGCTCGGGCGTCATCAGGTCGCGCAGAGAGACGTTGTCGGCGAGGGGCTTGGGAGCGTTGGGGTCGACGGCCTGTTGCGCGCGGCTGGTGGCGCGCAGGACACCCAGCCCGCCGAACGCCGCCAGCAGGGTCCGCACGGTGAAAGTCCGGCGGGAAACGGCCAGGGACGACGACGGCGGCAGGGAAGAAGGGCGCATAAGTGCCTTTGTTGCTAGCGTGCTCCCCCCTGGCCGCTCAAGACAAAAAAGAAGCGGCGGTCGACCCGAGGGCCAACCGCCGCGTTCAAAACGAGGCGTGCAGTTGAGCGGAAGTTACTTCTTCTCCAACGCCGCCTGCGCCGCCGCCAACCGCGCGATAGGCACACGGAACGGGCTGCACGACACGTAGGCCAGTCCGAGCCGGTGGCAGAACTTCACGCTCTCCGGCTCGCCGCCGTGCTCGCCGCAGATGCCCAACTTGATGTCGGGCCGAGTCTTGCGCCCGAGGTCCACGGCGGTTTCCATGAGCTTGCCCACACCGGTCTGGTCGATGGACGCGAAGGGGTTGACGGGCAGGATTTCCAGTTCCGCGTAGTGCGGCAGGAAGGAACCCGAGTCGTCGCGGCTCATGCCGAGGGTGGTCTGGGTCAGGTCGTTGGTGCCGAAGGAGAAAAACTGCGCGCTCTCGGCGATCTTGTCCGCCGTCACGCAGGCGCGCGGGATCTCGATCATCGTGCCGACCAGATAGTCGAGCTTCTTGCCCTTCTTTTCCTTGGCGACGGCGGCGGCGGTCTGGTGGACCACCTCGACCTGGAGTTGCAACTCGCGCGGGAAGCCGACGAGCGGGATCATGATCTCGGGTTTGACCTTGATGCCCTCGGCCTGCACCTCGGCGGCGGCCTCGAAGACGGCGCGCGCCTGCATCTCGCTGATCTCCGGATAGCTTAACCCCAGGCGGCAACCGCGGTGGCCCAGCATCGGGTTAAACTCGTGGAGTTCGTGGACGCGCTGCGCGATCTTCCCGGCGTCGACGCCCAGCTTCTTAGCGAGGTCTTCCTGCTGCGCTTTGTCGTGTGGCAGGAACTCGTGCAGCGGCGGGTCGAGGAAGCGGATCGTGGCCGGGTAGCCCTTCAACTCGCGGAAGATGCCCGCGAAGTCCGCCTTCTGGTATGGGAGGAGCTTGGCCAAGGCCGCCCGGCGGGCGTCCGTGTCCTCGGCGAGGATCATCTCGCGCATGGCGTCGATGCGGTCGCCCTCGAAGAACATGTGCTCCGTACGCGTCAGGCCCACGCCGCGTGCCCCGAAGGCGACGGCGTTGGCGACCTGGTCGGGCGTGTCGGCGTTCGTGCGGATGTCGAGGGTGCGGAAGCCGTCGGCCATCTTCATCAGCGCGTCGAACTGCTGGAAGGCGAGGCTCTCCTTGCCGTCGAGCGTCTTTTCCACGAGCACCTGCACGACCTCGGAGGGCGCGGTCTTGACCTCGCCCGCGAACACCTCGCCGCTCGTGCCGTCGATGGAGATGAAGTCGCCCTTTTTGAGCACGGTGTCGCCGGCGGTGACGGTCTTCTTGCCGTAGTCGATGACGAGGTTGCTCGCCCCGCACACGCACACCTTGCCCATCTGCCGGGCCACCAGCGCCGCGTGCGACGAAACGCCGCCGCGCGCCGTGAGGATGCCCTCGGCGGCGATCATGCCGCGCAGGTCCTCGGGCGAAGTCTCCACGCGTACGAGCACGACGCGCTCGCCCTTGTGGGCCATGTCCACGGCGTCCTCCGCGTTGAAAACCACCTTGCCGCTCGCGGCTCCCGGGCCGGCGGGCAGACCCTTGCCGATGACCTTGGCCCCCTTGGCGGAAGCGCGGTCGAAAATCGGGGCAAGAAGCTGGCTCAGACTGTCAGCGGGGATGCGTTTGACGGCTTCTTCCTTGGTGATGGCCTTCTCCTTGACCATCTCGACGGCGATACGAACGGCGGCGGTGCCGGTGCGCTTGCCGTTGCGGGTCTGGAGGATGAAGAGGCGGCCGTCCTCGATGGTAAATTCTAAATCCTGCATGTCGCGGAAATGCTTTTCCAGCGTGTCGCGGACTTTGAGGAGCTGCTTGTGGCTACTGGGCATCTGCTCGGCGAGCCGGGCCACGGGTTCGGGCGTACGCACGCCGGCGACCACGTCTTCGCCTTGGGCGTTGATGAGGTATTCACCATAGAACACCTTCTCGCCCGTCGCCGGGTCGCGCGTGAACGCCACGCCCGTCGCCGACGAGTCGCCCATGTTGCCGAAGACCATCGTCTGCACGTTGACGGCCGTACCCCACTCGGCGGGGATGCCGTACTTGCGGCGGTAGACGATGGCGCGGTCGTTCATCCAGGAGCCGAACACCGCCCCGACCGAGCCTTTGAGTTGCTCGCGCGGGTCCTGCGGAAAGCTCTTGCCGGTGCGTTCCTTGATGAGGTCCTTGAACGCCTGGACGAGCTTCTTGAGCGCGTCCACGTCCAGTTCGCTGTCGAGGTGGACGCCGGCCTCTTCCTTGATCTTCTCGATGACGGTCTCGAAGGGCTCGTGGTCCTCGCCCGGACGCTTCTGCACGCCCATGACCACGTCGCCGTACATCTGGAGGAAGCGGCGGTAGCTGTCGTAGGCGAAACGCGGGTTGGCGGTCTTCTCGGCGACGATCTCGACGGTGGTGTCGTTCATGCCGAGGTTGAGGATCGTGTCCATCATGCCCGGCATGGAGTCGCGGGCACCCGAACGCACGGAGAGCAAAAGCGGGTTCTCACTGCCGCCGAGGGTCTTGCCGACGCTTTTCTCGATCTTGGCGAGGGCCTTTTCGATCTGCGCGTCCAGCTCGGGCGGGTACGTCTTCTTGTTGTCGTAGAAGTAGGTGCAGACCTCCGTGGTGATCGTAAATCCAGGGGGCACGGGCAGGCCGATGCGGGTCATTTCCGCGAGGTTCGCGCCCTTGCCGCCGAGGAGCGGCTTCATCTGGCCGTTGCCGTCGGCCCCGCCGTCGCCAAAGTAGTAGACGTACTTGCCCTTCTGGGTCTTGCCACCGGCGTTGGGCGCCGTGGCCTTGACCTTATCCATGTG
>CAXUIU010000090.1:8650-11364 GCA_964250955.1 uncultured Chthoniobacterales bacterium | reverse complement strand
TGTCATAATAGATGGTCAGTTCGATGCGGGCATCCTGGTCCGTGGCGTTGAGGATGCAAAACGCTTCGTGGCTGGTAAACTCCGGTTCGGGACCGTGGCTCCAGGCCGGAATGTATCCTTCGGGAATTGCCCAGGTTTTGCGTCCGATGTTGATCGACATAAGTGATCCTATCTCAACCGAGGAACGCCGTTGCCGTGTGTACCGGGCGGGGAAAGTTCCTTGCGCACGGGCGGCGAGGTCATGTCGCGTTGCTCAGAGTTAAAAACGGCGCTTCCCTGAGAGATGAGGTAATCCGCCGTGCGCGCGGCGAGCGCCTGGATGGTCAGGCCCGGGTTGGCCGACCCCTGCGTGGGCATGAGGCTGCCGTCGCACACGAACAGGTTGGCGATGTCGTGCGTGCGGCCGAAGGCATCCGTGACGCTCGTCGACGGATCCTTGCCCATGCGCGCGCCGCCTACCAGGTGCGCGTAGCGGCTTTCCTGCACCACCTCGCCTGCCCCCGCCGCGCGCATCACGTCCATGACCACGTTCTTGCCGTAGGCGATGAGCTTCTTGTCGTTGTCGTGCAGGTTGAAGGTGACGTGCGCCACGGGTAACCCAAACTGGTCTTTGTCCGTCTGGCTGATCGTCACGGTGTTGTCCTCCCAGGGCAGGATCTCGCCCAGTAGTCCCAGCGCGCACCAGTGGTTGTAGTCCATCATCGTGCGCCGCAGCCCCCAGCCCCACACGCCCTTGGCCGCCATCATCTGCTTGGCGAAGGCGATGGGCAGCGGCCCCACGGTCTGGATGGCAAAACCCCGTGCGAAGTCCCGCTTCGGGTCCGTCTCGTAGAACTCTTCGGTCAGGCAGTGCGCGGGCGGAGCCTTGTACATGCGCACGAGGTCGTCGAATCGGCCCGCGACGACGTTGCCCGCCTGGGCCATGAGGTATTTGCCCAGCGTGCCGCTGGAGTTGGCGAGGCCGCCCGGGTACTCGGCGCACGCGCTGTTGAGCAAGAGGCGCGGCGTCTCGATGGCGTAGCCGCTGACGATGACCGCTTTCGCGCGCTGGAAGCGTGCCTTCCCCTCGTGGTCGAAGTAGTGCACACCGGTGACGCGGTTGTCCTTGCCCAGTTCGATGCGCGCGGCCATGCAGCGGTCGCGCACCTCCGCGCCGTTCACCAGCGCATCGGGCACGTGGGTGATCAGCGTGCTGGCCTTCGCTCCCACCTTGCACGCCTGGATGCAAAAGCCCCGGTAGATGCAGTGCGCCCGGTCGCCGCGCGAACCGCTCAGAATCGCCACCGGCCCGCCGATGCTCACGCCGATGCCCAGCTTCGTGCAGCCGCGGATGAGCGTGTTGCCGACCTCACCCATCGGGTGCGGTGCGAAAGCGTAACCATGCGGGTCGCCCCACGGGTACCACGCCGGACCCGCCACGGGCATCTCGAGTTCCAGCAGTTCGTAGTATGGCTTGAGGTCCTGGTAGGAGATCGGCCAATCCGCCCCGACCCCGTCGCGGGTGTGCACCTCGAAGTCCGACGGGTGGAAGCGCGGGGTGAACGCCGCCCAGTGCACCGAGCCGCCGCCGACGCCCTTGCCGCAGTTGTTGGCACCCAGGGTCAGTGGATCGCTGCCGCCGATGACGCGCGGATCCTCCCAGTACAGGCCGTGCGAGCCGGCCTCGTCGCTGACCCAGTCGCGTTCCGTGTCCCAGAACTTGCCTGCCTCCATCCCAAGCACCTTGAACCCGGCGCGCGCGAGTCGTTGGCAGAGCACACCGCCCGCCGAGCCGACACCGACCACGAGGTAGTCCACTTCCTCGTCGTCGCGGAAGCAGCGCATCTTGCCCGTGACGCGCTGCATCGGCCCGAGCCAGTGTTCATTGTCCTGCGGGGCCTGGAACGCACCGCCGATGGGAGAATCTAGGAAGCTCATGCTTTTTCAATGCGAGCCGACCTCGCCTTGCGCCGGTTCGTCCCCGTGCGTGGCTTCGGTGTCTTGCAGGTCGGACACCGATGCTGCGGGGGTGCCCCACTCGTAGCGCTTCTCGTTCTTTTCCCAGGGTTCGGGGTCGCCACGCTCCAGCCGGAAGTAGGCGCGCGGGTAAGCCGGGCCGCCGAAGCCGATTTCATCCCAGGCCCACGGGTGCGCGTAGTACACCTCCGCGCAATCGCCCATGAAGAGGGTCCAGAAACGTTTGACCGGCAGCGTCTGCCAGATCTCCTCGGCCCCAACGGTGGGTTGGCCGTCGTGGACGCTCTTGAGCAGGGCGTCGGCGTCGTGCCAGCCGAGGCTCAGGAACTGCGCGCCGTGCGCGGCCAGGGCCATCAGGTCCACGGCGCGCAGAAAGCGCCGGTACGCCTCGCCGTCCGGCAGCATGTCCTCAAAGCGGTAGCCGGCAGTGCGCCCGGTGAACAGCCGCTCGTCGATGAACGGCAGGATGGGCACGCGCCGGTCCGGGGTGCGGTCGTCCTGCGGCAGGACGTGTTCGATGGCGCGCAGCAAAACTTCCGCTTCCGCCGGGGTGAAGAACCTCACAGGAGGGATGACGTTCACGCGCCGCAGCACGGTCGCGCGCGTAGCCTCGTCCCAGAAAGCCTGCTGGCTGAGCGTGGAAAACTTCGGGTAGTAACCCGGTTGTGGGCGAGGCTCCAAGGGCTTGCCTTTCGCATCGACGGGCAGGCGGGCGGGGTCCGGTTTCATGTTAGTCGGTCTCCCGGCGCATCAAGCTG
>CAXUIU010000090.1:7813-8640 GCA_964250955.1 uncultured Chthoniobacterales bacterium | reverse complement strand
GCTTCATCGCGGAGAAAATCAGTCGGTTGTTTCCCGGCGCATCAAACTGGCCAGCAGTCCATAGAACCCGCAGGCCGAAAACAGGAGCGGCGCGAAGATCGGCGGCCCGTAGATCATGTTGTAGAAAAGCTGCTTGATCCCGCCCGGACGCCGCAGGATGCCGCGGGCATGGTAGAAGAAGCCAACCCCGCCGTTGAGCATGGCGGCGATGGAAAGACCGGGCAGCCACGTTCGGGCGACGCGCGGGCTCTTGATCGATGCCCCCGCCGCGCCCATGAGCAGCGGGGTCATGATGACCGGGGTCCACTGCGCCTTGTAGCGGAAGTTGGTTTTATAGTGCGAGTACAGCGCCTCGAACCCGCTGCAAAACGTGGCGATGATCGTAGCAACGGCGAGGTGCTTCTGGAAGCGGCCCTCGCGCAGTTCCACCCGCCACGCCGGCGGCGGGCGGCGCAGGAGGCGGTCGCGCGCCCGCTCCAGCCAGGTGCGCGGGTCCACAGCAGGCGCTTCCTCCGGCCGCAGGTAGGAGGCCATCAGCCCCAGGTACGACGCCACCCCGAAGAGCAGCGGCGCGGTGATGGGCGGACCCATGATGAGGTTGGCCACCGGCGTGCGCCAGCCGCCGGGTTTGCGCGCGATGCCGCGCACATGGAAGCCAAAACCCACCAGGCCGTCCACGAGTGACACCGCCGACACCCAGCGCAGCACGGTCTTGGCCGCCCGCTGGCTCAAGGCACCCCAGAACCCCGCCACGCTCATCGCTCCGCTCAGGATCAGCGGCGACCACATGATCTTCTGGTTATAGCTGCCACGCTAGTGTTCCAACA
>CAXUIU010000090.1:0-7803 GCA_964250955.1 uncultured Chthoniobacterales bacterium | reverse complement strand
CGTCGGCCCCCGTCGGCAAGCCGGACAGCCCCGCGACAAGCGCCAGGGTACGCGCGAAGCGACCTTCCCGGATACGCGCACGCACAGCTTCCTCGCCCTCGACGAACATCCGCTTCAAGCTTCTGGGCGAAACCGTCCGACGTTGGTTGAAGACAACCGCCACGACCAGCAACGCTGCGAGAGGAAGCAAATTTTTGCCTGGTTTCTTGAGCACGGAAAAAGAGGAACGGGGTTAGTGGAGGCGGTACTTCTCGGCGTCCGCGCGCTTGAACTCCAACCCGAGGCCGAGGCGGGAGCGGTCGGGGTGTAGGCAGCCATCCACCGGCGGCGGAGCGCCGTCGAAAAACAGGTTTTCGATGCGGGCATGGTCGTGGAAATACTCGCCCACCGCGAAGTTGGGCAGCGCACAGGCTGCCGATGCGTGCAGTGCCGGGGCGCAGTGAAAAGAAAACGGCACGTTGAACGCTTCCGCCAGCGCGCCGACACGCAGAAATCCCGTCAAACCCAAGCAGCGCGTCGCGTCGGCTTGCAGCACGTCCACGGCCCCTGCTTCCAGCATCCGGCGAAAGTAAAACCCGTCGTAGCCGTACTCCCCGGCGGCGATCTGCATCCCGGCAGGGCCGCGGTCCCGCAGCAGACGCAAGCCTTCCAAGTCGTCGGAGGAAACGGGTTCCTCGAACCAGCGCACGTCTTGCTCCGCGAAGCGTTCCGCCATCGCCAGGGCTTCCTTGCGCTTGTAAGCGCCGTTGGCATCGACGTAAAGCTCCACGCCGCCAATGCACTCGCGCGCGACGCGCACCCGCGTCATCTCCGCCTCCCGATTAGGAGCGCGCCCGAGCTTCATTTTCACCGCGCGGAAGCCTTCCTCTGCCCAGCCGCCGAGTTGCACGCGGAGTTGTTCGTCGGAATACGAGGTGAACCCGCCGCTGCCGTACACCGGCACGCTCTCCCGCGCCGCGCCCAGCAGGTCCAGCAGCGAGACACCGAGCAGCCGCGCCTTCAGGTCCCAGAGCGCGCTGTCCACCGCCGCAATCGCGCTCGCGCAGACCCCGGATCGCCCGAGGTTGCGCACCTGACGCAGCATCGCGGCGTGCGCGCCGGGAACGTCGAACGCGCCCTGTCCTTCGATGGCCTCCGACAGCGCGCCGTGAACGAGCCCACCCGCCGCGGCGTCGGCGTACGTGTAGCCGAGGCCGGTCGTTCCGCCCGCCGTGATTTCCACCAGTACCAGCGTCGTCGCCTTCCAGTCGAAGGTGCCGTCGCCCTCCGGCGCGTCGGTCGGAACTTTGTAGCAGGCGACGGCCGGCTTGCCCAGCGTCGGATTGGCGCGGCAACGCGTCATCTCTTGTGCGGCAGGAAGTTTTCCACGAGATCGCCGACCGCGCCTTTGATGATGCCCACCGCCGCCGAGTCACGCGGGGTGGAAGTGGCGAAGCCCATCGCCTGCCCGAAACCGATGTGCGGCGGCAAACAAGGCACTTCGGGGTCGGTGTAGGCTTCCAGTACGACGGGCTTGCGCACCGCGAACGCCTCGTCCCAGGCCGCTCCCACTTGGTCGGCCTTGTCCACGCGGATGCCGTGCAGGCCCACCATTTCCGCGTAGCGCGCGTAAGGGAAATCCGGCACCTCCTGGCTGGCTTCGAACTTCGGGTCGCCTTCCATCACGCGCTGCTCCCAGGTGACCTGGTTGAGATCGCGGTTGTTGAGCACCAGGATGACCAGGCGCGGGTCAGGCCAATCCTTCCAGTACTTGGCGATGGTGACGAGTTCGTTAATGCCGTTCATCAGCATCGCGCCGTCGCCCACCAAGGCGATGGGCACGCGGTCGGGCCAGGCGAACTTCGCGCCGATGGCGTACGGCACGCCTGGTCCCATCGTCGCCAGAGTGCCCGAGAGGCTGCCCATCATGCCTTTGCGGAGGTTGACGTAGCGCGCGTACCAGTTCGCCGACGAACCGCTGTCGGCCGAGAGGATGCAGTGGTCCGGCAGGCGCGGCGAAAGCTCGTAAAAGATCCGTTCGGGATTGATGCCGCTGGCAGGGTTGTGTTCTTTCATGGCGCGGGCCTTGATCAGCGCGCGCCACTCCGTCATGCCCTCGGTGGATTTCTTGCGCCAGGAGCCGTCGGTTTTCGGTTGCAGCATCGGCAACAGCGCGCGCAGGGTCTCGGCCGCGTCGCCGCAGAGCGGCACTTCCACCGGGTAGCGGATGGAGAGCATCTTGGGATCGAGGTCGATCTGCACGCCCCGCGCGTCGCCGGGCTTGGGCAGGAACTCGGAATACGGGAACGAACTGCCGACCATCAAGAGCGTGTCGCAACCCATCATCAGATCCCAACTCGGCTTCGTGCCCAACAGCCCGATGGAGCCCACGCAGCCCGGGGCGTCGTCGGGCAGCACGGCCTTGCCCAGCAGTGCCTTCGCCACGCCCGCGTCGAGCACGTCGGCAACCCGCTGCACCTCGTCGGCGGCTCCCAGCGCGCCCGCGCCGACGAGCTGGGCGACCTTCTTACCCGCGTTGAGCACCTCGGCCGCACGGCGCAGATCCGCCTCGTGCGGGAGGACGCGCGGCGCGCTGTAGCCGACGCCCGTGTAGACCGTGCCGTGGGCGCGGGGTCCTTCCTCGACCATGTCCAGCTCCTGCAAGTCGTTGGGCAGGACGATGCACGTCACTGTTCGCTCGGCCCGGGCGATGCGGATCGCACGGTCGGTCATGGTGCGCACCTGCTCGGGCACGCTGGCCTGCATGACGTACTCCGCCGCCACGTCCTTGAACAGGCCGGTCAGGTCGATCTCCTGCTGGTAGTGGCTGCCCAGGGAGCGGCGCGCCTGCTGGCCGATGATGGCCACCACGCTCTGGTGGTCCATCTTCGCGTCGTAAAGACCGTTGAGCAGGTGAACCGCACCGGGGCCGCTGGTGGCCAAGCACACGCCGACCTCGCCGGTGAACTTGCTGTGCGCGCACGCCATGAATGCCGACATCTCCTCGTGGCGCACTTGAACGTAGTCGATCTTGCCTTCCGGGGTGCCGATCTTGGCGCGGTTCATGGCCCCGAGGATGCCGTTGATGCCGTCGCCGGGAAAACCGAAGATGCGTTTGACGCCCCACTCGGTGAGGCGGCGGATCAGGAAGTCGCCAACGGTTTCACTCATAAACTTGGTAGGTTCACCGCAACATTAGATCTTCCAATCAATTTTCGAGTGCAGGCAAGCCGACCGGCCCAAGATTGGGTCGACGCTGTTCTCGGGCATGGACGGACCCCACGAATCTTAGCGTTCAGCGTGCGACGCGAGAAATACTTTCTGGGTTCCAGATCGGCAACGCAACGAGTATAAGCGCCTCCATTGACGAGACTTCGGTTTTGGAGTCGGATGGGTAAGTTGATCGGGGATGTTCCATGATTCGACCGACCCACCTCCCTGCCGAACGACCGTCGCATCAACTCCCCGACGAACTCGGAAAGATAGAGTTCGCCGATTTTACCTGGATAACCAACCCGTGAACATCCTAACTGCCGCCCTTCGGCTTTACCACGTCACCTTTCTGCTCGTGCTCCTGCTCGGCCTCTTTGTGGGGGCGGACATCGGCACGGCTCAGAGCATCGAAGCAGGCAAGGAACAAAGGCCGCTCACGCCTGACCTCAAGCCGGGCGACTACGTGTGGCAGCCGGAGGTCTCGCCCGCCGGTCCGGTGGCGATCATCGTGAGTCTTGGCGAACAGACGCTCTACGTCTACCGCAACGGCGTGCGCATCGGCCGCTCGACCGTTTCCTCGGGCAAGGAGGGACACAAGACACCCACAGGAGTGTTCACCATCTTGGAGAAGAACGTGGTACATCATTCCAGCGCCTACCACGAGGCTTCCATGCCCTACATGGAACGGCTGACCTGGGGCGGCGTGGCCATCCACGCCGGCAACCTGCCCGGCTACCCGGAAAGCCACGGCTGCATCCACGTGCCGATGGACTTCGCCAAGAAGCTCTACGAGGTCACCGGCCAGGGCACCACCGTGCTCGTGACCGGCGGCAAGGCGGCGGAGGGAACCCCGGCCGAACCCGGCCTGTTGTTCGCGGCGGGCAACGGACCAACCGCGCCGCCGGCCGGCCGGCCGGACGGGGAAGCCTGGAACCCACAGGCGGCACCGACCGGCCCGGTTTCCATTGTTTTCAGCAGCGCCGACCGGCGGATCTACGTTTATCGCAGCGGCGTGGAGATCGGGCGCGCGGCCATCGGCGGGGCCGACGCGCGCCGCTCCTACGGCAACCACGTTTACTCGGCGCTGGACGAGACCAATCCGGACGGCGGCCACCGCTGGAACGCCCTGGGCAGTCTGGACGGCGGCGCGGCTCCAGACATCAGCGAGCTGCGCAAACGGCTGGAGATCCCGCCAGATTTCCTCGCGCACCTGCGCGAAAGCGTAACGCCGGGCACGACCCTCGTGCTGACCGATCAACCGGTGAACGACACGGTCCAGAGCGGACCGGGCTTCAACGTCTTGGATGCGGGTACGCCATGAGGTCTGACTCGAGGTGGGTTGCGACGGTGGCAAGGCATCTTGCGGCTCGTTTCCGTTGGCTTTGCGTGCTGTGGTTGGGTGGTCTCGCCGCGACGGCTTCGGGATGGGCTGCCGCACCGGCACCGGTTGTTGCCGCCACTCCCACGCTGGCTGGGGTGACGCCCGTTGCGACCCCGCCGCTGGCCATCGCGCCCGAAGCGATTGCTGGCCAGGCACGATCCGCGCTCGACAAGCTCGCCGCTCTTGCGCCCACTGCTGCCAAGCAGATCGTGCCCGCCAACGACGACCGGAGCCTACAGGACCTTTCGGAACGCCTGCGCCAACTCACGGTTGACACGAACGCCGCCAATGCCGGTTCGTCGCTGGATGTCTTGCGTGAGCTACAGACTGGCTGGCACCAATTCCTCGCGGCGTGCAAAGAACTCGATGCGGCGTTGGCCAGCCAACTCCGGCCCGTCGAATCCGCTGACCGCCAGTTGCAGGAGATCACTATTCGCTGGCAGGCGGCCCAGCGTGCCACGGAAGGAACCGCCGCGCCTGCTGCCTCCCTTCACCTCATCCCCGATGTCCTTAATGCTTCCGATGCCGCCGGACGCAGGGTCCAGCAGATCCGGGAGCGTCTTCTGGAGATGCAGGCACAAACCGAGCAAATCCAGACGCAAGGCGCGGCCGGGGCCTCCGCCGTGGACCAAGCCATGGAAGCGGCGGTCAAGCGGTTGTTCGTGCGAAGCGGCCTCCCTCTCTGGGAAAACCGGGCGCTCGAGAGTTCCGGCGCGGAGATCGCGCAACCGGAGAGATTTGCCGGGCAAAGGGAAGCTCTGGGTCGCTACGCGTACGGCCACGTGGAGCGGTTCGCCCTCCATGTCTTAGTGTTTCTGGGATTGCTCGCGGGGATGTTCGCTCTGCGCGGGGGACTGCACACCTGGGTGCAAGGCGATGAGGAACTCAAACGCGCGGTGCCAATCTTCGAGGTTCCCATCTCGGTGGCGGCGGCACTCTCGTTTCTCGTGGCCGCTCCGGCTTACTTTGACGCGCCGAACCTGTTCCACGCCTTGGTCGGCGCGGTGGTGCTGCCGCCTGTCATCGTCATTCTGCGCCGGGTGCTCGATGTCCGCTTCCGGCCAGAGCTTTACGCGCTAGGCGGACTGTTTCTGGTAGAGCAATTGCGGAGGGCCATCGCGACCCTTTCGCTGCTTGATCGCTGGCTGTTCTGCGTCGAAATGCTGGCGGCCATTCTCCTTTGCCTCCATTTGGGCCGGGCCGCCAGGGTCGGGGCGAAACGCTGGCTCGCGTGGGCGTACCGGGGAACGGCGCTGGTGCTGGTGGCCGCTTTGGCTGCTAACGCCTGGGGATACGTGCAAGTGGGCGTGCTGCTGGGGGTCGGCACGTTGCGGAGCGCGTACCTGGCGCTGTGCCTGTATGCCTTGCGCCGGATCCTGGAAGGCCTGGTGTTGATCTCCTTGCGGGTGCGTCCGCTGGCAGCTTCCCATATCGTGCGTCAGCAGGGAGCCGTGGTTCAGCGCCAGACCTTGGGACTGCTGCGGGGCGCTGGCATCTTGGCGTGGGCCCTGTACACCCTCGGTGTTTTCCAATTGCGCGTTCCTTTGATGGCGCAGGCGCGCCGGGTACTCGGCTTTGCGTTGCGTGTGGGCACGGTGGAACTATCGTTAGGCGGACTGCTGAGCTTTGGCATCGCTCTCTGGCTTTCGATTCTGATCTCGCGTCTGGTGCGCTTCGTTCTGGACGAGGAGGTGTATGAACGCTTCACGCTCGCGCCGGGGCTGCCTTACGCCATCTCGACGATGATCAATTATCTGATCCTAGTCGTCGGCTTCCTCGTCGCGCTGGGATTGCTGGGCGTGGATCTGACGAAGGTCACCATCGTCGCGGGCGCGTTCTCGGTGGGCCTGGGCTTCGGGCTGCAGAACGTCATCAACAACTTTGTCTCGGGCATCATCCTGCTCTTCGAGCGGCCGGTGAAGGTCGGCGACGTGATCCAGATCGGCGACGCCACGGGCGAGGTGCGGCGCATCGGCATCCGCGCGTCCATCGTGCGCACGCGCGACGGCTCCGACGTGATCCTGCCCAACGGCAACCTGATCTCCAATCAGGTCACCAATTGGACGTACTCGGACCAGCGCGGCTCGGTGGAAGTGACCCTGAGCATCGCGCACGGACCCGACCGGCGCAGAGTGGCGACTCTCCTCAAGGAAGCGGCCGCAGCCGCGCTGGAAAAAGCCCAACCAGAGGTTTACGTCACGGCGGTCACTGCCGCGAGCACGAGCTTCGTGATCCGGGCTTGGACGACATACACAGGTGATAACCTGCGCGCGCGCAGCGATTTGTCACTGGCGTTAACAGAGGCATTGGACAGGGAGCAGTTCTCGCTGGCTTAAGGTCCATGGGCGCGATTGATCTCCTGTTGGTTTCCGTTGACGACAACCGCCTGCACCAATGGTTGACGGCGCATGACCATCACTGACTACCGACAAGAAACGAAGTGGTCGCCCGAACCATCAGTTCAACACGAGCGCACAATGAGGCGGAACAACGTTGGAACCATGAAAGAACTGCCTTCAACTAAATCTCCTCTTTTCGCATCGGAAGAGTTCCGTCCTCTAAACCGTCCGCCCGAAGAAGCGATCATCGACAAGGCGCTCTTACAGGCAATCACCACCGGAAACCAGGTTGCGCTCGACAAACTCTATCGTCGCTACCGTCTGCTGCTGAGAAAAATCGTTGCCCAACTCCTGCCGAATGAAGCGGATGTAGACGAGGCGATCCAGGATGTTTTTCTGGGAATCTGGAACAACGCCGCCAAATTCGACCCCGACAAGGGTGCCGCCCTGGGATGGATCATTTGTATCGCGCGTCGGCGAGCGGTCGACCACGTTCGTCGGAACCGACGCTTTACTGCGCACACGGTCGGACTGGACACCATTCGCAGAGAAGCTTGGGGCGATCAGGACCCGCGGGAGGATTTCGCTACGCACTACGATCAACCGGCATCGCACGATTTGCTCGATCATCTTCGCCGCATCATCACTGTTCTGCCTCCAGAACAAAAGGAAGTGATACAACTAACTTACTTCAAAAGTATGAGCCAGCGAGAAATTGCTGCCCGCACCGGCATCCCATTGGGTACCATAAAAACGCGTCTGGAGCTAGCGATGCGCAAACTGCTGCCACAAGCAACCCATCTACGTCAAGACATCTGACTTGCTACGGCGATCGGCTCTTTAGTGACTGGTTCCGCCATGCCCGCCTCCCTCGTACAGGATTCGCCGCGC
>CAXUIU010000089.1:0-11412 GCA_964250955.1 uncultured Chthoniobacterales bacterium | reverse complement strand
CAGCCCGACCCGAGCGCGAGCCACGACGCACCCAACGCCCACCGGTGGCTCGGGCGGTTGATCGTGTGGAGCACGGTCCTGATCTCCGCGGGCGCGGCGGTGGGTCTCTACGGACGCCGTCAGCGTCGCAAACGCCGTTGGTGGGGATTCTGACCCTAGGATGGAACGGTCGCGCGGACGGTGAAGGTGCTTCGCAGAGGGGCAGCCTAGTACCACGCGACCGCGCACAGCAGCACGGCCGCGCCGTAGACGAGGCCGGCCAGCGCCGCGGCCTTCCAGTACGAGGCCGAGCGGTTGAGCCAGCCGATCTGGTCGCGCAGGGTGTGCGGCACGCTGACGTACAACATGCCCAGCACCACCCATGCATACGCCAGGATCACCACCAGCAGCCGGCTCGTCGGAGGGCGCAGGAACGCCGCGTTCAACACCGGGGCCGCCGCCAACAGGCCGAGGATGCCCAGCGCGCGCACGGCGAGAAACTCGTCCACGTAGCGGATCACCAGGAAGAAAAACACCGGCAGCCCGAACAGCACCGGCATCTGGAGATAGTAGAACTCGCCCCAGTCCATCGTGTAGGCGACGATGTACGTCCAAACGAAATCCAGCGACAGCAGCACCAGACCCGCCGGGCGCGAACGCGGGAACTGCGTGGCCCATTCCCGGATCTGCTCCGGCCGCGCCAGCGCGAACGCGTGCGCCGCGATCCACAACACGCCGATGACGATCCCGACCAACTTGAGTGAAAAAGGGTTCATGGAAAATACAACGAAGGGTCAACAATCAGCCGGCCACGGCCGCGGCGGCGGCGTACGAGAACGGGGAGGGGAGTGCGTCCGCGGACGGTGCGTCGGCAGAGGAAGAAACGGCGGTTTCCAGTCCGTCGCATTCGCCGTAGAGCGTGAACCCGCTGGCATGCGCCACGCGCACGTCGAAGATTTGCCCGACCTGCCGCGGGTGGCCCTCGAAGACGACGATCTTGTTCTGCGGCGTGCGGCCGGTCAGCCGTCGGGGATTGGTCTTGCTCGGGCCTTCGCAGAGGATCTCGACGCCCTGGCCGGTGAGGACCGCGAGCCGGGCCTTGGCGTGGCGGTTGACGACGGACAGGAGGTCGTGGTTGCGCGCTTCCTTGACGGGCTCGGGCACCTGGTCGGCCAGCGTGGCGGCGGGCGTGTCCTTGCGCGGCGAGTAGCGGAAGACGAAGGCGTTGTCGAAGCCGATCCGGTCGGTCAGCGCGCGGGTCTGCTGGTAGTCTTCCTCCGTCTCGCCGGGGAAGCCGACGATGATGTCCGTCGTCACGGCGATGTCGGGCCGGGCGGCGCGGAGTTGCGCGATGAGGCCCTCGTACACGGCGGATTTGTACGGCCGGTGCATCGCACGCAGGACGCGGTCGCTGCCGCTCTGCATCGGGAAATGAACGTGCGGCATCAGCCGCGGCAGCCGCGCGAACGCCTCCACCAGGTCGCGCCGGAACCCGATGGGATGCGGCGACGTGAAGCGCAGCCGTTCCAGGCCCTCGACCGCGTGGACGGCGTCGAGGAGTTGCACGAACGGGCTGCGGCCGTCAGGCGTCTTCGGGAACTCGTGCCGGCCGTACAGATTGACGATCTGGCCCAGGAGCGTGACCTCCTTCACCCCGCCGGCGACGAGCGCGCGCACCTCCGCGACGATCTCCGCCAGCCCACGCGAACGCTCCGCCCCGCGCGTGTCGGGTACGATGCAAAACGTGCAGCGCATGTTGCAGCCCTGCATGATCGACACGAATGCACTCGCCTGCCCGGGACGCAGGTGGTGGTCGCGGATCGTCTCCTGCGAACCGGCCTCCTCCGCCACGTCCACGACCGAGAAGCGCGGGTCGTCGCGGCGGGCGTCCTCCGTCTGGCGGGCGCGGCGGCGGGCGACGGCTTCGTCCACGTAGTCAGCGACGCGGTGGAACTTCTGCGTGCCCACGACAAGGTCCACGCGCGGCATCTCTGCCACCAAACCCGCGCCGCGCGATTGCGCCATGCAGCCGAGGAAGCCGAACACCGTCTCGGGCCGGTCGCGGTGCAAGGCGTGGAGCATGCCCATCTTGCCGATGGCTTTCTGCTCGGCCTGGTCGCGCACGCTGCACGTGTTGAGCAGCACCACGTCGGCGGCGGCCTCGTCGGCGGTCAGTTCGTAGCCGCGGGCCAGGAGTTGACGGGCGACCTGTTCGCTGTCGCGCTCGTTCATCTGGCAGCCGTAGGTTTTCAGGAAGACGCGGGCCATCGCTTTCGGGGCGCGAACATACACGCGGACCGGGTCACGCTGCAAACGCGAAGAGGTTTTACAAAGGAGGCGTTTCCGGGAAGGCTCGGGAGCATGAAACCTCTTCGTCTCTTTTGCTGCCTGTTGGTTCTGGTGCTGCCGACGTGGCGCGCTCGCGCCCAGTCGCCGGACGTGGAAACGCGTCTGCGCGAGTTCTACACGTTCTACTGCCGCGCGCTGGAGGCCAACGAGAACCTCCTCGACAAACCGGCCAAGCTCAAGCCGTACGTCTCCGCGCGCTTCCTCAAGGAACTCGCCCGCCTGGGCAAACAGGAAGGCGGCATCGAGGCCGATCCGTTCGTCTGCGCGCAGGACACCGATCCGGCGTGGGGCCAGAACATCCAGATCACCCACGTAAAGGCCGATAGCGCCGACGTGACGCTCGGCGGGCAAAAGGAGATGGTCCGCCACCTGCACGTCTCGCTTGTCAGCGAGGCCGGCGTCCTCAAAGTGGACAAGGTCAAGGACGCCGACCTGAAGTAACGTCCTCAGACCGTGAACCCGCCGTCCACGTCGAGCGTCGCCCCCGTGACAAACGACGCCTCCGGGCTCGCCAGAAACGCCACCGCCGCGGCGACTTCTTCCGGCTTGCCGTAACGGCCCAGGCAGACCCGCTGCTTGAAGAACTCGGCCATTGCCTCGCCGCCCGAGTTGCCCATGTCGGTCTCGATGGGGCCGGGCTGCACGGTGTTGACCGTGATGTGCTTCGGCCCTAGGTCGCGCGCCCAGCCGCGGGTGTACGCCGCCACGGCCGCCTTGCTCGCGCTGTACTCGGCCATGCCGGCCATCGGCGACATCTTGCCGGCAATCGAGCCGACCGTGATGATCCGCCCGCCCGCTGGCAGAAGTGGCACCGCCGCGCGCACCGCCGCGACCACGCCGCCGACGTTGACCGCCTGCTGGCGGGCCAGCGCGTCGAGATCGCTCGCCGGATCGTCGATGGGACCGAAGGCGAACACCCCGGCGTTGTTCACCAGGATGTCCAGCCGTCCGAAGCGGTTGGCTGTCTTTTTGACCAGATCCGCGACCTGCCCGGCGTCGGCCTGGTCGGCTTGGAAGGCTTCCGCGCGCACACCGTGGGCGTCGGCGATTTCGCGGGCGAGTGTCTCGGCCTTGTCGGCAGAGGCGACGTAGCTCAGCGCCACGTGCGCGCCGTCGGCCGCGAGTCGCTGCGCGACCGCCGCGCCGATGCCGCGTGAGCCGCCCGTGACGAGGGCGACTTTGCCGGTGAGAGGGAGAGATTTGTTCGTGCTCATAATAGTAGGAAGGAGAAAAGAGGAATCAGATCTGCGCCATACCACCGTCCACGAAGAGTTCCGTGCCGGTGATAAAAGAGCTGTCGTCGCTGGCAAGGAAAACCGTTGCCTTGGCGATTTCGTCCGCGTCGCCGATGCGGCCCATCGGGACCATGCTGGTCATCTGCTGCTTGAACTCATCCGTCAAAACGTTGTCGAGGCCGGGAGTGTGAATCGGTCCCGGGCTGACGACGTTGACGCGGATGCCTCGGTCTTTGAGGTCGAGCGTCCAGGTGCGCGCGAAGTTGCGCACGGCCGCCTTGGTGGCGCTGTACACGCTCATGGCCGGCGTGCCCTTGGAACCGACGACGGAGGCGTTGAGGACGATCGTGCTGCCTTGGCCCATCAGCGGCAGCGCCTTTTGCACGGTGAAGAGCAACCCCTTCACGTTGATGTTGAAGATCCGGTCGTAATGTTCCTCTGTGATCTGGCCCAGCGGGGCGAACTCTGCGACCCCCGAGTTGGCGAAAACCACGTCGAGCCGGCCAGCCTGTTCCTTGATCGTATCGAAGAGCCGGTCGAGGTCCGCGAGGTTTGCCACGTCGCCCGTCACGCCGACGGCTACGGGGCCGATCTCCGCCACGGCGGCGTCGAGTTCCTTTTGGCGGCGGCCGGTGACGAAGACGGTCGCCGCGCCTTCCGCCGCGAACCGCTTGGCTGTCGCCAAGCCGATGCCGCTGTTGCCCCCGGTGACCAGGGTGATCTTGCCGTCGAGTTTTCGAGAAGTGTCGCTCATGAGATTTATAACGCTTGGTACAAAAATAGGGAGCAACGCTGCGGCGTCAAATGATTTTATACCGATGGGTATGAAAATGCCTCCCCTTGCGTTTCGCCCACGCCCGTCGACCCTTTCCCGGATGGACCCAGCCCCGCCGACCCTGCTGCGCTCGAAGTTCGAGACCGAGATGTCCGTGCGTCCGGACGACATCGACATGAACCGGCACGTCCACAACAGTCGGTACTTCGACTACGTGCTGGCCGCGCGCTACGACCAGATGGCGCGCTGCTACGGGATGCCGATGGAAGAGTTCATCGCGCACGGCTTCGGCTGGGTGGTGAAAGTGGCGCACGTCCACTTCAAGCGCCCGCTGGGTCTGGGCGACGCGATGACGATCCGCACCTGGATCGACGACATCGTGCGCGACGGAGTCAAAGTGCAGTTCCAGATCATGCGAAAAGCCACCGGCAAGCTGTGTGCCGATGGCTTTTTCGATTACACGATGATCGCCCTGGCGACCGGCCGCGCGGAGACGATCCCGGACTGGATTCGTGCGAAGTACGCGATCTGAGCCGGGATGGATGTCCCTGCTTAGTTCCCCTGCATCGCGTCGGTCAGCTTCTTGACTTCCTTCTGCATGTACTCGGAGAATTTTTGCGTCTCCTCGGGCTTGAGCTTGCCCTGGAGCGCGGCCCCGCGGGTCTGGAGGTCCTGAGCCTTGCCCTGGAACGCCTGCACCTTGGCCTGGTCGGCCTGCATCTTGGTGGTGTCGTTCGCCTTCGCGGCGGCCATGTATTCCTTCATGATGGTGACGCCCTCTTCCACGAACGTGCCGTAGTCCTTGGCGAAGGAGGTCACGTCGGGGTCGCTGAAGGTCGGCGCGTCCTGGGCGCGGGTGACGCTGGCAAACGCCAAGAAGGCAAACACCAGACAGAGCGGGGCGAAGTGGCGGTGCAGGGAGGTGCGGAACGATTTTTTCATGGGTGGGGTCATTCTGTCAGCCGGTCAGAATTAAACAAGTGACATTCGGTAGCCGCGCCGAGGCGCGGCGTTGCGGTGCAGCCTGCGGCTGCGTTGCGGGTTGCGGTGTCGCCTGGCGGCGACGTTGGCAGAAGAGATCTTCCGGCCACGTGCCCACCGCAACGCAGGGCGCAGCCTGCACCACAACCCGCAACGTGCCACAGGCACACCGCAACGGCGCATCAGCGCCGGTCCACCGCGTCCGCGCAACGCTCACATAACTCCGGGTGCGCGGCGATCTGACCCACGGACGGACGGTGCCGCCAGCAGCGCGCGCAGCGCCCGTACTTCGTCGGCCGTAACACCACGCCCGAACTCCCGTCGTCTGCCGCGCCGGCGAGCCGCAGGTCGCTCAGGATAAAGAACTCTTCCAACTCGCCGTCGAGCGTTGCCAGAGACTCGCGCTGCACGTCGTCGGCGAGTTGGAGCGTCACCTCGGCCTCCAAGGCGTTGCCGATGATTTTCTCCTGCCGGGCCTGTTCGATGGCCTGTGAAATGGCGGCGCGGTAGGAGAGTAATTCCTCCACACGCGCGGGGATCGTTGGATCGGTCGACGCCTCGTCGCGCCCGGGGAAAAGCTGCGTGTGCACGCTGCCCCCCTTGCCAGCGAAGTTCCACGCTTCCTCCGCCGTGAACGGGCACACCGGCGCGAGCAGCCGGCACAACGCGTCGAAGACGGCGTGCATCACCGTCTGCGTCGCCCGGCGACGCGGGGAACCAGGCACGTCGCAGTACATCCGGTCCTTGGTGATGTCCACGTACAGGCTGCTCAGGTCCACCGCGCAAAACTGGTTGAGCGCGTGGTACACCTTGTGGAACTCGAACGCCGCGTACGCTTCCCGGCACGTCTCGATGACCTCCCCGAGGCGGTGGCTGATCCAGCGGTCCACGAACGTGAAGTGCTCCGGTCCCACGGCGTCGCGCGCCGGGTCGAAGTCCGCGAGGTTGCCCAGGAGGATGCGCAGGGTGTTGCGCAAGCGCCGGTACGTCTCCGAGAGCCGGTCGAACTCCTCGCCGCCGAAGGGCACTTCGTCCGTGTAGTTCACGCTGCTGACCCAAAGGCGGACCACGTCCGCGCCGTGCTTGTTGACGAAGTGCTCGGCCAGGGTCGGCTTGACGTAGGCTTTCTCCTTTTCCTTCGGCTTGGGCGTGACGCCGGACTGCCCCTCGTGCGGGGAAGCCGCGGAGGCGTCGGAGGCGGCCGTCTTCTGGTCGCTCTTGGAAACCTTGCGGCGCGTGTCCGCGTCCACGACGAAGCCGTGCGTGAGGCATTTCCGATACGGCGCGCCTTCGCCCATCGCCACGGACAGGATCAGGGACGACTGGAACCAGCCGCGGTGCTGGTCGGTGGCTTCAAGGTACAGGTCGGCCGGGCCGTCGACGCCGAGCAGCTTGTGCGTGACGGCCTGGAAGCTCACCCCGGAGTCGATCCACACGTCGAGCGTGTCGTTGCGGCGCGTCGTGCCCGGGGGCAGGTCGAGCGATTGGGCGATGATCTTGTCGTCCGGGTCGAACCAGATGTTCGTCCCGTACTGCCGGAAGAGGATGGCCACGGCGTCGATCCAGTCCGGGCGCAGGATGGGTTGGCCGTCCTTGTCGTAGAACACCGGCAGCGGCACCCCCCACGAACGCTGCCGCGAGATGCACCAGTCCGGCCGCGCCTCCACGGTGCCGTAGATGCGGTTGCGCCCCCAAGGCGGCAGCCACTGCACCCCGTCGATGGCGCGCAGGGCCTCGGGCCGCAGGTCATCCATGCGGATGAAGAACTGCTCCACCGCGCGGAAGATGATCGGCACCTTCGAGCGCCAGCAATGCGGGTAGGTGTGGTGGATGACGCCATCGCCCGCCAGCGTGCCGTTGTCGCGGAGCATGGCGATCACGTCCTTGTTGGCGGCGAACACGTACTTGCCCACGAGCGCGGGCACGCCGACCTCCTCCGTGTACTTGCCGTCGTCGTCCACGGGCGAGAACACGGCCAGGCCGTACCGGCGGCCGACCACGAAGTCCTCGTTGCCGTGGCCCGGCGCGATGTGCACGCAGCCCGTCCCGGCGTCGAGCGTGACGAAATCGCCCAGGATGATCGGCCCCTCGCGGTCGAGGAACGGGTGGTGGAACTTCCAGCCTTCCATCTCCGAGCCCAGGAACGTCCCGAGCGCGCCGACACCGTTCTTCTCGCACGTGTAGCCGGTGGCCTCGCAGAAGGAGTCCACGAGCGCGTTGGCCAGGATGAGCGCCTCCTCCTGACCCGTGCGCGGGTTCTGGTAGATTTGCGCGCGGTAGCCGAAACCGGTGTTGACGGCGATGGCCTGGTTGGCCGGGAGCGTCCAAGGGGTTGTCGTCCAGATGACGACGCTCGCCTTGCCCGCCAGCGGGCCGGTGACGAGCGGGAACTTGACGTAGATCGCCGGCGAATCCTCTTCCTGGTATTCCACTTCGGCCTCGGCGAGCGCCGTCTGCGCGCCGGTGGACCAGAAGACGGGCTTCTTGCTCTGGTAGACGAGGCCCTTGTCCACCAGCCGGCCGAAGGCGCGGATGATTTCGGCCTCGTAGTCCGGATTGAGCGTCAGGTACGGGTGTTCCCAGTCGCCGAAGACGCCCAGGCGCTTGAACTGCCGACGCTGCACGTCGATAAATTTGCGCGCCAGTTCCTCCGAGCGGCGGCGCACCTCCACCGGGCTCAGGCCGCGCGCTTCCTTGACGACCTTGAACTCGATGGGCAGCCCGTGGCAGTCCCACCCGGGCAGGTACGGCGCGCGGAAACCGGCCATCGTCTTGGATTTGACGACGAGGTCCTTCAAAATTTTGTTGAGCGCGGTGCCCATGTGCACGTCGCCGTTGGCAAAGGGCGGACCGTCGTGGAGCACGTACGTGGGCGCGCCCTGGCGGGCGGCCTGAATCTGGCCGTAGAGGTCGCTTTCCTCCCAGTATTTGAGGAGGTCGGGTTCGCGCGCGACGAGGTTCGCCTTCATCGGGAAGTCGGTGCGCGGGAGGTTGAGCGTGTCTTTGTAACTCTGGCTCATGGGAATGAAGGGAGCGTCGAGCCTATCACCCGGCGGGGGAGGGTGCAATTTTTCGCTTCCCCTCGACGGCCTGCTTCTCACTTGACGCCGCCGCCGCCGCCGACTAAAGCCGGGAGCCATGCCGAAGAGTTCGTCCTTGTCCTTCCCGGAGAACTTCGTCTGGGGCGTGGCGACCGCCGCCGCGCAGATCGAGGGCGCGGCCTTCGAGGACGGCAAGGGCGAGTCGATCTGGGACCGCTTCGCGCGCCAGCCCGGCCGGGTGTTGGGCGGCGACACTCCTGATGTGGCCTGCGATCACTACCACCGCTACAAGGAAGACTTCCGGCTCATGCGCGAGTTGGGGATGCGCCACTACCGCTTCTCGGTGGCGTGGCCGCGGGTCTTTCCGGCGGGTGACGGCGCGCTCAACCAGAAGGGGCTCGACTTCTACCACCGTCTGGTGGACGCGATGCTCGCCGAGGAGATCACGCCCTGGGTGACGCTCTTTCACTGGGATCTGCCGCAGGCGCTGGAGGACCGCGGCGGCTGGCGGGCGCGGATCGTGCCCGAGGCGTTCGGCCCGTACGCCGACACGGTAGTGCGTGCGCTCGGTGACCGGGTCAAGCACTGGATCACGCTCAACGAGATCGTGTGCTTCACGGCCTTGGGCCACGGCCGCGGCGACAAGGCCCCGGGCACCAACGACAGCGCGCAGATTATCAACCAGACCTATCACCACGCGCTGCTCTGCCACGGCCGTGCCGTCCAGGCCGTGCGCGAACACGGCGGCGAGGGAGCGCGGGTCGGGCTGACGGACAACTCCGCCGTGCCCATGCCCGTCACCGAGACGGAGGCTGACATCGCCGCCGCCCGCGCGTGGTTCGTCGAGCAGAACGCACGCGTGCTGGAGCCCATCTACACGGGCCGCTACGGTGCGGGCTACCTGGAACGCGTCGGCGTGGACGGGCCGCACGTCGGGTACGGCGACCTGGAACTGATCAGCCTGCCCACCGATTTCCTGGGCCAGAACATCTACTCGGGAACCTTCGTGCGTGCGGGCCGAAGTGGAGAGCCGGAAGCCTTGCCCTTCCCGGCGGAATACCCGCGCACGTCGAGCCCCTGGCATGCGATCCTGCCGCAGGCGATCTACTGGGGGCCGCGGTTGGCGCACGAGGTGTACGGCACGCCGGAAATCTACATCACCGAAAACGGCGCGGGCTACGACACCGAACCCGTCGAGAACGGCGAGGTGCTCGACCTGCACCGGCGCGACCTGGTACGCAACTACCTGGGCGAACTCCACCGTGCCATGGGCGACGGCGTGCCCGTGCGCGGGTACTTCCTGTGGTCATTCCTGGACAACTTCGAGTGGCAGGACGGCTACACGCGCCGTTTCGGGATCGTTCACACCGACTACACGACCCAAACGCGCACGCCCAAGCTCAGCGCGCGCTGGTACACGGCGGTCATGCAACGGAACGCCCTCGTGTGACGCGGATTTCTTTACGCGGGTGGTGGCGGCTGTTCGGACTGGCGGCGTGCTTGTGCATCGCCGGATCGGTCTGGGCGGAGGAGCCTGCGCCGCCGTTGTACGCGCTGCTGGTCGGCGGCGGGCCGGACGTGGCGAGCAACGCCGCGCAGATCGAGGGCCACGTGCGGTTCGTCGCCGGACTGCTGCCAGCCGGGACGCGGCGCACGGTGCTCTTCGCCGACGGCCGGACCGACGCCGACACCGTTGCTCAGGCGGACACCCGCGTGGCCGCCGAGGCGCAGCGTGCCCTGGCGATCCTGCTGGCCGATCACGACGCCGAATCACCCGTGACGATCCACACGCCGCGCCTCGGCGTGCCCTTGGACGGCTCCGCGAGGCTAGCGGACTTCCGCCGGGCGCTGAGCCGGTTTTCCAGCCGTCTGGCTCGCCAGCCCGCTCCGCTGCTGCTCTACTTCGCCGGTCACGGCACTCAGGACGAGAAGAACGCGGCGAACACCCACTACGACTTTTGGGGCGGGGAAGAGTTGAGCGTGCGCGCGCTGGCGGAAGAAGCCGCCCGGCTGCCGCGGACGGAGCCAGTGGTGTTGGTGATGGCGCAGTGTTTCAGCGGGGCGTTCGCGGACGTGCTGTTCCGCGGCGGCGACCCGGCGGGGACACTCGCGGGCGGGAACGTCGTCGGGTTTTTCTCGGCGGAGAAGGATCGTGAAGCGGCGGGATGCTCGTACGCGACGGAGCGGGGAGACTACCAGGATTTTTCGTCGTACTTCTTCGGGGCGCTGAGCGGATGCGACCGCTTCGGCGGAGCGGTGACAGGGGCTGACTACGACGGGGATGGATCGGTTAGCCTGCACGAGGCGTTTTGTTACGCGTTAATCCACGATCCGTCGGCGGACACGCCCGTGTGCACGTCCGACGTGTTCTTGCGCGAACGCGCCGCGCTGCCGGCGGCCCAGGTCTACGGCGTGCCGTACCGGGAGATCTTGGCGGCGGCCACGCCGGGGCAGCGCGCGGTGCTCGACGCGCTGTCCGCGCGACTGGAACTGACCGGTGAGGCGCGAGCAGTGGAAGTGTTTGACCGGTTGACGTACGGCGACCCGGCGGCGCGGTCCGTGCTGGTGGCGGCGCAGGCCGAAGCGAAGGCGCGTCTCCAAGCGTTGCGGCAGCGGGAACTGGGTGGGTTGTTCGAGCGCTGGCCAGCGTTGCGCTGGGGCGACGCGGAGGCGAATGACCACCAGCAGGCGACGGCCGGCGCGGTCCGAGAACTGAGCGGCGACGAGGTGCGGCGGCGCGCACTGCTGGAAGCCGATGAGGCCGCCGAGCGTGCCGATGAGGCCGTGGACAACGAGGCGGCGGCGTTGCAGCGGTTCGCGAGCGTGTACGAACACCTCGCCGAGAGGCGGCACCTGCGTGAGAGAGGCAAGCCAGAAGTCGAGTCGCAGTACGAAAAGCTCTGGCAAGCGGAACAGCGTGTCCTGCCGCTAGCAGTGTCCCCAGGAGCGCAAAAGGGCTTGTCGCTGACGGCAGGTTGTGCGAAGTGAGGCTGCGCCAGCGCACGCCGGTATAGCTCAGTTGGTAGAGCAGCTGATTTGTAATCAGCAGGTC
>CAXUIU010000088.1:6187-11427 GCA_964250955.1 uncultured Chthoniobacterales bacterium | reverse complement strand
GGAACTGGAGGCCATCCAGCGCGCGATCCTCTTCGCCTGGGAGACGGACTGCGCGCTGCACATCTCCAGCGTGAGCACGGCGCGCGGCATCGAACTCGTCGCCCAGGCCAAGGCGCAGGGGCTGAACATCTCCTGCGAGACGTGCCCGCACTACCTCGTGTTGACCGAGGCCGACACCGAGCGTCTCCAGTCCCTCGCCAAGGCTGCGCCGCCGCTGCGCACGGCCGCCGAGAGGGCCGCGCTGTGGGAACAGGTCATCGCTGGCAACGTGGACATGATCGTCTCCGCGCACAGCCCCGCGCCGCCCGCGTGCAAGACGGGGGCCGCGCACCTCTTCGCGGCGCACTCCGGCATCGCTGGCTGCCAGTCCCGGCTGACGCTGATGCTCACCGCGGCGAACGAAGACACCCATCCCGTGCCGTTGGAACGCACCGTGGAGATGCTCGCGCGCAACGCCGCGCGCCGTTTCCGTCTGCACCCGCGCAAGGGCGAGATCGCCGTCGGAGCCGACGCGGACCTGGTGATCGTCGCCCTGGACAGCGGCGACGCCGTGCGCGAGGAAGCCCTGCTTTACCACTATCCCCAGCTCTCGCCGTACCTGGGCCGCCACGTGCGGGGCAAGGTGCTGCGCACGCTCCTGCGCGGCCAGACGATCTACAAGGACGGGCGGATCGTGGCGCGACCGGCGGCGCAGTTTCTGCGGCCATTGTCGGAGGAGGAAAGCGAGTGGTTCCCAGCGCACCCGCACGAAGAGGCGGCGTGAGCAAAATCTAGCTTTGATTCGTCTTCATCCGCTTACTCTTCAGCGTGAAAACCAGCGTTTCTTGACGCTGCGCTCGGAGCCCGCGCCGAATCACCCGAATACGAGGGTTCTAGCGTTTCTTTGCGCCGGGTGGGCGGGAAGCGCAAGTCCGCTTTGCCGGTGTGGAGGCAGCTCGCAGCCAAGCGTCTAGCCCGAAATCTAGGCCCTCGGCTGGTCGACCCTCTCCGAGGACCTGCGCGGCGGACAACCCCGCCACCCCATGCAGCAACGCCCAGAGTGCGACCGTCGCCTGCTCCGCGCGCTCCCCGCCGGTCTTCCGCTGCACCTGCTCCGTCGTGAACGTCCAGAGACTTTGGCGGCACGCGCCGTCGTGTTCCGGTCGGTGGAAGCTCATCATCACCTCGTAAAGATGACGATTCTCCCGGGCAAACCGCAGGTAGGCGGCGGCCATTCCGCGGACGGCGGCGGCGGGGCTGCCCCCCGCGACGGCTTTCCTCAAGACAAGCTCCAGCCGCCGGGCGCACTCGTCCGCCAGCGCCGCTTCGAGCGCCGGCCGATCTGAGAAGTGGCGGTAGATGGCGTTGGGCGCGAGGTCAAGCGAGGCGGCAAGGTTGCGCAGGGACAAGTCGCGGATGCCCCCGTGCGTCAGGTCTTTCACCGCCGCCAAAAGGATCGTCTCGCGGTTGGTCTTCGCAGGATAAGGCATCAACAGGACGGTTCACCTTGACGGGCCGCCGTGCGAATGTGTACAGTGACCACCATGAAGGTGATCACTGTACATTTTCGAGGGGGGCTTCATGACTAGAGAAAAAAGCGTCGTTTTGACCGGGGTCTCCACTGGCATCGGCTTGTGGACCACAAAGGTGCTGCTGGCAAGAGGTTTTCGGGTCTTCGGCTCCGTGCGCCGACCGGCCGACGCGGATCGCTTGCAGCGGGAGTTGGGCCAAGGCTTCGTGCCTTTGCTCATGGACGTGACGGACGCGGCGGCCGTCCGCCACGCCGCGGGCCAAGTTGGTTCGCTGTTGGGCGGGGAGAACCTCGCCGGGTTGGTGAACAACGCGGGCGTCGTGGTCAGCGGGCCGCTTCTTTATCAGCGACCGAGCGAGTACCGGCGGCAGTTGGAGGTCAACCTAGTTGCTCCATTGGTGGTGACCCAGGCTTTTGCTCCCCTGCTGGGGACGGACGCAAAGAGGTCGGGACCCCCCGGCCGGATCGTGATGATCAGCTCCACCTCGGCGCGGGTGGCCCTGCCTTTCCTCGGCGCTTACACCGCCTCGAAGGCCGGGCTGGAAGGCATGTCGGACTCGCTGCGGCGGGAGTTGCTGCTCTTTGGCATCGATCTGGTCATCATCGAGCCTGGTGCCGTGGTCACGGCGGTCTGGGACAAGGGTGAGCAGGAGGATCTGAGCGAATTCCAGTCCACCCCTTATTGGCACGCGCTGAAGCGTTTCCGGTCGTTCCTGGTGGCCGAAGGCCGCAAGGGATTGGCACCGGAACATGTGGGCGAGGCGGTGCACGCGGCGCTGACCACCCCCAAGCCGAAGCCACGTTACACGCTGGTGCGGCAACGCTTCAAGAACTGGACCCTGCCAAGGCTGCTTCCCACCAGGATGCTGGATGCTGGCTTGGCCAAACAGCTCGGGTTTGCCAAGCGGTGAGAGTGCACGTTTGAGGTTCTGCTCCTGCGTGTACGGTCCGCACTTCGCATCACCGACTCCTTGGCCGTCGGTTTGTTGTGTCTGACCACGATCTGTTGTAGAAGACTTCCGACGGCAAAGCAGGGCAACTTGCTCTAACCCAGCATCGTGCCGGCTTTCTTGAGGAGCGCATCTACCTTGCCTGGGTCCTTGCCCGCGCCGCGTGCCTGGTCGGGCTTGCCGCCGCCCTTGCCGCCGACGATGGAGGCCAGTTGCTGCACCAGCTTGCCCGCGTTGAAGCGGCCCGTGAACTCCGATGACACGCTCACGGCCAGATGCGCGGTGCCCTCGGCCACGCCGGCGAGCACCGCCACGCCCTTGAACCCGCGGCCTTTGAGCGCGTTGAGGATCGTCGGGAGTAGTTCCGCACCCGCCGTGCCCAGCGGCACGTTGTCGATGATCCGCGGCACGTTGGCGGCGGTGTCCACCTTGGCGAGGGCTTGCTCCGCGTAGGCTTCGGCGTCGCGCTTGACCGCGTTGGCCTTGTCCTTTTCCTGGGACTTGTTGAGTTCGGCGAGCTTCGCTTCGAGTTCCTCCACGCGCTTGGACTGCGTGGCAGCCTGTTCGCGGAAGAACCCCAACGCCGCCTGACCCGCCACCGCCTCGATGCGGCGCACGCCGGCGCTGATTGCGCCCTCGCTGACGATCTTGAACGCCCCTAATTGGCCCGTCGCGCGCACGTGCGTGCCGGCGCACAGTTCCATCGAGTAACCGTCCATCCCGCCGGGCCGGCCGCCGATCTGCACGACGCGCACACTCTCGCCGTACTTGTCGCCGAAGAACTGCATGATGTCCCCGCGCCCGCGAACCTCGGCGTATGGCACCTCCTGCCAACCCACGGGGGAGTTGAGGAGGGTGTGCGTGTTGACGAGGTTTTCCACGTCGCTGACCTGCTGCGGGGTCAGCGCGGCGCTGTTGAAGTCGAAGCGCAGCCGGTCGGGACCGACGTAGGAGCCCTTCTGCGTCGCGTCCGGACCGACGACCTCGTGCAGCGCCCAGTGGAGCAGGTGCGTGGCGGTGTGGTGCGTCTCGATGGCGCGGCGGCGGGCGCTGTCGATCTCCAAGGAGACGAGGCGCGAGAGCGGGAGATGTTCCTTGTCGGCCGGGTTGGCGAGGCGCAGGAAGTAGCTCGGGCCGCGCCGGACCGTGTTGGCAATCGGCACGTCGGACTTGCCGCTGATCTGGATGATCCCTACGTCGCCGACCTGGCCGCCCATCTCGGCGTAAAACGGCGAGCGGTTGACGACGGCGTAGACCTGTTCGCCGTCCTCCTTGATTTCCTCGATGTTCGCCACGCTGCTGTCGCGCACGTAGCCGACGAACTCTGTCTTCACCATGTCCGCCTCGGGATCGATCTCGGCGGTGATGACCTCTTTCTTCTGCGCGGCGCGGGCGCGGGCGCGCTGCTCCTCGATGAGCGTCTCGAAGCCCGCCGTGTCCACGGAAAGGCCGCGCTCGCGCGCCATGACCTCGGTCAGGTCGAGTGGGAAGCCTTGTTCGTCCGAAAGCCGGAACGCCAGCGCGCCGGGGATCTGCCCGCCCTCGGGCAACTGTGCGGCGGCTTCCTCGAAGAGCGCGATGCCGCGATCCAGCGTGCGGTTGAAGCTTTCCTCCTCGGCCTTGATGGTCGCGGCGATCTTCTCCTGCTGCGCGGTGAGTTCGGGGAACACGCCGCCCATCTGCGCGGCTAGCGTCGGGACGAGTTGGTGGAGGAAAGGTTCGTTGAACCCGAGCGTACGTCCGTAGCGCACCGCCCGGCGCAGGATGCGGCGCAGGACGTAGTGGCGGTCCGTGTTGCCCGGCTGGATGCCGTCGGCGATGGCGAAGCTCAGCGTGCGCAGGTGGTCGGCGATCACGCGGAAGGCGATGTCGACCCGCTCCTGGTCGTTCGCGCCCGCGGTGCCCGCGGTAGGCAGCGTCGAGTGGTACTTGTGCGGGCAGAGCGCCTCGACGGCGTCGAAGATCGGCCGGAAAACGTCCGTGTCGTAGTTGGAGATGTAGTAGTTGAAGTCGGAGAAGTTCCCCGTGCCCTGGATGATGCTCACCACCCGCTCGAAACCCATCCCCGTGTCCACGTGGCGTGCGGGCAGCGGCGAGAACGTCCCGTCCACGTTGGCGTTGAACTGGATGAAGACGAGGTTCCAGATTTCGATGGTGCGCGGGTCGCCCTGGTTGACGAACGCGCCGCCCGTATCTCCCGCCTGGGTCAAGTCCACGTGGACCTCCGAGCACGGCCCACAGGGGCCGGTGTCACCCATCATCCAGAAGTTGTCCTTCTTGTTGCCGTCGAGGATGTGCGCGGCGGGGTCCAGCCCGGCGGACTTGAACCAGTACGCCCAGTTGTCGTACGCCTCCTGGTCGAACTCACCCGGGTCGCCCTCGGCCGGCCGGTAGACGGTGGCGTAGAGGCGTTGCGGCGGGAACTTCCAGCGGTCGACGAGGAGTTCCCACGCCCACCCGATGGCCTCGGCCTTGAAGTAGTCGCCGAACGACCAGTTGCCGAGCATCTCGAAGAACGTGTGGTGGTACGTGTCGAGACCCACGTCGTCGAGGTCGTTGTGCTTGCCGCCGGCGCGGATGCACTTCTGGGTGTCGGCGGCGCGGGCGGGAGAATAGGAGGGCTGTTCCTGGCCGAGGAAGTAGGGCACGAACTGGTTCATGCCCGCGTTGGTGAAAAGCAGGTTGGGCGAGGAGGGCAGGAGGCTGGCCGAAGGCACGATGGCGTGCTGCTTCTCGCGGAAGAAATCGAGGAAGGACTGGCGGATCTCGGCGGAGGTCAT
>CAXUIU010000088.1:0-6087 GCA_964250955.1 uncultured Chthoniobacterales bacterium | reverse complement strand
CGTCCGGTTGGCCAGCGTGAACTCGACCTCATCGCGGCAACGGATTACCGCGCCTTCCCACCTCGGCTTTCCTGGCAACCGATTTTCTACCCGGTGACCAACGAGCAATACGCCGTCCAGATCGCGCGTGACTGGAACACCAAGGACGCCGAAAACGGCTCGGTCGGCTACGTCACCCGGTTCGTGCTGCCCGCAGAATACCTCGCGCGTTTCCCGGTCCAGAAGGTCGGCGGTCGGGAACACACCGAATTGTGGGTGCCCGCGGAGGAGTTAGACGAGTTCAACCGGCAGATCGTCGGGCAGATCGAGGTGATCCACGAGTTTCGGCCCGCCTGACGCGGCGGCTTGTGCGGGACGACCGTTCGTAGCGGCGGGCGCGATAGCTTCCTCTAAGTATGATCCTTATCCTCCTCATCGTCCTCCTTCTGCTCAGCGTTGGTTCCGCACCCACCTGGGGTTACAGCCGCGGCTGGGGCTACGGCCCGAGCGGGGGGCTGGGGTTGATCCTGGCGATCCTGCTCGTTCTCTATCTGCTGGGTTATCTCGGTCACGGCGGTGGCGCGGTGGCGCCGTAAACGCCAAAACGGCGCTGCCAGGGATGATCCCGGCAGCGCCGTCGTCGTTTTTGCCGACGGCTGGCTTACTTGCCGTCCTTGTCGGTGTTAAGCGCCTCCAGCACGGCGGCTTCGATCTCGCCGTAGATGTTGGCGTCGCTCTTGAGTAGTTCCTTCGCCGCGTCGCGGCCCTGGGCCAACTGGCTGCCCTTGTACGAGAGCCACGAACCGCGTTTCTCGATGATGCCCTTCTCCAAGGCAAGGTCGAGCAAGCTGCCGGTCGTCGAGATGCCCTCGTTGTACATGATGTCGAACTCGGCCTCCGCGAAGGGCGGCGCGACCTTGTTCTTGACGATTTTGACCTTGGTGCGGTTGCCGGTCACGGCACCGTCGGTCTGCTTGATGGCTCCGATGCGCCGAATGTCGATGCGCACGCTCGCGTAGAACTTCAGCGCCTTGCCGCCCGGGGTGGTCTCCGGATTGCCGAACATCACGCCGATCTTCTCGCGCAACTGGTTGGTGAAGATCACCGTCGTCTTGGCCTTGGAAATCAGCGCCGTCAGCTTGCGCAGCGCCGCGCTCATGAGCCGCGCCTGCGCGCCGACGGTCGAGTCGCCGATCTCGCCTTCGAGTTCCTGCTTGGTGACGAGCGCCGCCACGGAGTCGACGATGATGATATCCAGCGCGCCGGAACGCACGAGCGTCTCGCAGATCCGGAGCGCCTCTTCACCGCTGGAAGGCTGGGAGATGAGGAGTTCGTCCGGGTTGACGCCCAGCTTGCGGGCGTAGACGGGGTCGAGCGCGTGCTCCACGTCGATAAACGCTGCCAGGCCGCCGCGCTTCTGCGCCTGCGCTACAAGCGTGGAGCAGAGCGTCGTTTTGCCCGAGGATTCCGGACCGTAGATCTCCACGATACGCCCGCGCGGCACGCCGCCGACACCGAGGGCGCGGTCGATGAGGATGTTGCCCGTGGGGATGACCTCCACGTCCATGACCTTGCGCTCGCCCAGGCGCATGATCGCCCCGTCACCGTAGTCCTTGGTGATCTGCTGGAGGGCGAGGTCGAGTTCCTTGTTGACCTTGCCGTTGGGACGCAGCAGGTCGGGGGATTTGTCGTCGGTGGCGACAGCGGAGGCGGAGTTGCGAGCCATAGTTTCGAGGTAGTTTGTAGTAAATGTAAGAATACCAGCGAACCGGAGGCAAAGCCAGCGGTTTCGCAAGAAAAACCCGCGGATTGACAGGCAATCCGCGGGTTCAAATTAGGCTGGTTTTCAGCCGTTTGCGAACGGCTTAGTTCAGGCCGCCGATCTCGATGCGGCGGGGCTTGGCCGCCTCGGCCTTGGGCAGGCTCAAGGTGAGCAGGCCCTGGTCGAGCCGGGCGGTGATCCGGGCGGCGTCGACCGTGTTGTCGACCTCGAACGTGCGGCGGTAGTCGGCCGCGTTGGATTCGCGGTAGAGGGTCTCATGGCCGTCGCGGCTGATGTCAGCGCGGTGGCCGACGAGCGTCAGGTCGCCGTTTTCAAAGGTGACTTCCAGGCCGTCCTGCGTGACGCCGGGCATCTCGACCTGAACGGTGAAGCCATCGGTGGTCTCGGTGATGCTGGCGCGCGGACGCAGAGATCGGCGCGGGGGCGCGGGTGGCTGGTGTTGGCCGTTGGTGGTCTGCGGTTGGGAAGTTTGGGTTTCCATGTGGGAGAAAAGTGGTTGGTGACGTGGGTTACTTGACGTTGATCTCGATCTGGCGCGGCTTGGCGGCCTCGGCCTTGGGCAGCGTCACGGTGAGGATGCCATTCTCGTAGGCGGCGCTCACGCGGGAGGCGTCCACGGGGGTCGGCAGGGTGACGCTGCGCTCGAAGCGGCCGAAGAAACGCTCGTTGCGGAGCGTGGTTTTCTCGTCGTGCGCCTTCTCGTGGCGGCGTTCGCCGGAGAGGGTCAGCACGCCTTCGTGCAGGGACAGGGTCACATCCTCTTTCTTCATGCCGGGGAGTTCGACGTGGACGAAGAGACTGTCCTTGTCCTGATGCAGGTCGAGGGCGGGTGTCCAGCCGAGGGTGCGATTGGACTCGCGGCCGAAGAATGGCAGGTCAAAGAGCCGGTCCACCTCGTGCTGAAACGCGCTCAGGCGAGCCAGCGGCGTGAAGGCGGCAGTCGGGAGGGAAGGGGTTTGGTAGCGGAGGATACTCATAGGGAATGTAGTGTTTTTAAAACTTGAAAGTGGCTCAGCGTTTGTGTCGCCGTGCAATCCTATCAAGCTACTCACATACCAACGCTGCGGGTAGGCACTCCAAAGATGCAACGTATTCTACAAGAATATCTTGCAAGAATACAAATTTTCTCACGCTTCGCCAAAAAGCGTCAAAATGACTCATAATGCCTAGGCAATATATGCGTCAGTATGACACTATTCACCCGAGGCGGAGTTGATGGTGGTATTCAAAATCAGGCTGTAGGTCGTCACGATCTTGTACCCGACAAAGAGCATGATCGTGATCGACACCAACCGTGACAGCCACGCCCCGGCCGCTTGCAACGTGTCGACCGACGCCTTCTGGTAATACTCCGACCATCGCCGCAGGTCGGCGTCGAGCGTACCGGTGTCTTCGGCGGTCCGGATTGACCGCTGGAACACCGCGGGGAACACTCCCCTTCCTTGCAGCAGCGTGCCCACCGACAAGCCCCGAAGCATCTCGGGCACCATCCGCGCCACTTCCGCGCGCACCCGCGCGCTCCCGCTAGCCTCGCCCGCCGCGTGCAGACTTTCCATGTGGTTGACCCCGGAGGCGAGCTGCATCTCGTACGTCGCGCAGAACCGGCTCAACGCGAGGTTGCGCCGCAATCGACCCACCACCGGCAGCGCGGCCAAAAACGCGTCCACCCCCGCGCTCGTCCGGCCCGCCCGTACCAGCAGCGAACCGCCCCCGATTATCACCGCCGCGACCGCGTAAAAACCCCCGAGTGTCACCACCACCTGCGTGAGAAAACTCCGCACGTTGAACGCCCCGCTCCCGCTGAACGTCGCCACGACGTACGTGCTCACGAAGCTGAGCACCACCGCGGCCAGGTGGAACTGGATCACCGGCCACACGGCCTGCCTGACGATCCCGGCGCGCACCTGGTCCAGCGTGCCGAAGTAGTCGGCGAGATACCGGAACGCCTGTTCGAGCCGCCCGGAACGGTCCGACGCCTCGATGAGCGCCACCTCCATCGACCCGACCGCCGGCCGCAACCCTGCGAACGCCCCGGCGACCGAGTCTCCGCCGCCGAACTGTTTCGACAACCGCCCGAACGCCCAACGCAACCCTCCACGGCTGTCGGCGGCAAGCGACTCGACCGCCTGCGGCATCGTGATGCCCGACTGCGCGAAGCGGCCGAGTTCGTGGTAGAACGTCTGTTTCTCGTGGAGGCTGAGCTTCACGTTGCCAGCATGGCACGTTCCCCAAAAAAATCTCTTGGCTGGCCGACCGACCGCTCATTTCAACGCGATTTTTCATCGATATGAAAGATATTCACGACTCCTCAACACCAGAAGGTTACAATACACTCACCCCGGCCCTCGCCGTCCGGGGCGGGAAAGCGGCCATGGACTTTTACCAGCGCGTGCTCGGCGCGACGGTCAAGAGCTGCATGGACGGTCCGAACGACACGGTGATGCACGCCGAGATGAACCTCGGCGACTCGCGCTTCATGCTCTCCGACGAGTTCCCCGAATGGGGGACGGTCGCCCCGCCGGCCCTGGGCGGCACGCCGATCAGCCTGCACGTGTACGTCGCGGACGTGGACGCGGTCTTCGCGCGGGCCATCGAAGCCGGGGCCAAGGAGTTGATGCCGCTGGCGGACCAATTCTGGGGTGACCGGATGGGGCAGTTCCTCGACCCGTTCGGCCACAAGTGGGCGGTGGCGAAGCGGATCGAGAATGTTTCCGACGAGGAAACCGAGCGTCGCGGTCGGGAGTGGATCAAGGAAAACTCTGCGGAAAAGGCGTAAGCTGGTGGATGCCCGCCGTTGACGAAGACGAACGCTGCATGCGTTTCGCCCTGCGCGAAGCGGCGAAGGGGGTAGGCCGCACGAGTCCGAACCCGGCCGTGGGCGCCGTGATCGTCCGCGGCGGGCGCGTGCTGGCGCGCGGGTGGCACCACGCCGCGGGCCAGCCGCACGCGGAGATCGAGGCGCTGCGGGCATTACGCAAGCCGGAGACGGCGCGGGGGGCGACGATCTACGTCACGCTGGAGCCGTGTTCGACCCACGGCCGCACGCCGCCTTGCACGGAAGCGATCCTGCGTGCGGGGCTGGCGCGCGTCGTCGTTGGCGCGACGGACCCGAACCCCCGCCACGTCGGCGGCGGATTGCGCGTGCTGGCCGACGCGGGCTTGGCGGTGCGCGCGGGGGTGCTGGAGGATGAATGCCGGCGGCTTAACCGCCCCTTCAACCAATGGATCGTCACCGGCCGCCCGTGGGTGATCGCCAAGGCCGCGCTGACGCTCGACGGCCGCCTGACACGCCCGCCTGGCGAGGACCGCTGGCTCAGCGGCGTCCGTGCCCGCGACCACGTCCACCGGTTGCGCGCGCAGGTGGACGCCATTCTCGTCGGCGCGGGGACCGTGCGCGCGGACAATCCGCGGCTGACCGTGCGCGGCGTGTCCGGCGCGGACCCGGCGCGGCAGCCGTGGCGCGTCGTGCTTGCCCGGACGGGCAGCGTCCTGCCGGCGGACGCGCACCTCTTCACCGACGAATGGCGGGAGCGCACCCTGGTCTTCCGCGACCTTTCGCTCGGGGAGGTGCTCGCCGAACTCGGCCGGCGGCAGGTGACCAGCGTCCTGATCGAAGGCGGTGGGAACGTGCTCGGACAGGCGTTCGACGGAGGGGTGGTGGACGCGGTGGAAATTTATTTTACACCCTGGATCGCGGGGGGACCTCACGGGGTAGTCGCGGGGACGCTCAGCGCATCCGGGCCGGCGGGAAGGAGTTGCGAGGGGAAGTTTGAACGGGTCGGCGCGGACGTGGTTTTCCGCGGGGAGACGATCCGTGTCAGCGGTTGAGACCAACCGCAACTTCTGCTACGATACATGGTTCATACCACTATGAAAAAGTTGCTTCTTGTGATGGCAGTTTTGGTGAGCGTTGGGCTGTTCGCCACGCCTAAGGCGCAGGCAGGGGTCTTCGTCAGCGTCGGGGTCCCCATCGGCTTCGGCTATCCGGGTTTCTACGGCTACGGGTATCCGTACGGCTATGGGTATCCCTACGGGTTCTACGGCGGTGGGTTCTACCGCGGCTACGGGTACGGTCCTGGGTTCTATGGCCGTGGTTACTACGGTGGTGGCCGGTACGGCTACGCCCGTCGTGGCTACGTTGGCGGCCGTTACGGCTACGCCCGCCGGGTGGCCGGTGGCCGCCGGTAAGACCAGCGCATCAATTTCAAGAAAGCGGCTCCTGTGAGGGAGCCGCTTTTTTGTTTGTGCAATCGCTCCGGCATCGGAGTTGTCAGCCAACCCCGGAGGGGCGCAACCTCTGGGTGCGTATGCCGTCCACCCAGAAG
>CAXUIU010000087.1:10765-11571 GCA_964250955.1 uncultured Chthoniobacterales bacterium | reverse complement strand
TGGAACCGAACGACGGGCTGCCGTTCATCGGGCGCAACCCGCTGGACAAGCTGCCCGTCTACATCGCCACCGGCGACAGCGGTATGGGCATGACCAACGGCACGGTCGCTGGCATCCTGCTGGCCGACCTCGTCCTGGAGCGGCCAAACCCCTGGGCGACGCTCTACGACCCGGCGCGCAAGACCCTCGGCTCGCTCGGCGAGTTCTTGCACGAGAACCTGAACGTGGGCAAGCAGTACCTCGACCTGGTCACCCCGGGCGACGTGAGCAGCGCCGACGACATCGCGCCAGGCCAAGGAGCCATCGTCCGCCAGGGCTTGACCAAACTGGCCGTCTACAAGGACGAAAGTGGTGCGACACACTGCCTGTCTGCCATCTGCCCGCATCTTGGCGGCGTGGTGCGTTGGAACGCGGAGGCGAAGAGCTGGGATTGCCCTTGCCACGGCTCGCGCTTCGACACGGAGGGCGCGGTGCTCAACGGACCCTCACCTTCGGGATTGGAGCCGAAATCATTGGCAGAATAGATGCTTGTCTTGGGGTAGATTCACCCATTCTACTTCAAGGCTAGACCCAGATGTTCGAGGCGCTGACGCAAAGCTTGCAGGCACGTCAGCCAGAACTCTCGTTGCAACGGCTCGAAGCGGACAATCCCTCCGTCTACGAGCGTTGCCGAGAAGATGTTGCTCGGCTCGCCCAGCAACTCCTCATACAAACCGTCCATCAAGTAGAACGCCACCTCGCCATCCGAGAACGCCATGGGACACTGTTGCCCTTCGGCTTCCGCTCGCCGCGCGTCGATGATGGCG
>CAXUIU010000087.1:0-10755 GCA_964250955.1 uncultured Chthoniobacterales bacterium | reverse complement strand
GCGCGCGCCTTCCAGGTGGGTGGTCACGATGGCTTCCAACCGGCGCACGATCCGACCGATCTCGGCACGTTGATTTTCCTTCGCTCGGTTCGCGGCTTCCATTGGGTGCTGAGTTCTACGTCGGCCTGCAAATTGTCGGATTCGCTGCTTCGGATCGATGCAAACACTGCCAAGCCGATCACCGGATTATAGCACGGGCAGACTGGCAAGATCAGCCCTCGCCTTTGCATGACCGCACCCCGGAGAGTGAGTTTACGTCAGGAACTCGCGCTGGCCCTGCTCCCCACGGCGGTGGTGCTCCTCATGCTGTGCGGCGTGGAGGCGTTTAGCCGTCAGCGGTTGCTGTTTGCTTCCCTGGCTTCCAGCGCCTTCTTGATCTACACCGACCCCGAGCACCCGATGAACGGTGTGCGCACCCTTATCCTCGCTCAAGGCAGCGCGGCGCTGATCGGCTTCGGGGCGGACTTTCTGCTCGGCCCAGGCTATTTTGCCGCCGGGGTGGCGATGGTGGCCACCATCATCGTGCTCATCGCGGCGAACGCCATGCATCCTCCGGCGGTGTCCACCTCACTGACTTTTGCGTTCCGGGCCAGCGCCGCGAGCAGCCTGTCGCTTTTTGGCCTGTCGATGGGACTGATTGTTCTCCTGGTGGTGCTTGAGCACGTGTCGCTCCGGTTGCTGCGTCGATTCCGAGGGATCGTCTAACCGGACGCGCCAGTACCACGCTCATCATCGCTACATGGAAAATCCGATCTCGCCCGAAGAGTTGTTCGTCCAGACTGCCGTTCACTGGCTGCGGTTGGCGGTGGAATGCACCGGAGCCGTGGTCATTGGCATCGGGGTGAGCATCGCGTTGCTGGCTTTCGCGCGTTCGCTGTTGGCTGGAAAACCGGCCGACTTCAACGCGATCCGCCTGGTCCTGGCGCGCTACCTGGCCATGGCGCTGGAGTTCCAGCTCGGCGCAGACATCCTTTCCACCGCCGTGGCCCCAACCTGGAACGAGATCGGCAAGCTCGGGGCCATCGCCGTCATCCGCACGACGCTCAACTTCTTCCTCTCGCGCGAGATGCAGGAGGAACGGCGCACCGCCGAGAACGAGCGCAACGTCCAGGTCCAGGCAGCGGGCTCCTGACGTTGGACCGTGCCCGATGAGTTCGATCACGAACGGTAACGGCGAAGAGGTCTGCGGCAGGATCGGTGTCATGCCGGGCAAGACATATGTGGAAAAGGGCGCGGCGAAAATGCTGGAAGAGTCCATCCTACTTGGCGCAGCGAAGTAGTGTTGTGCGCCTGATACCCAATTCGATGTCCAAGCCCCGTTCTACTTCCCGTCGTTCGTCCCACAATTTGCCCCTCGTCGCTGCCTTGCTTTGTGGCGGAGCCGCCGCGGCTGCCATGACCCTGCGGGCTCGCCGTGTAGTCCGCCAGCAACGCTTTGGCGCGGCGGCACGCGGCAAACGCTTGGTCATCTTGGGAGGCGGATTCGCGGGCCGCAACGTGGCCGAGGAACTCGCCCGCCGGTTGCCTGCCGATGGCGCGGATGCCACCGCGACAGAAATCATCTTGGTGGACGAAAACCCGTACCTGCTCTTCACGCCCATGCTGACCGAGGCGGCCGGTGGAGTCGTCGACGCTCGCCACATCATCAGCTCCAGCCATGCGCTGCCTGCCGGCGTCACCTTCCGCCAGGGGCACATCGAGGAGATTGATCTGTCTACCCGCCGTGTGACCCTGAGCACGGATGGCCGCAACGGCAAAGAAGCGAGTTCTTCCCGCCTCACGCTGGAAGCCGACCAACTCGTGTTGGCCATGGGTTCCGTGGCAAATCACCACGGCGTTCCTGGTTTGGAAGAGCACTCCGTCGGCATGAAGCGGCTTTCCGACGCCCAGGACGCTTACGCCCGCGTCCTTGATCTGTTGGACCGTGCGCAGGCCGAGTCAGACCCTGGCAAGCGCCGCGCGCTCCTGACGGTGGTCGTCGGTGGGGCTGGCTACACTGGCGTGGAGACCATGGCGGCCGTCAACGAACTGTTGCGTGCGGAGGTGAAGCGTCGTTGCGAACAGGGCGCCTCGCTGGACCCTGCCGAAGTGACCACGGTCCTCGTGGACCCGGCGGACAGGCTCATGTCCGAACTGAAAAGCGCCCGGCTCGCGGCCTACGCGGAAACCAAGTTGCGGGAGGCAGGAGTCGAAGTGCGCCTGCAAACCAAGATCACCGCGGCCGGGCCAGGTTTCGTCGAACTGGACGGCAACCGGCAGCTGCCCGTAGGCCTGCTGATCTGGTCGGGCGGAGAGATGCCCAATCCACTCGTGTCAAAACTCCCGGGCGTCCGCCTGAGCAAGCAGAAGGCGCTGGAGGTGGAGGGGAGCGGCGCTGTGCCGGGCCATCCCGGCGTCTGGGCCATCGGGGACTGTGCGGCCCTGCCTAAGCCGAATGGGAAAGGCACCTACGCCCCCACCGCCCAGAACGCCACTCGTGAGGGCACCCTCGTCGCAGCAAACATCGCCGCCACGCTTTGCGGGGAGCCGACCCGACCCTTTACCTATCTGCCCATCGGAGAGTTGGCGTTGGTAGGTCAGCGTGCGGGGGTCGCGGAGATCTATGGGGTGCCCGTCTCCGGTTTTCTGGCGTGGGCGATGTGGCGGGCCGTGTACTTGGCCAAGATGCCAGGCTTAGGTCAGCGCGCTCGCATCCTGCAAGATTGGTGGCAGGACGCCCTCACCGGCGGCAGGTCGGCAGCCACCAGGCCGGCGGGCGCGGACGCAACCCAAGCCATCGCCAATCTGCGGTGAAGCCTCGCCCGCAACTCGGAAAAATCCGGCGTCTGTTCTGGTATCTTTCGCTTAGCGTCGCTCTCGCAACTGAATACGGCGCCTGATCATTCCGCTAACACCGAGCACGTAGAGCAGGAGCATGCCGATAAGTACGTCGAGCGAGCAATAAACCAACGTGCCGCCGGCACAACGGGCGATTTGGGCGTGCTATGACTCCCGCCTTCGTCTTCGCCACCGGCATCGAGAACAGCTATCCGACGATCCAGCAGGGCCGGGTGCGTGTGGACGAGATGGAGAAGTGTGGCCACTACAAAAAGTGGCGCCAGGACTTCGACTGCACCGAGGCGCTGGGCATCCGCTTTTTGCGCTACGGTCCTCCCCTGCACCGCACGCACCTCGGGCCCGGACGCTACGACTGGACCTTCGCCGACGAGACCTTCCACGACCTGCGCGCACGCGGCATCACGCCCATCGTCGATCTCTGCCACTTCGGCGTGCCGGACTGGATCGGCAATTTTCAAAACCCGGACTTCCCGGCTCTTTTCGCCGAGTACGCCGCCGCCTTCGCGCAACGCTTTCCTTGGGTGCAACTCTACACGCCCGTCAATGAGATGTACGTCTGCGCCATGTTCTCGGCGCGCTACGGCTGGTGGAACGAGCAGCTTTCCAGCGACCAGGCTTTCGTGACGGCGCTCAAGCACATCGTCAAAGCCAACGTCTTGGCGATGCACGCCATCCTGGCGGTGCGGCCGGACGCGCTCTTCATCCAGAGCGAGTCGAGCGAGTACTTCCATGCCGCCAACCCGGCTGCCATCAAGCCTGCGGAGGTCCTGAACGCCCAACGTTTCTTGTCGCTGGATCTTAACTATGGCCGGCGAGTGAACAGCGAGATGTACGAGTTCCTCGCCGACAACGGCCTGACGCGCGCGGAGTACCATTTTTTCCTGGAACACCACGTCAGGCATCACTGCATCATGGGCAACGACTACTACGCGTCCAACGAGCACCGCGTGGCTCCGGACGGCGGCACGCGGGCCTCGGGCGAGATCTTCGGCTACTGCGAGATCACCCGGCAGTACTACGAGCGCTACCTGCTGCCGGTCATGCACACGGAGACCAACACGTGGCAGGGGCCGAAGGGCGACGAGGCCGTGAACTGGCTGTGGAAGGAATGGGCCAACGTGCTGCGGCTGCGCAACGACGGCGTGCCGGTGGTGGGCTTCACGTGGTACTCGCTCACGGATCAGGTGGACTGGGACAGTGCCTTGCGCGAGGACAAAGGCGTGGTCAACCCGCTCGGCCTCTTTGACCTCGACCGCAACATCCGCCCCGTGGGCGAGGCTTACCGGCAGATCATCAACGACTGGAGAGAGGTGCTGCCTACCCAGAGCCTGTGCCTGACGTTGCCGCTCGATCCCTCGGGCAAACAGCCACGGATCGCTCCGCGCAAGCGCGGCTAGAATGAATCCACCCCTTCGTCTCTCCGCATCGCGTTCATCAAACCAGTGAGCTTGGAATCAACAAATTAGACCCATGAGATTCACCGACAAAATTTGTATCGTCAGCGGCGGCGGCTCCGGCATCGGCCGGGCTACCTGCATGCGTTTCGCCGCCGAGGGCGGGAAGGTCACCGTCGTTGACCTGAACGAAGACCACGGCAACGAAACCGTCGCCAACATCGCCAAGGCGGGCGGAGAAGCCATCTTCGCCAAGACCAACGTCGGGGCGTCCGCCGAGGTGCGCGCCGCCATCGACGCCACGGTGAAAAAATGGGGTCGGATCGACGTGATCGTCAACGACGCGGCCATGATGACCTTTTCACCACTTTTGGATTTGCCTGAGGATGATTGGGATAAGGTGATGGGCGTAAATCTGCGTAGCGTATTCTTGTTCTGCAAGTATGGTGTGCCGCACATGCCCACTGGCTCAGCCATCGTGAATATTTCGAGCGTCCACGCGCACGAGACCACCAAGAACGTCGTGCCCTACGCGACGAGCAAGGGGGGTATGGAAGCGTTCACCCGCGGATTCAGCGAAGAATTAGCCGACAAGAAAATCCGCATCAACTGCGTGGCGCCGGGATCGGTGGACACGCCGATGCTCTGGAACAATCCCAACGTCAAGAACGGCACCGAGAAGGGGGAGGGTGCCATCGGCAAGCCGGAAGATTTGGCGGCGGCGATTTGTTTCCTCGCCGCTGAAGAGGCTCGCTTCATCACCGGGACCACCTTGGTCGTCGACGGCGGACGGTTGGATATCTTGTAGGCGGCAGATCAAGCTAGCCAAGATCAGATTTTTTCAAACCGGCGGGTTGGGGGCTACCGAATACGCACCCGCCCGCCATCAAGCAGCGGGTAAATGCCTCGGCTTTTCTGCGAGGTTGGTTGGTGGTAGAGGAACTTTTCCATCGTCTAAACTGTGGCTGACCAAGCGCGCGGAACACCGCCGGCAGGACAAGCAGAGATACCGGGCAGCTCGCCGCAAGTTTTTCTTCCGCGTGCGAACCTGTTCTACCGCGCCGTGCTGCTCGGATTGCCCGTGCTCGCCGTCGTCGGCGGGTACGTGTGGTACCAGATCTACCGCTCACCCATCGTCACCGATGTGCGCATGCCCATTGGTCAGCCGGTGATGTTTAGCCATCGGCACCACTCGGGCGAACTCAAGATCGACTGCCGCTATTGCCACACGTCGGTCGAGAAATCGTGGTTCGCCGGCTTGCCGCCTACGCAGACCTGCATGACCTGCCATTCGCAACTCTTCAAGGATAGCCCGCTGCTCGAACCCGTCCGCGCCAGCGCCGCTAATAACGTACCCATTGCCTGGAACCGCGTCCACATCCTGCCGGATTACGTGTACTTCAACCACTCGATCCACGTGAACAAGGGTGTTGGCTGCACGACGTGCCACGGGCAGGTTAACGAGATGCCGCTGACGTGGAAAAGTAGCACGCTGTTCATGCAGTGGTGTTTGCAATGCCACCGTGAACCCGAGAAGTCGCAACGCCCGCTCTCGCAAATCTACAGCATGGATTGGAAGCCAGCCGCCAACCAAGAACAGGTCGGCGCGGACCTCGCCAAGGCACACAATCTTGACGTGCATCATCTGACGAACTGCTCGGTCTGTCACCATTGATGAACCCTGACCTTTCATCGTTTCGCACGCGCTTGGCGGGCCAGAGTGGTCCGAGGCTCTGGCGCAGCCTCGAAGAATTGGGCAACACGCCGGAGTTCCGCGCGTGTCTGGAGCGGGAGTTCCCCGTCGGCGCATCCGAATGGCCGGAGTCGGACGCGGGCGGCGGGCTGGGGCGGCGGCAGTTCTTGACCATGGTCGGCGCGTCGCTGGCACTAGCGGGGTTTGCCGGGTGCTCGCCGCGTTCGCGTGAGAAGATCGTGCCCTACGTGGATCAGCCTGAGCAGATCATTCCCGGCCGGGGATTGCGGTACGCGACAGCCATGCCGCTGGGCGGTTATGGGCGCGGTATCTTGGTGGAGACGGAGATGGGCCGACCGATCAAGATCGAGGGCAACCCGGCGCACCCGGACAGCCTGGGAGCGACGGACGCGATCACGCAGGCGGCGGTACTCGGGCTATGGGACCCGGACCGGTCGCGCGCGCCGATCTTCAACGGGCACATCTCGTCGTGGAACCGATTTGAGAGCGAACTGCTCACCGTGCTCAAGACGGCGGCCGATGCGCAGGGCGAGGGCCTGGCCGTGCTGACGGAGCCGAGCACGTCGCCGACGTTGGCGCGGCAGTTGGGCGAGTTGGCGAAGAAGTTCCCGAAGGCGCGGTTTTACGGGTGGTCGCCCGGAGTAGGGGATGAGTTGGAGACCGTGAGAGACTTCGACGCCGGGGCGGTGGATTTAATCGTCTCGGTGGGCAGCGATTTCCTGTTGGGACTGCCCGGCAGCCCGCGCTACATGCGGCAGTTCGCCGCGCGCCGCCGGGTGCAAGATGGGGTGGCAAACCCGAACCGTCTGTACGTGCTCGAAGGCACGCCGACGATTACCGGCACGATGGCCGACGAACGGCTCGCCGCGCCGCCGGACCGCGTGGCGGCGGTGTTGCGCCGGGTGGGCGGCTACATTGGCGGGACTCTCGATGCCCGCGAAGAGGCGTTCGCGGCGAAGCTGACGGCCGACTTGACCAAACACAAAGGCGCGGCGCGGGTCTTGGTGGGCAAAACGGAGCCGATGGAGATTCACCAACTGGCGGCGGCGCTGGGCGAGGCGCCAGAGTTGCGGGCCGTGCCGTCGGGGAATCTCGAAGTGCTCGCCGGTGATCTGGAAGCGGGACAGGTCAAGCACCTGTTCATCCTCGGAGGCAACCCGGTGTACAACGCGCCGTCGGATCTGCGGTTTGGCGAGCGGCTAGCGAGGGCGAGTTTCGCCGTGCACCTTTCGCTCTACCAGGACGAAACGTCGAAGGGCTGCCGCTGGCATTTGCCGGAGACGCACTTCCTCGAAGCGTGGAGCGATCTCCTTGCCAGCGACGGCACGCCGACGATCCTCCAACCGGTGATCGACCCGCTCTACGCGGGGCGGTCCGTGCATGAGGTGTTGGCGATGCTGGCGGAGGACTTCCAACCGGGCGGCTACGAGATCGTCCGCGCGACGTGGCAGGTGGGGCGGGGGAATGATTTCGAGACGTTCTGGCAGCAATCCGTGCACGACGGCGTCGTGAAGGCGGGCGCGCCCACGACGGCGGAGGCCCCGGCGGGCACACCGATGGAGGCCGCCGCCACCGTGCCCGTGGCGGAGACGGATTACCTGTTGATCCGGCCGGACCCGTGCGTCGGGGACGGGCGCTGGGCGAACAACGGCTGGTTGCAGGAACTGCCCAAGCCGTTGACCAAACTCACCTGGGACAACGCGGCGTTGATCAGTCCCGCGATGGCGGGGCGGCTCGGGTTGAAGACTGGCGACGTGGTGGAGTTGCGCGTGGAGGATCGCGCCGTCGAAGCGCCGGTGATGCTCCTCCCCGGACAGGCGGACCGTTGCGTGACGGTTCACCTCGGCTACGGGCGCACGGACGCCGGGACGCTGGCGGCTAATGTCGGGTTCAACGCTTACAAGCTCCAGACGACTGCGCACCGCTGGCTGGTACCTGACTTGAAGATTCGTAAGACCGGCGGTACCTACGAACTCGCCACTACGCAGCACCATTTTTCCATGGAAGGTCGTGACAGCGTGCGTGTGGCGAACCTGGAGGAGTTTCGCGCGCGGCCTGGTTTCGCGCAGCCGGAGTTGGAGGATCGACCCAGCCTGTTGCCGAAGGATGAACCACTCGGCTCGAAGACGTACGCGTGGGGCTTGTCGGTGGACCTGAGCACCTGCACGGGCTGCAACGCGTGCGTCGTCGCCTGCCAGTCAGAGAACAACATCCCCGTGGTCGGCAAGCAGCAGGTCATCGCCGGACGCGAGATGCACTGGATCCGTGTGGACCGGTACTTCGAGGGGCCGCCGGACGATCCCGCCATCCTGCATCAGCCGGTGATGTGCATGCACTGCGAGAAAGCGCCGTGCGAGGTGGTGTGTCCCGTCGCTGCGACCGTCCACAACGACGAGGGGTTAAACTTGATGACTTACAACCGTTGTGTGGGCACGCGGTATTGTTCTAACAATTGCCCGTACAAGGTCCGGCGCTTTAACTTTCTTGAATACTCGCCGCCGGAAGATTCGTCGTTCGGTCAGCGACAGAACCCGAATGTCACCGTGCGGCGGCGTGGCGTGATGGAAAAATGCACGTACTGCGTGCAGCGCATCAACGAGTCGCGCATCACCGCCGACCTCGAAAATCGCACGGTCCGCGACGGCGAGATCAAGACCGCTTGCCAACAGGTGTGCCCGGCAGAGGCGATCACCTTCGGCAACATCCTCGACCCACAGAGCCTCGTCTCGCGCCGCAAACGTGAGCCGGTGAATTACGGCCTCCTCGCTGAACTCAACACGCAACCGCGCACGACTTACCTCGCGCGCGTTCGCAATCCGCACGACGCGAAGGAGGGCGCATGACCAACGACGCGCCGGTCATCTCGCCGCACGAGACGTACGGAACCGTCACCCGGACGATCACGGGTATCGTGCTGCCCAAGCAGCGCAGTTGGTGGTGGTGGATCGGCTTCACCATGGCGGGTGGGCTAGCATCGGTGCTGGGCGCGTCCTTGTTCTGGCTGTTCTACAAGGGGGTTGGCATCTGGGGAATTAATATGCCCGTCGCATGGGGCACGGCGATCATCAACTACGTGTGGTGGATCGAGATTGCGCAGGGCGGCACGTTCATCTCGGCGGTCTTGCTGTTGTTCCGCCAGAAGTGGCGCAACTCGGTCAACCGCTTCACGGAGGCGATGACGCTCTTCGCGCTGGCGTGCGCGGGGTTGTTCCCGCTGCTGCACCTGGGGCGGCCGCAGTATGCGTTTTTCCTCGCGCCGTACCCGAACACGCTGGAGATGTGGCCGCAGTTCGTGAGCCCATTGGTGTGGGACTTCTTTGCCGTGTCGATTTACGCGACCGTGAGTGTGTTGTTCTGGTATCTGGGCATGATCCCCGACCTGGCGACGCTGCGAGATTCTACCGACAACAAGTGGCTGCGCCGCATTTACGGCGTGGCGTGCTTCGGTTGGCGCAACTCGGCGACGCACTGGCACCACTACGAGACAACCACGAAGGTGATCGCCGCGCTCTGCGCGCCGCTGGTCATCTCGGTGCACAGCATCGTCGGACTGGACTTTGCGTACACCATCGTCCCTGGATGGCATTCGACGATCTTCCCGCCGTTCTTCGTGGTAGGGGCGATCTTCTCGGGGTTCGGCATGGTGCTGACGTTGATGCTGCCGATCCGCTGGATCTACGGACTACAGCATCTCATCACCGAAAACCACATCAACAACATCGCCAAGCTGCTGCTGACAATGGGGATGTTCGTGCTCTTCGGCCATTGCAGCGAGTACTTCATGGCCTGGTACAGCGGCGATCTGTACGAGCAGTACGCGAAAACCCAGGAGGTGCTCGGCACGTACTCGTCGGCGTTCTACGTCTCGCTGGGCTGCACGGCGCTGGCGATCCAGCCGCTGTGGTTCGGGTTCGTGCGGCGCAGCCCGTTCTTGTTGTTCATCATTGCGGGGTTGGTCAACGTCGGCATGTGGGCCGAGCGTTTCCTGAACATCGTCGGCAGCCTGCACCGTGATTACCTCACGTCATCGTGGGGCGACTACCACACGACGATCTGGGATTGGAGCACTTTCATCGGGACGGTCGGCTTGTTCCTGACGCTGCTGTTCTTGTTCCTGCGCCTGTTGCCCATCGTCTCGATGTCGGAGGTGCGCAGCCTGATCCACGAGGAGGGGAGACCATGACCGAGGACGGCAAACCTGAGGTTCATCAGGTCCACGGCATCGTGGCCGAGTTTTCCTCGGTCGACGGGCTCGTCGCCGCCGTGCGCCGGACCCGCGCGGCTGGTTACCGCAGATTGGATGCCTATGCACCGTTCCCGGCAGACGAACTGGCTGACGCGTTGGAGCTGCCACCCTCGCGGGTCCCGCTGTTCATGCTCGGTGGTGGTTGTGCGGGCGCGGCGGCGGGATTGGGGATGCAGTACTTCGCCAATTTGTACGCCTACCCCATGAACATCGGTGGACGACCGCTCAATGCTTGGCCCGCGTTCATTCCGGCGACGTTTGAGTTGGTCATCTTCTTCGCGGTGCTCGGTGGGCTCGTGGCGCTGTTTTTCACGCTGCACCTGCCGACCGTCTACCATCCGGTTTTTAACCACCCCGATTTTCGTCGTGCCAGCCGCGACGGATTTTTCCTGTGCATCGAATCCGGCGACGGGCAGTTCGATCTGCGCCGGACCGCCTTCTTCCTTCGCACGCTGGGACCCGCCTCCGTGCAAGCCATCGAGAAATGAGCGCTGCGTCCCTCTCTCTTGCGGTCGTGCTGACCATCGGATGTCTGTCGCTGGCCAGCTGCGATAACCTCAAGA
>CAXUIU010000086.1:0-11573 GCA_964250955.1 uncultured Chthoniobacterales bacterium | reverse complement strand
GGGGCGCGACGGCCCGCGGTCGCTGCCGTGGCGCGAGACCCCCTTGCACCAACTCCGATACCACCGGCCGAACCGCAGCCATTCGCCGAACGCCTCCGCCCACACGGCGGCGAAGACGTGCTGCTGGTAGTCAAGCGCCTCCTCGATGGACAGCGTGATGGTCCGGCGCGCCCGGCTGTGCAGCCCCGGGAACACGAGCCATTGTCCGGCGGCGTAGATCAGCGTGTGTATGACATCTTCCTCGTTTGCCACCGGCGCGACGAGGCGGACGTGAATGAGGTTCTCGACGCCGGCAAGCCGCCGCACCAAAGGGTGCGAGAGCACGGGCTGGCCGACGAGGGTCGCCGCCGTGGCAGGAGTAAACAGAACACGCACGACGCGGGACCGTTCCATCTCGTCGAACGCACCCGCTTGCACCTGCAGGCCGAGGCGTTCAAGCCCGGCGGACTCCACTCCCACGGTGTAATCCACGCGACCGCGGACGATGCGGTCCTCGAAGTCAATCCGGTCGCCGCGGTGGACACATGTGAACGCCTCGCCCGTGTCGCGCACGTGAACGCCCAAGCGTTCGAACGCCACAACCTGCGGGTCCGCCGCGACGGTTTGCAAGAATCCCATGCTTTTGGCCACGGGGTTCTTACTAAACCCGGTGTTCCGCGTAAGCAAACGATGGTAGCTTACGGGATCAACCCGTCCCCTATGAAGCTGACTTCCCTCCTGATGTTAGAAGAACCGCACGGTTCTGGACGACTGCTGCCCGGCTGGCTGTGGACGTTGGTCGTGGTGGGATTGATCGTGGCGACGGGCGTGTTGATGTTGCGCTCGATCCGGCCCACACCCACGCGTGCGCTCCGGCCGGACGATGAAGCCCTGCGTCAGCGCCTGACCCGGGAACAATACTACGTCACCCAGCAAAACGGCACCGAAGCACCCTTCCACAACGCGTTCTGGAACCAACACGGCGCGGGCATCTACGTGGACGTGGTGAGTGGCGAACCGCTTTTTTCCTCGCAGGACAAATTCGACAGCGGCACGGGCTGGCCGAGTTTCACCCGACCTTTAGAAGCCGCCAACGTGGTGGAGAAGACCGACCGCAGCCTCCTGATAAGCCGCACGGAGGTGCGTTCCAAACAAGGCGATTCGCACCTCGGGCACGTCTTTGATGACGGACCCGCACCAACGGGGCAACGCTATTGCATCAACTCGGCCGCTCTGCGTTTCGTGCCGGCTGACCGGCTCGCGGCGGAAGGTTACGGACAATACCACTCCGTCGCCGAAGCGAAGTAGACGCGCCTCCCGCCGCTCTGCGGCCTGTTTCAGACGAAATCGTTGAGCAGGTTCTCGATGAACTCCTGCCGGCCGGACTGCCGCTGCACGGGGTCGGGGTTGGCCAGCGCGATCTTTTCCAGGCTTTCGAGCGTGTGCCCGCCCGCCTCGATCTCCGCGCCCAGCCCGCCGTCCCACGACGCGTAACGATCCCGGACGATCCCCGCCAGCCTGCCATCGGCGCGGATCGCTGCTGCCATTTTCAATCCCCGCGCAAACGCATCCATGCCGCCGATGTGCGCATAGAACAGGTCTACCGGCTCGAAGCTCTCGCGCCGCACTTTGGCGTCGAAATTAAGCCCACCTGTTGTGAACCCACCCATGCGCAGCACGCTGAGCATGACCGCCGTCGTCTCGTAAATGTTCGTCGGGAACTGGTCCGTGTCCCAACTCAGGAGCGTGTCGCCCGTGTTCGCGTCCACGCTGCCGAGCGCCCCCGCGTTGACGGCCACCTCGCATTCGTGCTGCATGGAATGGGCGGCGAGCGTGGCGTGGTTGGTTTCCAGGTTGAGCTTGAAGAAGTCTAACAGGTCGTACTCGCGCAAAAAGTTCAGGCACGCCGCCGCGTCCGAGTCGTATTGGTGCTTGGTCGGCTCCTTCGGCTTGGGCTCAATGTAGAATTGCCCCTGGAAGCCGATGGACTTCTTGAAGTCCACCGCCAGGTGCAGGAAGCGCGCGAGGTGGTCCAGCTCGCGCTTCATGTCCGTGTTCCAGAGCGTCGCGTACCCTTCGCGCCCACCCCAGAACGTGTACCCCCGGCCGCCGAGCGCGTGCGTGACCTCGATGGCCTTCTTCACCTGCGCGGCAGCGTAGGCGAACACCTCCGCGTTTGGGCTCGTGGCCGCGCCGTGCACGAAGCGCGGGTTGGTGAACAGGCTCGCCGTTCCCCAAAGCAGCTTGATGCCCGTGCGTGCCTGTTCTTCCTGGAGCACGGCGACGACGGCGTCGAGGTGGCGGTTCGTCTCTGCGAGGGACTTGCCCTCCGGGGCGATATCACGGTCGTGGAACGCGTAGTAGGGCGCGCCGAGTTTTTCCATGAACTCGAAGGCCACCCGCGCGCGGTTCTTGGCGTTGTCGAGCGACGAAGTGCCGTCGTCCCATGGCCGCAACGCCGTGCCGGGACCGAAGGGATCGTTGCCCGTCCCACGGAAGGTGTGCCAGTACGCCACCGAAAAACGCAGGTGCTCGCGCATCGGCTTCCCCTCAACGAGTTCGTCGGCATCGTAGTGTTTGAAGGCGAGCGGGTTCTTGGAACGCGGTCCCTCAAAGGGGATCTTAGCGATGTCAGGAAATGCGAGGGAGGACATGAAGAGAGCGGGGTTGCTATGGATTGGAGAACACCCCTACTCTGCCGGGGAAGATGCCCCGGGCAAGCCGGTGCAACGATGGATGTCACGAAAAGTTTTTCGTGCCAATGAGTTATGCACAACCGCCCGACCACACGGCAGCGAATTTAGCGGTGATGATAGCTTCTCTTTATTCCCGATTCCTCTTGGTGGTCGCGCTGGGCAGCTTCGCCCTCTTGGGTGGTTGCACTGCTGGCAACGACAACACCGGCACCAAATTCCAACACAGCGGCGGCACCCCCGTCAACCCGAACACCGATCCGGCCGGGCAAGGCATCCCGGGCTCGCGCTCCACGGGCGCAAACAGCCGTCAGTCTCCGGGCCTGCAATAACGGCTCGCGCGTCAACGCTTCTCCCGGCCGAGCAGAATCGTCCCAACTGCTGCCGCGACGGCAAATAACCCTGCGCCGAGCACCCAACCGCGGTGCAGGTTAGTCCAAAGTTGCGGGCTAAACCGTGCCGCACGGTCGTCGAAACGCCCGTGCGCACCGGCGTCGCCGGGAAGTGGCTTATAGAGGTTGTCAGGGCGGCTTGGGTTTTCGGATTCGGCGGTCTGCTGGCCTTGGTAACCAGTCTTGCCGAGATACCAATCGCCAAGACCGGGTAGCACGCGGTTACCGAGGATGGCGACAACGGTCGGCAGGCCGACGTAGATTTCACGGCGTCGGTGCTTGGAAGCGAAAACGATGGCTTCCGCCGCGATCTCGGGTTGGTAGATGGGTGGTACGGGTTGGGCCTTGTGCGGCAGGCGGCTGCGCACCCAGCCGAACTGCGGCGTGTTGAGTGCGGGCAGTTGCACCATCGTCACCACGATGCGGCTTTTATCGTGGATCAGCTCCGCACGCAGGGAGTCCACGAAGCCTTGGATGGCGTGCTTGCTCGCGCAGTACGCCGCCTGGAGCGGGATGCCGCGGTAGGCCAACGCGCTGCCGACCTGCACGATGTGCCCGTGGTTGCGCGGCCCCATCCGCTTCAACGCAGAGAGGGTGCCGTGGACCGTGCCGAGATACGTCACCTCCGTCACGCGCCGGAACTCCTCGGCCGTCGTTTCCTTGATCGGCGAGAACACGCTCGCCATGGCGTTGTTGACCCACACGTCAATCGGCCCAAACTCCGCCTCCACCCGTGCCGCCGCCGCCTCAACGGCATCGGCGTCGGACACGTCGCACGGGATCGCCAGCGCCCGGCCGCCGAGCGCCTCCACGTCGCGCCGCGCGCCTTCCAAGCCGTCCTCGCCGCGGGCCAGCAAACCGATGGACGCACCCTCCGTACGGGCAAACATTTGCGCGACGGCCCGGCCTACGCCGGCGGAGGCTCCGGTGATGACGATCACGCGGGGTTTTTGGGTCTGGGTCATGCCCCACTTAACGCGCGCGGAACTCAGAACGGACGCGCCCGACCTGCCTTCTGCACGCGTTTACATGGGCAACATGACGCCACTTTCCTCCGCCGCGCACACCGCCCAGGCCGCCACCGAGGGTTACTCCGACCAACCGCAGCCGCTCGGCTCATACCTGACCTTGATGGGAGTCTTCGGCGCGTTCGTCACCGGGATGATCGGGGCCGTGCGGTTTTCGGGCACGAAGCTGCCGGCGAAGGCCCCGGCCGCGGGCGACTTGCTGCTGCTCGGCGTCGCCACGCACAAGCTGGCGCGGCTGATCACCAAGGATGCGGTGACGAGTGCGTTGCGGGCACCGTTCGTGCGGCTGAAGGAGGAGAGCGCCGGCGAGGGTGAAGTCGAGGAGGAAGCGCGCGGTGAGGGCATGCAGCGTGCGCTAGGAGACCTGTTGACGTGCCCGTTTTGCATCGGGGTATGGATCGCCACGCCGATGTGGTTCGGGATGCTGTTAGCTCCGCGGCTGACGCGCTTCGTGGCGGGGATTCTAGCAACGATCACCGGAGCCGACTTTATGCATCAGATCCATGTCAAAGTGAAGGACTCGATAGACAAATAGCCGCGCCTGTACGGTCCATCCGAGGCTTCACGGATGGTCGTTCGGCGCGGGCTTTACGCCGATTTGCATCTTGTAAATCCACACCGGGTAGTCGACCTCCTGCTTGCCGTGATCGAAGCCGGGAGTGCGGTTCTGCTGCGAGGCGGGCAGCCAGAGGAAGCCGTCGGCGTCGATCCACATCGCGTCCGACCATTGCAGACGCGGGTCGGCCACCAGGGTCGTGATCTGTTTGTCGGGGGTGATTTTGAGGATGCGCTCGGCGTTCGTGTCGCTGTAGTAGAGGTTGCCCGCGTCGTCGATGGCCGTGCCTCCGCAGGTGGGGGTGTCCAGGTAGTTTTCGACATGCTTGGCAAGCTCGTCGGCGGTCAGAGCCGCGTCGTCGAGAAAGCGCGTTTCGATCCGCGCCATCGGGCCGGGGCACGGGAGATAGTAGAGGAACTTGCCGTCCGGCGAGACTTCCAACTGGTCCGTGTGCGACACACGGTGCTTGCCTTCCTTGTCGGTCTGCACGACGCCGTCGGCGTACATCGGCCGGCGCGCGGTCGCCGATGGGTCGCCGTCGAGCACGCGTCGGGCCTTGCCGCTCTGGAGGTCGAGCACGATCAGGCCGGGTTCGCCTACGTCGGTGATGTACGCCGTCGGGCCGTTGAAACGGATGTCGTCGATGTAGCTTTTCGGTTTGGCGGCCTCGGTTAGCGTATAGACGCGCGCGATCTGGTTGGTTATCAAGTCGATCTGAAAGATGCGGCCCGCGCCGGGCACGGCGGGTTCGTCCGAGCCGGGCGAGCCGGCGTCAACGATGTACAGGCTGTTGCCGTCGGGTCCGATGCGCAGGGCGTTGACGCACACGAAACCGTGCGCGATGTCCGCGCCGGGTTTCCAGGCGTTCCACTCGGCGTCGGGGAACGGGTGGTGGCTGCCATCTGGCTTGATCTCCTCCGCCTGCACACCCGGGCCGTCCGCGCCGGGATAGCAGACGAACGTCCGGCCGTCGCGCGTGATGGTGACACCGTTCCAGACCCGCCGGGCCTGGTAGACCGGCACGAGGCGTTCGTCGCGCGCGGTCGGCAGATCGGCGGCAAGTGCGGTGCTCACCACAGCGCCGTACGTCAGGAAGAGCAGGAGTCGGGAAATCATCGCAAGATTTTTGTCGACAGAATCGCTCTCAGCCCGACGCGGGGACGCATGATTTCCTTGCGGCCGGGCGCGTTCCAGCCGACAAAAAACTTATGGTCGATCTCACGCCGACGCAGCCGCAGGTCCTATCGGTCTACGAACTCACCCGCGCCGTCCGCGCCCTCCTGGAAGAAGGGGTCGGCGAGGTCTGGGTAGAGGGCGAGGTCTCCAACTTCCGGCGGCAGGCGAGCGGGCACCAGTATTTCACACTGAAGGACGACCGCAGCCAGCTTCCGTGCGTGTGGTTTCGCAACGCCGCCGCCGCGTCCGGTGTGCAACTCGCCGACGGGATGCAGGTGCAGGCGCACGGCGAGTTGACCGTCTACGAATCCCGCGGCCAGTACCAACTCGTCGTCGAGGTCGTGCAAGGGCGCGGCGTGGGGGCGCTCCAGGCGCGGTTCGAGGCGCTCAAGCGGCGGCTGCACGCCGAGGGCCTTTTCGATCCCGCGCGCAAGCAGGATTTGCCGGCGTTCCCGCTGACCGTCGGGATCGTCACTTCGCCTACCGGCGCGGCGCTTCAGGATATGCTCAACATCCTGCGACGCCGCGCGCCGTGGATGCGCGTGTTGGTTCATCCCGTGCGCGTGCAAGGCCAGGGAGCATCGCTGGAAATCGCTGGTGCGGTCGCGGAGTTCAACGCGTGGGCGCAGGACGACGCCAACCCGGCGGCAGCGTCGAAGAGGGTCGATCTGATCGTCGTCGCGCGTGGTGGCGGCTCTATCGAGGACCTGTGGGAGTTCAACGAGGAAATCGTCGCCCGCGCCATCGCGGCGTCGGCGCTGCCGGTGGTGTCGGCGGTGGGGCACGAAATTGACTTCACCATCGCGGACTTCGCCGCCGATCTGCGCGCCCCGACGCCGAGTGCGGCGGCGGAGTTGATCGCGCCGGACACGGTGGCATTGCGCGAACGCCTCGACGCGGCGGCGGAGGGCTTCGAGCGGGAACTGCGTGACCGGATCGAACGTGCGCGCGAGCGGCTGGAACTCTTCGCGTCCGGCACGTTGGAAAAGGAACCGCGCCGCCGCCTGCTCGACGCCCGCCAGCGGCTCGACCTCGCCGAAGAATCCCTCGCGCGTGCCGCAACGGGTGGGTTGCGGGTGTTCCGAGCCCGGTTGGACGAAAAAGGCTGCTGCCTACGTGCCTCCGGGTTACAGCCGCTGCTCGACTTGCGCGCGCAGACCGTGGCCGCACTGCGGGAGAAAATTGACGTGTTGATGTGCTGCGAACAGGCCAAGGTCAAAGCACGTCTGCACGCCGCCGAGGGTCTCTTGCGTGTGCTCGGCCCGCAGGCGACGCTGGAACGAGGCTATAGTATCACCACCTTGGCGGATGGGACTCTTGTCAGCCAAGCAGAAGTGATCGCTGACGGTGTCTCGATCCACACGAAGGTCAAGGATGGAAGCTTTGTTTCCGTGGTGACTCGCCGGTGAGCGCCGGCCAGAGTTGGCCCGAAAAACAGAAACCCGACTGTCTGTTGATGGAGACAGCCGGGTGATAGTAGAGCGTCGGCCAAAGGGGTCCGCCGCGTCCCTGATCAGTTAGGCACAGTTAGCGTGCAGCCCGAGCACCAGCCAGGGTCATTTCCGGCTGCTGCCACAGGAACGAGGATGTTCGGCGTTCCTGCCGCCGAATCCGTTCGCCGCACATAGTGGTCGGCGCTGTTCACAGTCATCAACTGCGCGCTGTTGTCAGTGAAAACCATGATCGCTTTTGCGCCATCCCAGACGCTGCCTCTGACAGCCGCCCCACCGAGAGGATAAGTTGGGTTGGCGGCGGAAGCGGGAGCGTCCATTACAATTGGATAGTTCGCGTTGGACGAATCGGTCAACCCCATCATGTATGCGTAGGCGTTTTCACCGGCTGTCAGGGTGGAGCCCCGGTTCGCTCCATCGTAGGGCGAGGTGATTTTGTTATCTGGGACAACGGTGTTGTACGCGCAACGCTTGTTGGCGAAGATCGTCTCTGACTGCGTGTAGGTCGGGAACAAGGCAGCGTAATTATCATTCGAGTTTGTGCCCGTGTTGCCCGTGGGCGTGCCCGTCTTTGGGAAGATGCCATCGTTGTCGCCGGCGAACAATTTCAACGCCAAACCGACCTGCTTGGCCTGCGCGAGCGCCTTGGTTTGTGCGCCTTTGACCTGCACGGTGTTGAATACCGGCAGCGCGATGCTGGCAAGGATACCGATGATGGTGATGACGACGAGCAGTTCGATCAGCGTGAACGCTGTCGTGGTGGACTTCTTTTTGATCATAGTGGAGATAATTGAGGAGCTAGCCTCCGCCAGCATCCGGCGGCCGGGGCAAAACTAGGGATCGGACCTCAGGGCGTCAAAGGCTTTGGGCCACCCATCGAAAGATTATCGCGGCGGTAACAATTTGGTAACGTTCGTTAAGGCTTCCACGGTCGGCGGCACCTGTTTGAAGCCCACCACCCCCAGCGGCGGCAGGCGGATGCCGAGCGAGTGGGAACGGCCCTGCCACGCTTCCTCATCGGCGTTCAAACCGCCGTTGTTGCCCACGTTGCTGCCACCGTACGTCTCGGCGTCGGTGTTGAGAATTTCCTGGTAGAATCCCGCCCCCGGCACGCCGACGCGGTAGTTCTCGCGCACGATGGGCGTCGCGTTGACGACGAAAAGGAGCACGTCGCCCGCGCGCGACTTGCGGATGAAGGACACCACGCTGTTGTCCGAATCGTTGAAGTCGATCCACTCGTAGCCCTCGTAGCTGTCATCAATTTCGTAGAAGGCCGGTTCGTGCTTGTAGAGCCAGTTGAGGTGCTGCACCAGCCGGCGCAGGCCGTCGCTGCGGTGGTCTTGCAGGAGGTGCCAGTCGAGGCTGCGCGCATGCCCCCATTCCTGCGACTGGCCGAACTCCCCGCCCATGAAGAGCAGCTTCTTGCCCGGGTGCGCCCACATCCACGCGTAGAACATCCGCAAATTGGCGAACTTCTGCCAATCGTCGCCCGGCATCTTGCCGAGCAGCGACTTCTTGCCGTGGACGACCTCGTCGTGGCTGAGCACCAGCATGAAGTGCTCGCTGAACGCGTACACCAGCGAGAACGTGATCTCGCCCTGGTGGTACTTCCGGAACGCAGGGTCGAGCGCCATGTAGCGCAGGCTGTCGTTCATCCAGCCCATGTTCCACTTGAACCCGAACCCGAGCCCGCCCAGGTACGTCGGCCGGCTCACTCCCGGCCAACTCGTCGATTCCTCGGCAATCGTCATCACCCCCGGGAACTCCCCGTAGGCGACCTCGTTAAAGCGTTTCAGGAAGTAAATCGCTTCCAAGTTCTCGCGTCCGCCGAACTGGTTAGGCACCCACTCGCCCTCCTTGCGGGAGTAGTCGAGGTAGAGCATGGAGGCCACGGCGTCCACGCGCAGACCGTCGATGTGGTAGCGGTCGAACCAGAACAGTCCGTTAGCCACGAGGAAGTTGCGGACCTCGTTGCGGCCGTAGTTGAAGATGAGCGTGCCCCAGTCCGCGTGCTCACCCTGGCGCGGGTCACTGTGTTCATACAGGTCCGTGCCGTCGAACTCCGCCAACCCGTGCGCGTCCTTTGGAAAATGCCCCGGCACCCAGTCGAGCAGCACGCCGATCCCGCGCTGGTGGCAGCGGTCCACGAAGTGCCGGAACTCGTCCGGGTTGCCGAAGCGGCTGGTGGGCGCGTAGTAGTTCGTAACTTGGTAGCCCCAGCTCCCGTCGTAGGGATGCTCGGCGACGGGCATCAGTTCGAGGTGGGTGAACCCCATGTCGATGACGTAGTCGAGGAGTTGATCGGCCAGTTCGAGGTAGCTCAGGGAACGGTTCTCATCCTCCGGGACGCGCTTCCAGCTTCCGAGATGGACCTCGTACACGCTGATCGGCTCTTTCTGCCAGTCGGTCGTGCGGCGTTTTTGCATCCATTCCGCGTCGTTCCAACTGTAACGGTCGAGGTTCCAGACCATCGACGACGTTTTGATGCCGTGCTGGTTGTAGAAGGCGAACGGGTCGCTCTTGAGCTGGACGCCGCCGTGCGCGCCGAGCACCTCGAACTTGTAGTGCGTGTTCTCCTCGATGCCGGGGATGAAAACCTCCCACACGCCCACGTTCGTCCACTTGCGCATCGGGTGGACCCGACCGTCCCAACCGTTGAAATCACCCACGACGCTCACGCGCCGAGCGTTCGGGGCCCACACGGAGAACGAGCAGCCTTTGACTCCATCCACCTCGCGCAGGTGCGCGCCGAGTTTGTCGTAGATGCGGTGGTGGTTGCCCTCGGTGAAGAGATGCAGGTCGAGTTCGCCCAGCAGCGGCCCGAAGGAATACGGATCGGCCGATTCCCGGGTGTGGCCGGCCTCGTCCTGGAAGCGCAGCCGGTAGGCGGGGCGCGCGTCGCCGGAGTCCGGCAAGACGGCCTCGAAGAAGCCGGCGTCGTGGATCCGTTCGGCCGCCGTTTCGCCCTTCCCTTGCGCGTCGATCACGGTGACCTCGCGGGCATCCGGCCGGAAGACCCGCCCCACCCCCCGGTTTCCGACGCGGTGCGGTCCGAGGAAGGCGAACGGATCGCCGTGGGCGGCGGCGAGGAAGGAGTCGAGTTCGGCGTGGTCGAAGGTGAGATGGCGCAGTTGCATAGAAAAGGGGATGCTAAGAAGATCGTCGGACACCCGGCACACCGGACGGAGTGAATGGAAATCGCGCTGGCCGCTCCGCTTGGTCCTCTCCGCGTGGAAGAGCACGTCCAGGAATGTGCCCGGCGTGCGAAAACAGGGAATAATCTCGCCTTTGTCAGGCTCTTACCACCCGGCACGCCTGTTTGCTGGCGCTTTCCGGCTACCCCGGCGGCAACACCAGTACGAGCGCCGCCTTATTTTTTCCTCGTCCGCCCAGCCGTCGTTTACCGCCGAATCATCCACGCGTGCCCAACCCCCCGAGCTTTCAACAGCTGGTCGAAGAGCACTACGTCATGCTCTACCGCTTCGCCCTCTCCCTCACTCACCAGGAACCAGAGGCAGCGGACCTCGTCCAGCAAACTTTCTTGATCTGGGCGCTCAAAGGTCACCAACTCCGCGACCCTCGCCAGGCAGGCACCTGGCTTTTCACCACGCTCCACCGCGAGTTCCTCCGGGGGCGCCGGCGCGAAGAGACCCTGGCGCGGACCCTCCTGAGCAAAGAGGTTGCCGAGGTACCGGACGTTTCGCCCGACACGGTCCGGGAGATGGACGCCGTGCTCGTGCAGGAAGCGATGGCCAAGCTCGCCGATCACCACCGCGTGGCGCTGAGCCTATTTTACCTGGGCGGTCATACCTACGGCGAGATGAGCGAGATCCTCGGAGTGCCGGTCGGGACGATCATGTCACGGCTTTCCCGTGCCAAGGCAGAACTGCGGCGCGCCCTCGGCAGCGCGCCGGGAAAGACCCCGTCACCACCGGCGCAGCCCAGCCTCGCCACACGAAAGGAGGGTCTCGATGAATCCCGCTGAAGTCCGCGCACGGTTGCAGGCTTACCGCCCGGACGTGGACGACGCGACGGACCCGGCCTTCGCCGAGGCGCTCGCGGCGGCGAAGAACGATCCGAAACTCGCCCGCTGGCTGGAGGCGGAACAGGCGCTGGACGCCGCGGTCGTCGGCAAGCTGAAGGAAGCTCCGGTGCCAGCCGATTTGAAGTCCAGCCTGCTCGCGTTGTCCAGCGTGGTCACACCGCCGGCGAGGCGCTGGCGGCAGGCATGGCGGCCGGCGTTGGCGGGCGCCGCGGCGGCGGCCGTGGTGACATGGCTGGTGGCGCTGGCCACGTTG
>CAXUIU010000085.1:0-11601 GCA_964250955.1 uncultured Chthoniobacterales bacterium | reverse complement strand
GTGACACGTTTGGTGAGCATCATAGAGAAGAAGGTGCCTGATCCTACCCAGGCGCCATCGCGTTGCGCCACCCTTTTCGTGCATGGCCTGGGCTTGGCCACCGGCAAGAATTTCCCTCCTTCTTGCAGCAGGAGAAGCCGGCTGCGGCTGCGCTTGTCTGCAAAGAGGCTAGTCCGATGGGTAACCCGCTGAGAACGGCCACCCTGCTGTGCGCTCGCGACCCCATCCTAACAACATTGCTTCCGGGCACCTATCGTCTCCTCCATCCTCTATTTCTTGAGATCAAATGTGCTCGCACAAAGGTAGTGCCCTGTTTTGACTTTTCTTTGGCTCTTCGCGGGGAATCTTCGCAAGGCAATCTCTTAATGGAAGCCGCCCGCCTCAGTACTTGGGTTACCGGCCTCCTCGGCTGGATCATCGCCCTTGTAGTCTTCTTTCCGATCCTCGTGATGGCAGTCACGGCCTTCAAAACGGAGAGCGACGCCTACCAGTTCGCCTCTCTCTTCACACCGACTCTGCAGTCGTTCCAGGATGTCTTTGCCCGGGATGACTACCGGCTGTTCCTGCTCAACTCGATCTCCGTGTCCTTTGGCTCGACGTTGTGCTGCTTTCTTGTCGCCGTGCCGTGCGCGTACCGCATGGCTTTTTTCCCGACGCTGGGGACGACTTCGACGCTGCTGTGGATGATCTCCACCAAGATGATGCCGGCCGGCGGCGCACTGGTGCCGGTGTACCTGATCTTGCGCACCTTGCACGGGCTCGACACGGTCACCGGGCTCATCGTCATCTACACGCTGATGAACCTGCCGCTCGCGGTGTGGATGACCTTCAACTACTTCTGCGAGGTGCCTGCGGGTAGGCTGGAGGCGGCGCGCATCGACGAGGCTGGCTTCCGTCAAGAAGTTTGGAATGTGCTGGTGCCGATGGCGTTGCCTGGCATGTTTTCGACCGCTCTGTTGCTGATTACCCTGGCGTGGAACGAAGCGTTCTGGAGCCTGCGACTCACCAGCTTCCACGCGGCGCCGCTGACCAACTACATCGCTTCTTTTACCAGTGGCCGAGGCTTGTTCTGGGCCAAGGTTTCGGCGGCTTCCCTGCTCTCCGTTGCGCCGATCATGGTGCTGGGTTTAGCGGCGCAAAAAAGCTTCATCCGAGGCTTCACGTCGGTGGGGAGGTAACGTCGATCTTCATCAAACGGCTTGGATACAACAGCTTCAGATGAGGATACTACCGTCCGAAAAATACTGATTGGGCGCGACGAGTGTCTGAAAAATCCTCCGTTGGTGAGACGATGGTCTAAGAGCGTGCTGCTCTCGCAGCAAAAGACCGTTTTTTGGCGTGGACAACGTACTGGCGAAAAGTTTTGCTTGTGTCAAACGGGTAATGCCTCCCAAGCAGGAGGGAAAGCGGTCTTGAAGAAGAATGGGCCAAATGGCAAGCTGCACGAAGGAACCAACGGCGGTACAAGCAGCAAAGGGAACCGTAAGCAGGGCTACGGCGGCGCCTGGCAGATCGACCCACGGCGGCGGATTATGACGGGAAGTCCTCCTGCGACCCCACGTTTTCTGCACCCAACCCGCGGAAGACCAGCGCGAGCAGCCGGTCTGCCCGCGCGATCCCGGCCGGGTCCGGAGGGATGCGCCAGAGCAGTCCCAAGAGTACCAGCACGTCCTCGGGGTCGGTGGTGGGATGGATGTCGCCAGCCGCCTCGCAAGCACTCATCAGCTGACGCACCGCCCCCAGCATCGGCCAATAGGTTTCTTTGAGGTCCTGATCCGAGATCACCGCGTGGAGCAGGTCCGCGACCCCGTGCTTCATCCGGCCGAACCGGGCGATCCGCTCGCACCACAAACGGAAGGCTGACAGCGGCGGGTGCTCGGTGAGCAAGGACGGAGCCAGGGCCACCAGCGCGTCGATCTCCTGGCGGTAAACACCGAGCACCAACGCCTCACGGCTTGGAAAGTGGCGATAAAGCGTGCCCGCGCCGACGCCCGCCGCCTTGGCAATCGAGTTCAGCGACGCCGCCGGGTCGGCGGCCAGCGCGTCGCGCGCCGCCTCCAGCAGATGGTGGCGGTTGGCGCGCGCGTCGGCGCGCATCGTTACATCGTCAGCCATGATTCTTTCTCCTTGACTAAGCGGACAGCTCTCCGTTTATAGTGTCCTCAAACGGAGAGGTCTCCGATTTAAGTTGCTCAACACGTCCTATGCAATACAAAAAACTCGCTCGTACCGGCCTCGACGTTTCCCCCATCTGCATCGGCTGCATGGGCTTTGGTGATCCCGCTCGCGGCTATCCCTCGTGGTCGCTCGACGAGGAAGGGAGCCGCGCGCTGATCCGCCACGCGGTGGATGCCGGCATCAACTTCTTCGACACCGCCAACCTGTACTCCAACGGACACAGCGAGGAGATCTTGGGCCAGGCGCTCAAGGAGTTTGCCCGCCGCGACAGCGTGGTCATCGCCACCAAGGTGTCTGCTCCCACGCACAACGGTCCCAACGCCGTCGGCCTGTCGCGCAAGGCGATCCTGGCCGAGGTCGATGGCAGCCTGCGTCGGCTGGGCACCGACTTCATCGATCTCTACCAGATCCACCGCCGCGACCAGCGGACTCCGTGGGAGGAAACACTGGAGGCGCTGCACGACCTCGTGAAGAGCGGCAAGGTGCGCTACTTGGGCGCTTGCTCCATGAAGGCGTGGGAGTTCGGCAAGGCCCTGCACTTGCAAAAGGCCAACGGTTGGGCGCGCTTCGTGTCCATGCAGGACTGCTACAACCTGCTCGCACGCGAGGAAGAGCGCGAGATGCTGCCGCTCTGCGCGGACGAGGGCGTGGGCACGCTAGTCTACAGTCCGCTGGCACGCGGCCGATTGGCCCGGCCGTGGGAGGCGTCCACCGCCCGCTCCGCCGCTGAATCTTTCGCCGTCCAGGCCTACGAGGCTCCGGCGGAGAACAACGAGCAGATCGTCGCGGCAGTGGCAGCCGTGGCGGCGGGGCGCGGCGTCAGCCAAGCGCAGGTCGCGCTGGCCTGGTTGCGTCGCCATCCTGTCGTCGCTGCGCCCATCGTCGGCGCACTCAAGCCCGGGCACATCGACGACGCCGTGGCGGCACTCTCGATCACCTTGGCCAACGACGAGGCGGCCCGGCTGGAGGCCCCTTACACCCCCCGCTTGGATCATCAGGGTGTCTCCGATCCGGCTACGCTGGCCCGGGCAGCGGAGGCCGCGACCGGGTTCAAGGCGGCCACCGCCTGACCCCATTGGAACGGAGCCAACCTCATTCCCTTGGTCGCACGCCTTCCACCGGCGTCAAAGTCGTCGAATCCTTTTTCCTTCGTCCTACCACGCTCGTAGCCACCGTGCCACGCCTCCAAGAAACCGGGGCGAGGCGGCTTCGTGACAAAACAACTGCTCATTCTGAAAATCCTCCGCTGGTGAAATGGCGGTTCCAAAGCGGCCCATTGAGGTGCGAAACCACCGCTTTTTGGTGCAATCATTGATGCTTTTTCTTGCGGGACGTTGGTCTCCGGCACGAAAGCGACGGCGCACCCGGGACACGCTCCTGGAGGAGGCGCAGCCCCAAACTTCCAGTTCTGTCTGACGGATCGTCTCCGTGCCAGATCTAGACCTCCGGCATGGGCGCGGAACGCCGCGGGTCAAAGCGGCTTCTCGCCTGCTGGATTTGCGCCCGGTGATCGAGCGCCCAGCCGACCAGGGCTTGCACCGGCTCCACCAGCGAAGCGCCCAGGCTGGTCAATGAATATTCCACCTTGGGCGGAACCGTCGCGTAAACCGTGCGCAGGAGCACGCCGTCGCGTTCCAGGCTGCGCACCGTCTCGGTGAGCATCCGCTGGCTGACTCCGCCCACCCGCCGCTGGAGCTCGGAGAAGCGTAGCGGACCGGCCGCAGCCGCGAGGTGCGAGACGACCAGCGCCGTCCACTTGTCACCCACCTGGTCGAGGATGCCGCGCACCGGACAGGCCGGGTCTGGATCGGCTTTGGGAAGTCGAATGGTTACTTTCATGTGCCTGAGGCAGGAAAAACTGCCGTCTTACGCGGTTGCACATCTTCGCACAAGTTGCGGCGGTTCACGAAAAGACCCTGACCACCGCCCAAAAACTCCCATGCCCAAAGCCATCCGTTTCCACGCCCTTGGCGGACCCGAAGTCCTCTCGCTGGAGGAAGCTGCCCCGCGCCCGCTTGAGGCCGGGGAGGTCACCCTCGATGTGTCCGCCGTCGGCCTCAACCGTGCCGACAGCATGTACTTCCGCGGACAGCACCGCGAATCGCCGCAGTTGCCCGCCGGCCTCGGGGTCGAGGCGGTCGGCACCGTCGCGGCCGTCGGCCCCGGTGGCGACGACGCCCTGGTGGGAAAACGCTTCGGCGTCCTCTCGACCGTCCCCGGCTTCTCCCGCAACAAATACCCGGTGCTTGCCGAGCAGGCCATCGTCCCCGCCGACGCGCTCGCGGCCCTGCCGGATCGCCTCTCCGACACCGAAGGCGCGGCCGTCTGGACCGCGTACACCACCGCCTACGGTGCCCTCGTGCACTTTGGCAAGGTCGGCGCGGGCGACTTTGTCTTGCTCAACGCGGCTTCCAGCTCCGTCGGCCTCGCGGCCATCCAGGTCGTCCGGGCGCAGGGGGCGGTACCTATCGCCGCCACCCGCACGGCCAGCAAGCGCGCGGAACTCCTGCGCCTCGGGGCGGACCACGTCATCGTCACCGGCGAGGAGGACCTGCTCGCCCGGGTGCGCGCCATTACCGGCGGCAAACTCGCGCGCTTTGTCTTTGACCCCGTGGGCGGTGATTACATCAACACGCTCGGCCAGGCCACCGCCGACGGCGGCTTCATCTATCTCTACGGCGTGCTCTCGGGCCAGCCCACGCCTTTTCCCATGTCGGTCTTCACCCGCCGCGTCGGCATGTACGGCTACAGCGTCATCGAGATCAGAGAGGCCGCGCCCCTCGCCGCCATGAAGCGCTACGTCTACGAGCACCTCGCCGACGGCACCTTCCGGCCGCAGGTGGCCAGAACCTTTGCCTTTGACCAGACGGCGGCGGCCTACCAGTACCTGGAAAGCAACGCGCAGGTGGGCAAGGTCGTCGTCACCTTTTAGGTCGGTGGCCACTGCCCTCCTCGAAGGGTTCCAGGCGCCCGGCAGCCACGGGCGCGAGCGCCGGTCCGCATCGGTGAGGTTTTCAGCCGGCAGGGCGGTTTGGCACTGCGAAAACGAGCCTGCGCCTGAGAAACCTCCGTTGGTGAGACGCTGGTCGCAAAGTGGCCCGCCGGGGCGGTAAAGGACCGTTTACTGAGAAAAACTCCGACGTGCTTCAGGCCGCTCGCGGCCCAGGTGTCATCCCGTTTCTTCTTGGAGAGAGTCTCGCCTCACCGCGCCTGGCCAACTCAGATGCCAAGTCAGCGCCGTGAGAAAACCGAGGGTGAGCCATTCCAGCGTGAACTGACCCGCGCTGAGCATCGCCATCGGCACGCTCAAGGTGGCGGGAGCAAAGAAAGGAGAGTAGAACGCGGTCAAGAACACCTGGTTGATCAGCGCCAGCAGCAGCGCGAACTGCCCCGCCCGCCAGAGCAGACGGCCAGAAAGCCGCGGCCACACCAAAGCGACCATGACGAAGCTGGCCAGGGTGGGTTCCACGATGCCGACACAGGCCGCCGTGTTCAGCTGCCAGGACGTGCTCGCATAAACTTGCGCGTGGTTGAGGTGGGCCATGGCAGCCAAAAGTGGCTTGAACACCGCGCCAACGAGGGGCTGAAAGCCGAAGAACATCACGGCGGCAATTAGCCCCGTCGCCAGTGCTTGCTGCCACCAACACTTCGTTTGCGGAGCCACCCAGGCCACCAAGACACCCAGCAGGAACGGAGCAAAGGCTCCTTGCCCGATGTCCACGAACGCGTAGGTCCAGGCCGTCGTGATGACCCCGACGATGAAGATCACCCGCAGGGTCTCGTTGAGCATGACCAGCAGCACGCCCAAGCCGAGGCATTGCTGCCAGGGGCGCAGGGTAGAAACTTGGGGTGCCGCCAACCGGCAAAAGACAAAGAGCGCCGCTACGCTCACGGCGTAGTTGAGGAAAGGCACGAGGCCCGTGCGGGGGAGATGCTCGGGGTAAGGGACCTTGCACGCCTCCAGCAGCACGGCATGCACCCCCCACGCCACGACGCCAGTCAGCAGGAACCCTGGTGCCAACCACCGCCAGTTGATCGGTGCCCGCGCACCAGATACCCCTGCTTGCATTGGACTTGGTTTAACCACCAACTCGTGCCAACGCAACCATCGATAGGACGATCTCGTCGAGCGTGCGCCTGGCAAGATGGCGGTGGTGGCAAAGGTCCGTTGGCGACACTCCCAACCCGCCGGAGGCTACCAACGCAGCAAAAGACCGTTTTTTGACTTCAGCCGAACACATCGGACTTGAGGACGGGACGCTTGCGGTCCTCGTTCGGCGCGGCACCACCCTGAATCTGGCAGCGCACGCCCGCAGCCGTCAGGCTTGAATCCAGGGCGGATTTGAATAGGTAAGGGAGACAAAGCGGGCCGATACCGCCGCCGTCGGTGAACGCGGTGCCGCTAGCACGGCGTGCTGTTAGCGGCGACACAGCTTCCACCGTCCACAGCTTGACCTGCAACCCGTAGCGGGCACGAAGCCCGATGTCCTCCTTGGGGGGCGGGGTTAGAACTCAACTCTGGCGCAGAACGGCACGCAGGTGTTGCAGCTCTTCTTCCACTTCAGCAGCATCCTTGACCGTGCGCGCGACCTCCTCGCGCAACAAAACGCCGTAACGTATCCGCAGCCGGTGGATGTGGCTCTTAAGAGTGGATAATGGAAGTCTCAGCTTGTCCGCCGTCTCCTGGTAGGAGGCATCCTCCGCTCCGGCCACGTGACCCTGCAATGCATTAAATAGCTGCTCTTTGCCCGCATTCGCCATCTCCTCGCGAAGCCGCATGAACACCACGCCCAGCAGCGCCGCCGCCCATTGGGCCTCGAAGAGCCGTTCGGGAGTTTCCCAAACTGGGGAGGCGAGCTGGTATTCGCTCTCTGCTGTGTCGGGATCGTCCAGGAAGACTGGGCGACTGCCTCCACCGCGCTTGCTGGCGTTCTCGCGGCGGGCGGCGTCGATGAGGAAGTACTCCAGAGCCCCGAGCAGGAACGTGCGGAATCGGCCCTTGTCGGGATCAGCCCGACTCAGCGTGCCTTTCTCCACGAGATGCACGAAGAAGTCTTGCGTGAGATCCTGGGCCGCCGGTCGGGAGAGGCCGCGGCGGCGGACAAAGGCGTAGACTGGGTAGCAGTAAACACGGTATAGGGCCTCCCAAGCCTCCCGCGAGGCTCCTTCGTCGCCGGCTTCCTTGGCCGTGGCGGCGAGCAGCCCCCATTGCGTGCTGACGAAGATCGCCCGCCCGCCAACCGTGGAGTTCAGCGCTGCCTTCGCCACGAAAAGCAGCTTAGGAGCGGTCGGCATCCCTGGCAAGAGGACGCGCAGACCTATGCTTTGTGGTGACAAGCCGTGCAACTTCTCGTCACCAACTTGCGGAGAAGAAGGCAAGCACCTCACCAAAACATGATGAAAACTTGTCTCTCCTGCTTCTCACCAGACGGCTTCTACCGGCGCATGTTCTCCGCTGCGGCCATTGTGGCCAGCTTCTGTCTGCTTGGGACTGCGAACGCCGGGGAAGCGGCGCTCCCTGACGACCAACCAGCCGTCGTCAGCGGCGAATACTCGCCTGAAGGCCGCCGACTGTTGGTGACGGTGGTGGTGCTGGCATGCTCGCTCGTCGGCATGGAACGCTACTGCGCGTGGAGGTTGAGACGGCGCCACCAAGACGCTGCCGCCGTTCTCCCTGCGATTTCCCGTTCTCCAGCCGCGTTCTCTCTGCCTGCTTTGAATTCCCAAGCCAAGTTCCTGACCGCCGCCGCGGCTCTCGGTGTGTTCCAAGTGACGGCCGCGACGCTATCCGCGCAGAACCTCTACGTGGCGAACACCCTCGGGAACAACGTGGAGCGGGTGACCCTGGGTGGAACGGCCTCGAAGTTCGTCGATACCAAGGCGAGCCCCAGAGGGATGGCCTTTGACGCGGCGGGCAACCTTTACGTGGCGAACAACGGCGGCTACACCATTGAGCGCTTCACACCGGACGGCGCGGAATCGGTGTTCGCTGACGAAGAACACTTTGCATCCGCCCTGGCCTTTGACGCGGCGGGCAACCTCTACGTGGCGGAAGCGGGCACCAATACAATCGACCGCTTTACCGCCGACGGGGTGGAAGAAGTGTTCGCTTACACCAACGACAACCCCGAAGCCTTGGCTTTTGATCAGGCTGGCAACCTCTACGTAGCGTGCAGTGGTCCCAACACCATCGAGAAGTTCACCGCGCAGGGGGGAATCGGCGTGGTGTTCGCCAGCGCAGGCTTGGATCATCCTACGGCGCTGGCCTTCGACGCGGCGGGCAATCTGTACGTGGCGAACACTTACGCCAACACCATCACGCGGATCACCCCGGCGGGAGTGGGTTCGGTGTTCGCCTCCACCGGCCTCTCCGGTCCGGAAGGGCTAGCCTTCGACACCGCGGGCAACCTCTACGTGGCGAACTCCGGCAACAACAGCATCGAGAAGTTTACTCCGGACGGCGTGGGAACCGTGTTCACCAGCACGGGGCTGGACGGTTCCGAAGGGTTGGCAATTTCGCCGCTGCCATCGTCGTTCTTTGAGGGCGAAGCCTCTCTGAGCGGCGGGGTGTTCTATCTGAGCTTTCCGAACAGCAACTACTTCGGTTATTACACCTTCCTGAGTGATCAGCGTTACGTTTACCATTTCGACCTGGGCTACGAGTACGTCTTCGACGCGAAGGACGGCAAGAACGGCGTATACCTGTACGACTTTGCTAGCCAGACGTTCTTCTACACGTCACCGACGTTCCCGTTCCCCTACCTGTATGACTTCAGCCTGAACACCGTGTTGTACTACTACCCGGACCTGAACAATCCAGGTCACTACAACACAAACGGCGTCCGCTACTTCTACGACTTCAAAACGCAGAAGATCATCTCGAAGTAAGACACCGGCTTTAGAGCGCCTCGGTTCCCGATCAAGGTTTAGGGATTTCGAGACATTGAATGACCACAACCTGGAAACCCTGCTCACAAATAGACCGAATCGACGTTTGCCGCATCGTAGCATCTCCCGGCGACCCGCTGGCCGCCTCGCGCAGAGAGCAATCCGCTTGCCGGACAGCGAGTTGCCGGGCATCTTGGTTGCCGTGGAGACGTCTCTGCCCACGAAGGTCTGCCGCGCTTGCGGCACCGAGTTTACCGCGCATCCCCTTGGTGCGGGAGTACTTTGTTTGAGCTGTCTGTTCGATGTTGATGTCGCTGCTCCCGACCCACCAGACGCAACGGCCACCCTCCCGGATCCTCCGGCTGTGCTGACACCAGCCAGCGCGGCACCCCTCGTCGATCCACGCTTCGCCCAGTATGAACTCGCCGCCCGCGAAGACGGCAGCTTGGTGGAACTGGGTCGTGGCGGCATGGGAGTGACCTACCAGGCGACAGACACGACCTTGTGCTGTGCGGTGGCCTTGAAGGTGGTCAATCCGACTTTTGTCCAGGACGCGCGGGTCCGAACTCGTTTCCTGCGCGAGGCGCAGGCAGCCGCGGGCTTGCGCCATCCACATGTCGCCAGCGTGTTTTTCTTCGGAGAACGCGCTGGGGACCGCCAGCTTTTCTACGCGATGGAGTTGGTCGAGGGCGAGACGCTCCACGCGCGCGTGCGCCGTTGTGGCGGGCTGCCGGTCGACGTCGTGCTGGAGATCGGCGCGCAGGTGGCGGATGCCCTCGCTGCTGCCGAGGCACGTGGCCTGACGCACCGCGACCTCAAGCCCGCTAATCTGATGCTTGTCGAAGGGGCCGCGGTGAATGTCAAGGTCATCGACTTTGGTTTGGCGAAAGCCGTGGTGGCAGAGGGGCAAGAAGTCATGGGACTGACCGGCACGCAGGAGTTTGTAGGCACGCCTGCCTTTGCCAGCCCGGAGCAAAGCAACGTCTGGCAGGACGTGGACGCCCGGTCGGACTTCTACGCGCTGGGTGCCACGCTGTGGTATGCACTGACCGGCCACGCACCTTTCGGCGGGAAGAGCGTGGCGGAGATCCGCGACCGGCAACTCAGTGGTGCGTTGCCGCTGGAACAGGTGCGCGCCGCCAAGGTGCCGGCTCCGTTGGAGAAACTGCTTTGCTCTTTGCTCTCGGCCGACCCCGCCGGTCGTCCACAAACCGCGCACGAACTGGCCGCCGTCCTGGCTGACTGCAGGCAACCGCGCCTCGGGTCCTTTGAAAACGATCTGTCCAGGCCCCGCATCCGGCCAGCAAGCGTGGTGACCACTCTCGGCGCATTGCTGCTTGGTGCCGGGTTGCTGACGGCCTTCTACCATCGGGCGAGCGACATTGCACGTCAGAACAACCTGCTCCAGCAGCAAACGCTCGCTCAGCAACAGCAACTCAGCGCCATGCAGGCTCAGTTGCAGCAGCAAACGCGATTGATCGCGCTGGTCAGCGAGAAGATCGACCGCAACACGGCGTCCACTGTCAGCGATCCGACCAGTAGTGACCCTGCGGCGGCGGCCCGGGCGGACGTTGCCCGGGAACGCGGCATCAGCCTGGAGGCAGTGCAACGGCAACTCGCCGGCGAACAGGTGGACGTGCGCGAGATCCTTGCCCGGATCGACCAGCACAGCGCCACGGCCCGCGCCCAAGACGCGCGGTGGCAGCAGCTCAAGCGGGCGGCGCTCACCCGGCTGGGAGAGGGCGAGTATGCGGCCGGTCATTATCGCGCGGCCATGGAGCCTTACCAACAGGCTCTCGCCCTTGCTGATCAAGACAAGGAGCCACTGGCCTGGTGCGACGCGGCGCGCAACCTGGAACTGGTTCTCTGGCAGTTGGGACACTATGCGGAGGCGGCTCCGTTACAGCAGCAGGTGGTGGAGCGGCGTACCGCTCTACAAGGACCGGAGCACCCTGCCACGTTGCAGGCCTTGCACAGCCAGGCCAGCCTGTTCTTTGCCCAGGGCAAGTACGCTGAGGCCGAGGCGTTGTTCCGCCGCGTGCTGGCCACGCAGGAACGCACCTTGGGCAAGGAACATCCCGACGCGCTGAGCACCCTCAGCAACCTGTCTTGGTTGCTGCACTACCGCGCCAAGGACGCGGAGGCCGAGGCGCTAGGCCGCCGCGGCCTGGAAGCGAGCGAGCGCACCTTGGGCAAGGAACATCCGACCACGCTGCAAAGCGCGAACGACTTGGCCTGCATCTTGTACTACGAAGGCAACTTTGCGGAGTGCACATCGCTTAACCGCCGCTGCTTGGAAGCGCGCGAACGCCTCTTGGGAAGGGATCATCCCGACACGACCAAATCGGTCATTAACTTGGCTGACAGCCTCCAGGCCCAAGGCGATTTGGCAGGAGCCGAAGCGCTCTTCTGCCGCGCCTTGGAAGTTCAGGAACGAACGATGGGACCGGATCACCCGGTGACCCTTGTCGTCGTCCACAACTTGGGAGATTTGCTGCAGGACAAAGGCGACTACGCGGCTGCCGAGGCGTACAC
>CAXUIU010000084.1:0-11740 GCA_964250955.1 uncultured Chthoniobacterales bacterium | reverse complement strand
GGGCAGCTCGTGCCGAGTTCGGCCAGGCGCGCGGCGTCGCGGCTGTTGACGAAGCGCAGGATGCCCTCCTCGTGCTCGACGGTGGCGATCTGGCGCTTGCCGGTGGCGCGGGCGAGCTGGCCACGCAGCCACGGCAAGAGGCGCGCCAGGGCGGCGTGGCGTTCGGCGGCGCCGTATTTGCGGTGTACCTGGCCGCCGAAATTGTCGCGGCCCCGGGCGTGCTTTTCAATGAACCGGGCCGCTTGTTCGATCAGGCGCAGACTCAGTTCGTAGCACGCCTTGTCGTCGTCGGCCCAGTTGATGAGGCCGTGCTGGCCGAGGATGACGCCCTTCGCCTGCGGGTGGGTCTGGCAAAGGTCGCGCAGGATCAGCCCGAGGTCGAAACCCGGCCGCTGCCAAGGGGTGTAGACAACCTCGTCGCCGTAGACCTCGCGCGTCAGGCGCTCGGCGTTCTCCGAAGCGGCGAGGGCGATGACGGCGTTGGGGTGCGTGTGGTCCACGTGCTTGGCCGGCACGAAGGCGTGCAGCGGCGTGTCGATGGAGCTGGCGCGCGGGTTGAGGTCGAAGGTGCAGTGCGGGTACATCCCGACCATGCGGTCTTCCACGGCGGTTTTTGGGCCGCGCTCGGCGGCGGGCGTCTGGAGGTAGAGCGACTCCAGGCTCAGCACGCTGTCGAGGTAGAGCGATGCAAAGTTCTCCTTCTTTGACGTGCGCAGGTCTCCGCCGGAGCCCTTGACCCACAACACCTCCACTTCTTGGCCCGTGAAAGGATCTTTTTCGGGGATCTTGGAGGAAGTGTTGCCGCCGCCCGTGTTGGTGATGCGGCCGTCGGAGCCGAGCAGGTTGGAGCGGTAGACCAGCCGGCCCACCGGATCGAGTGCGTCGGCGGCAGCGTCGTCCCAGAGGTAGCGGACGTGGCGGAAGTCGGAGGGTTGGGCCATGGGGAAGAGAGTTCAGGTCAGCGCGTCGAGCCGGGCGAAACGTTCCGCCCGCTCCCGCCAACGTTCGGGAACCTGCGGCCGGAGCGTCTCGGGCGGGAAGGAGCGCGCGACGAGGGCACGCCCTTCGTCCAGGGACCCGATCCGGCCGTCGGCGATGGCCTGAACGAGCACGTTGCCGATGGCCGTGGCCTCCACGGGGCCGACGACGAGCGTGCGGCCGGTGGCGTCGGCGGTGAACCGGTTGAGAAGTTTGTTCTGGCTGCCGCCGCCGACGACGTGCAGCGTGCGGACCGTGCGGCCGGCGAGTTCTTCGGCTTCCAGGAGCGTCTGTCGGTAGAGCAGCGCGAGGCTCTCGAAAATCAGGCGGAAATATTCGCCGGGCGTCGCCGGGACGGGCTGGCCGGTCTCGCGGCAGTAGGCGGCGATTTTTTCGAGCATCCCGCCGGGCCGGGCGAAACGCGCGGCCGTGGGGTTGACGTACGCGCGCGCGTCGCCGGCCTCTTCGGCCAAGCGGACGATCTCCGCGTAGGCGAACTCCTGCCCGAGCTGGAGGTAGCCGCGCCGGGCTTCCTGCAAGAGCCACAGGCCGGAGATGTTCTTCAGGAACCGCACCGAGCCGCCGTAGCCGACCTCGTTGGTGAAGTTGCGCGCCAGCACGTCGTCGCCCATGCGCGGGGCGGGCAGTTCCAGTCCGAGCAGCGACCACGTGCCCGAGACGAGGTAGGCCCAGTCGGCCGCACCGGCCGCAGCCGGCACCGCGGCGACGGCGGCACCCGTGTCGTGCGAACACGTGGCGACGCCGGCGCTTTCCTGGCCGTCGCGCCCGCCGGCCTCGTGGACCAGTTCCGCGCGCACGCGGCCGAGGCGCTCGCCCGCGGGCACGATCTCGGGTAAAAGGCGCGGGGGCAGCCCGATGGCTTCCGCCAACGCCGCCGACCACGCGTGCCGGCTGGGGTGGTAGAGTTGCGAGGTGCTGGCGAGGCTGCGCTCCACCTTCGGGGCCGCGCCGAAGAGGAAGTTGAAGTAATCCGCGATGAACAGGAAGCCATCGGCAACGGCGAGAATCTCGCCGTTGGCCTCCACGTCGGCGCGGAGTTGGTAGAGTGAGTTGATGGCCATGAACTGGACCCCCGTCTCGCGGAAGATTGTTTCCCTACCCACGGCCGCCAGGAGCGCGGCGTAGGGGGCGTCGTTGCGCCCGTCGCGGTAACAGTACGGCAGTGCGAGCATGGGCTGGCGGGCACTCCGCCAGACGTAGTCCACTCCCCAGGAGTCCACGCTGACGCTGCGCAGACCGGGCGCGGCGGCGAGAGCCCTGCGCAGACCGACCATCATCTCCCGGAAGAGCCCGACGAGGTCCCAGCGCAACGTGCTGGCGATGCGCATAGGACTGTTGGCGAAGCGGTGGAGTTCCTCCAGCAAGAGACGGCCGTCGTCGTGCAGGCTGCCCAGGATGCAGCGCCCACTCTCCGCGCCGAGATCGCAGGCCAGGTAGGAGGGGACGCTCATCGCAGGCATCATCTACCCGCGCCCCCGCGCGCCAGGCAACAAAAAAGCCCGCGGTTCACCGAAGCGAACCGCGGGCGAGAGGGAAAGGAAGCAGAAGCCTCAGAGCTGCCGGCGGCCGGTCAGGAGCTGGACGACAAGCAGGACCAGCGCAATCACCAAAATGATGTGCACAAGAGGCCCGATACTATAAACGGCGATACCAGGAATGATGCCTCCAAGCAGCCAGGCAATGATTAGAATGACGACGATGGTGTACAGCATAAGTAGGAATTTCTCCGGTTGGGGGTTCTGAGTGGTTCAACCTGATATCGTCGCAGTTTTGCGAAACGCGCGTAGGGACTTCACGCGGATAGGATTTTCTTTTGCGCGACGGCGATCATCCGCTCGTTGCGCCAGGCCAGCCACACCCCCAGGACCGCTCCGAAGGCTAGGAACGTCAACAGCGAGGTCAGCGCGAACAGGCGCAGTTCCCAGAACCCATACAGGTCCAGGAACGGCACGTGGCGTCCCAGCGGCGTGAACAGCGGCCAGACGTGCGGGAGGTCGGCGGGATAGTCCGGGATCGGCCAGAACACGGCGCGGCTGGCGAGGAGTTGCGCGCCGGCCAGGGTCGCCAACGCCCCGGCGCCCAGGACGGGCACGTACCTTTCCAGCGACCGGCCGACGAGCACATAGACGACCGGCATCGACCAGAACAGCAGCCGCTCGGTGTCCGTGCCCCCGATGTCGCCGAGCACCGCAACCGCGAGCGCGTAGACGGCGAGGTGCTGGTGCGTGGCAAGGAACCGGCCCGCCCGACGCGCGTCGAAGACCGCCAGCCACAGCCCCGGCCCGTACGCGAGGAACCAACCGTGCACGTACGTCACCCAGGGCTTGTCGTAGAGCCAATGCGCGGCCGTCAGCGTGAAGGAATAGTTGTTCTGCTGGTACGCGACGAACCTGCGCACGAGGGCCAGGGCCACCACCCCGGCCACCAGCGGCACAAGGCGCGGCAGCATGGCGGGCCAAAGCGCGCAGCGCAGCGTCTCCCCGGTCGCCGTGGCGCGCCATCCGGCGGTGGGCAGGGGGTTGCCGACGAAGGGCGCGGCGCAAGCAACCACCAGCATGACTTCGCGGAAGCACACCCCGACGGCGACGAGCGCGGCCAGGCCCGCGAGCCGGAGCACCGTCGGCTGCCGCCGGTAGCCTTCGAGCGCGAGCAAACCCGCGAGCAGGAAGGTCCACATCCATGGATCGGTGTGGGCGGGGAAGAAATACATCCAGCGCGTCGGCGTGTCCCATTGCAGCACGAACGCCAGCCCCAGCGCCGTCCGCACGCGCCAGTCCGCCACGAACCGCCGCAGCCACGCGGCGAGCCCGGCGAGCGTCAGGGCGTTGGCGACGCCGTTGACGACCTTGAAGCTCGCAAGGATCCCGAGGCCCGTCGTCCGATGCACGAGCCCGGCCAACCACGGCGCGCCGACGCGGTAGACCTCCGGCGCATCGGCTTCCACGGATCGGCGGCCGTCGCCGAACTGCTCGGCCACCGCGTAGTAGTTCACGCCTTCCCAGCCCTTGCCGTCGTGGTAGGAAATCGGTTTCTGCAACCACGCCGCGGCGAGGTTGACGAGCACGAACGCCGCAGCCAACACGACCAATTCCCACCGCGACCGGAGCCGGGCAGGTTCGTCTTGCATGATCCCGTTGTAACCGGCTCAGTCAGTAATGACAATCAACGATTGTCCCGGAATCCGCCACGCGTCCTCACTCCACCGGATGGGACACCGTCTGCTGCCAGACGAACGACTTCGCCCGGCCGTCCGGCCCAAAGTCGACCGTGCCCAGCCGCACGTTGTCGCTACTCGTGAAGAACGGCACGAGCGCACGGCCGTACACCTCGTCGAACTTCAGCCGATACAGCCACCGCTCACCGCCGGTCAGCGTCGAGTGGTGGAACGGTTCACCGTAAAGCTGGCAGGCCTCGTCGCGGGATTAGTCTGCGCGCACAAAGAGGAAGCCGCGGCGAAGACGAGTCCAGCTAGGAGGGGAACAAACGTTTTTTCATGGGAGCCGAGGGGAGATCGTTGCAGACAGGCGCGTTTTACCGTTGCGTGGGGCTGATGAAACTCAAGACGGTTTCGCGCGGCGTGCTCGGCGGGTTGTTCGTCGCCGCCGGGGCGAACCACTTCCTGCACAAGTCATTCTACCTCGAGATCATGCCGCCATACATCCCCGCGCCGAGCCTGATGGTGGAAATCAGCGGCGCGGCCGAGGTCGGGCTCGGTGCGTGGATGTTGACGGGGCGCGGGACCCGCGCGGCAGCGTGGGGACTGATTGCGCTGCTGGTGGCGGTGTTCCCGGCCAACGTCTACATGGCGTTACACCCGGAGCAATTTGCCCGCTTCCGGCCCGCGGTGCTGTGGGCGCGGCTGCCGTTTCAGGCGGTGTTCATCGCCTGGGCTTGGTGGCACACGCGGCGCGACTAAACGAGAAATCCCGCCCCGGATGAGGGGGCGGGATCTAAAAACGAGGCGTTGGCGGTCGTTTCGGTTTCGCTTAGTGCTGCTCGTCGGTCGGGGCCGTGCCTTGGAAGTGCTTGTACAAGGCCACCGCCCCGTAGATGAACACCGCCGGCCGCAACGCGAAGATGGCCAGCCGCACCAATGCGCCAACCAGCGCACCAATGGGCAGCAGTCGCAGCACGAAGCCTACCCCCACGGCCGACAGGACAGCCTGCGTCGGGTTGGCACGGACGTACTCCTCACCCTGCTTGTGGTATTCGGTAGCTTTTTCTTGGAACTGGTTGAATTCGTCGCTCATAGATCGTTGGAAGGATGCCGCCGACCCGCGGGGTCCGCACGGCGTTTTCCTCCAATTCGCAACGCGCCCCACCTTTGGGCGTGTGGCGCTACAACGCGCGTGAATGTCCGATGCCCTCGGCCTCCAGCCGGGCGAAGATTTCCTCCAGGTGGGTGCGGTCGCGCGTCTCGATGGTGCAGAGCACGCTGACGGCGAACACATCCCCGCCGGTGAAGGCGCGTTCGTGGACGATTTCCTTGATGCTCGCGCCCTTGTCGGCGATGAGCTTGGTCAGGCCCGCCAGGCCGCCGGGCCGGTCGCTGATGACGGCCGAGAACCGGCAGACCCGGCCGTCGGCGACGAGGCCTTTGTCGATGACGCGGCTCAGAACCGCCGGGTCGATGTTGCCGCCGCAGAAGGGGAGCACGACAGTCTTGCCGGCGAGTTCGGGCAACTTGCCGGCGAGGCAGGCGGCGAGGCCGGCCGCACCGGAGCCTTCGACGATGGCTTTTTCCAGCTCCACAATCCGCAGGATGGCGAGGGCGATCTCGTCCTCGGTGACGGTGACAAGCGCATCCATGTGATCGCGGGCGAGCGGGAAGGCGTTCGCGCCGATGTCGGGCACGGCGAGGCCGTCGGCGAGCGTGGGACGGCACTGGACCGTCACCGGCGCGCCGTGGGCGACGGCCGCCGCGAACTTCGCCGCGCCCTCGGGCTCCACGCCGATCACGCGCACCTCGGGCCGCAGGGTCTTGACCGCCAACGCGACCCCGGCGAGCAGCCCCGCGCCGCCGACGGGGATCACGACGGCGTCGAGGTCGGGGACCTGTTCGAGGATTTCGAGTCCCATCGTGCCCTGGCCGGCGATGATCTCCGGGTCGTCGTAGCCGTGGATGTAGGTGTAGCCGTTTTCCTCGGCGCGGGCGCGGGCGTAGCTCTTGGCCTCCAGGAACGACGCGCCGTGCAGGATGACGTTGGCCCCGAGGCGCTGGCAGGTGTTAACCTTCACCAAGGGCGCGAAGCGCGGCATGACGACCGTGACCGGGACCCCGAGCAGCCGGCCGTGGTAGGTCAGGCCGAGGGCGTGGTTGCCGGCCGAGGCCGAGATGACGCCACGCCGCGCCTGCGCCGGCGGGAGCTGCATGAGGGCGTTGCGGGCGCCGCGTTCCTTGAAGGAGCCGGTGCGCTGGAGGTTTTCCAGTTTGCAGAAGAGCCGCATTCCCGTGACCTCCGAGAGCGGGATCGACTCCGGGCAAGGGGAATGGTAGACGGCTCCGGCAATGCGCACCCGGGCGGCCTGAATATCGGCGAAGGTGACGGCGGGGGTCATGGAAGATGGTAAATCTTGATTGTTAGCAGCCGCTCCCGGGTCTCGGCCGGCGCCCCGGGGTAGACGGAGGCGGGAATGTGCTATCTTGGCCGGGCTTAACGACATACATGGCTAAAAATCCTCCGACACCCCCGGGACACCACTTCTTCGCCGCGTTCAGTCTGGATGGCTCTCCGGGGTGTCTCGTCCGCAAGGAGACGCGTATTTACTACCACGCCCAGGACCCCGCTGCCATCACGCGCAAGGCCGGGCGTTGCGTGGGCGTCGTGTGGATGTGCAATCCGGGGAGCGCGGGGAGTCCGGTGGATCCCTCGCCGTGGGGCGTCCTCTCGCCCGACCCCACGCTCCGAGCCGTCCTGTCCCTGTATCAACAAGCCGTGAAGGCCAAGGCTGCCGCGTCCTCTCCCGGCCAGAATGATTACTTGCTGATTTTGAACTGCTTCTACGCGGTCGACAAGAACCACGCCACCGGCTACGCGCGGTGGCTCGCCTCGAAATGCACCTACCGTGAGCGCATCCCGAAGAAGGCGAGGTTCGTCGTCGCCGCCTGGGGCGCGGACAAGCCGCAGGGGCCGATCTGGAGTGCGGTCCGGGCCATCCGGCGGCAGCGCAAAAGGCGCGGTTCCGCGCTGTTTGTCGTGTATATTGACGCCCCGGCCTTGCGGACGATTCCGGCGCGGCTTAGCAGTCGTCTGGCGGTGATGAACTACCCCGTCCATCCCCTCAACCATCTGTTCGCCGGCAACCCGCCAAACCTCGCCGCAGCCCTGGCCTCCCACCTATGACTTTGACGCAGACCGACATCGAAGCAAAAGGCGACGAAATCTTCGCCATCGTTGACGCCAAAAAGAAGCTGCCCGCCGCCATCAATCCAGCCATCTGGTATGGAAAAATGATGGAGTGGTCCATGGGCAACGAGGCGCTTAAGGTCCAGACCCTGCGCTTCGTGGACGTGCTGCCCACGCTGACCAGCTCCGACAGCGTCGTCGAGCACATGCAGGAATATTTCCAAGGCCAGGAGGTCGGCCTCGCCGGGCCGCTGCGCTTCGGGCTGAACATGTCCAAGCTGACGCCCTGGCTGGTCGGCCCGACGGTCAAGAAAAGCGTCGGCAGCATGGCGCGGCAGTTCATCACCGGGCGCACGGGGGCGGAGGCGGTCCCGACCCTCAAGAAGATTCGTTCGCGCAACGTCGGGTTCACGGTGGATATCCTCGGCGAGGCGGTCGTCAGCGAACGCGAGGCGCAGGAATACTACGAGCGTTATCTGGAGTTAATCGAGAGCCTCGCCGCCGAGGCCAAGAACTGGGCGCACTCCGAGCAACTCGAAGGCGGCACGAACGGCTCCCGGCCGATGCCGAAGGTCAACGTGTCGGTCAAGATCAGCGCGCTGTATTCGCAGATCCACCCGGCCGACCCGGACAAGGCCATCGCGCACCTGAAAGAGCGCCTGCGTCCGCTCTTCCGCCGCGCGAAGGAACTCGGCGTCTTCATCAACCTCGACATGGAGAACTACGGGTTGAAGAACCTGACGCTCAGTTTGTTCGAGAGTTTGTTAGACGAGCCGGAGTTCCACGATTACCACGACGCCGGGTTGGTCTTGCAGGCGTACCTGCGTGATTCGAGCGCCGACCTGGAGCGGCTCATCGCGTGGGCGCAGGCGCGTTCGCGGCGCATCACGATTCGTCTCGTGAAAGGCGCTTACTGGGACTACGAAACCGTCGTCGCCCGCCAGCGCGGCTGGCCCGTGCCGGTGTACACGAAGAAGCCGCAGTCCGACGCCAACTTCGAGCGCATGTCGCGGCGGATGCTGGAATCGCACGAGCATATCTATTCGGCGTTCGGTACGCACAACGTCCGCTCCATGGCGCACGCGATCTCCTGCGCGCAAAAGCTCGGTCTCGACCCGCACGCCTACGAGATTCAGATGCTCTACGGGATGGCCGAACCCATCAAAAAGGCGCTGGTCCAACTCGGCCACCGCATCCGGGAATACTGCCCGGTCGGCGAGATGCTCCCGGGCATGGCGTACCTCGTGCGGCGTTTGTTGGAGAACACCTCCAACGAAGGGTTTCTCAAGGCCAAGTTCACCACGCAGGTCGCTTCCAAGGAACTCCTGCGCGACCCCATTGAACTCTCCGGCGACCTCGACGCGCCGCCGCACCCCGAGGCTGTCCCCACGCTGCCTGCCGATAGCCCCGATCTGCTGCCGCCCGCGCTCGCCGACGGAGCGAACGGCCACGAACCTTCCGACATCCCCATGAGTAAGCCCTTCGCCAACGAACCGCCCGCCGACTTCACGCTCGACCCGACCCGCCAAGCCATGCGCGACGCGCTCCAGGCCGAGCGCGCGGCGTTCGGCAGAGATTACCCGCTAGTCATCGGCAGCGAGACACCGACGAGCGGTCAGTGGATCGACTCCGTTAACCCGTCGAACCCTGCCGAGAAACTCGGACGTGTCGCCGCTGCTACCCGGGAGCAGGCCGAAGCCGCCGTGCAGGCCGCGCTCGCCGCCGCGCCGGGCTGGCGCGCGACCTCGGCGGCCGCCCGGGCCGACATCCTCGACAAGATGGCGAACCTCATGCGCGAGGAACGTTACCGGCTCTGCGCGTTGGAGGTCTTCGAGGTCGGCAAACCTTGGGTGGAGGCGGACGCCGACATCGCCGAAGCCATTGATTTCTGCGAGTTCTACGCGGCGGAGATGCGGCAGTTGGGCAGGCCGCAGGCGACCTTCGCCGTACCCGGCGAGAACAGCACGCAGGAGTACATCCCGCGCGGGGTGGGCCTCGTCATCGCGCCGTGGAACTTCCCTCTGGCCATCCTCGCCGGCATGACCGTCGCGGCCCTCGTGACCGGCAACACCGTCATCATGAAGCCGGCCGAACAGTCCAGCATCACGGCGGCGCGGTTCATGGACCTCGCCAAACGCGCTGGCCTGCCGCCGGGCGTGCTCAACCTCGTCACCGGCCACGGCGAGGAAGTCGGCGAATACCTCGTCAACCATCCGAAGGTCGATTTCATCGCGTTCACGGGTTCCAAGGAAGTCGGCCTCAAAATCTGGGAAGCCGGCGGGCGCACGGGCAAAGGCCAGGCGCAACTTAAGAAGGTCGTCTGCGAGATGGGCGGCAAGAACGCGCTTATCATCGACGAGGACGCCGACCTCGACGAGGCGGTTGTCGGCGCGCTGTACTCGGCGTTCGGTTTCCAGGGGCAGAAGTGCTCGGCCCTGTCACGGTTGATCGTCCTGGAGGCGAACTACGACAAGTTCCTGGCGCGGTTGGTGGAAGCGACCTCCAACCTCAACGTCCAGGCCCCCGAGGAACCGGCCACCAACGTCGGCCCGGTCATCGACCGCGAGGCGCACGAGCGGATCAAGCGTTACGTCGAGATCGGCAAGGGCGAGGCACGGCTAGCGTACGAGGGCAAAGTTCCGGCGGGGGATGGGTACTTCGTCGCGCCGACGATCTTTGCGGAGGTGCCGCACGACGCCCGGATCGCCAACGAGGAGATTTTCGGCCCCGTGCTTGCCGTGCTCAAAGCCAAGGACCTCGACGAGGCCATCCGGCTGGCGAACGACACGGAGTTCGCGCTAACGGGGGGGCTGTACTCCCGCAGTCCGGCGAACATCGAACGCGTCAAGCGTGAACTCCAGGTCGGCAACCTCTACATCAACCGCACGATCACCGGGGCCATCGTGGCGCGGCATCCCTTCGGCGGGTTCAAGATGTCGGGCGGCGGCACGAAGGCGGGCGGGCGCGACTACCTGCTCAACTTCGTCTTCCCGCGCGTGGTGACCGAGAACGTCCTGCGGCGTGGGTTCGCCCCGATTGAGGAAGGCGGTGGCGAGCATAAGCTCAGCCAGGTCGGCGCGGCGTCCGGCGGCGGGATGCCGGGACTCTGAGAAGCCGGGGTGAACCGCGCCGTGACGGCTTATTACCTGGACCTGTTTTCCCGGAAACGTACGAGGCGTTCTCGCGGTCCGATCAAACGATCTCAGGGTTCCGCCCCCGGCAGTTGAACGTTGCGCGGTGAGTCCAGACGGGAGATAAGTTGCTTTGCTACGTGACGCGGCTCTCCCGCTGGGTGGGTCTGCCGGATGTCGTGGATGGCCCTTACGAGGAGAGCGACCCGTTCACCGTGCGCTTTCACGTCAGGCCGGCAATCTGGCTGCCCATCGAACGAACAGTTCCGATCTACGAACCGCACCTGTGGGATCGTCTCTCGTTCACGTGCGGCCAGAGCAAGGCCACGTCAGTTTGGACCGGCAAGGTTCGCGGCAGTCTGGCGCAATACACGAACACCTTTTCCCTGTTGGATCGTGGACCTCTCTCCAAACTTGTTTGTACGTTTCCTACGACAGCCTCAAGGGACTTGCGGTGCAACCGCACCTGTCTTACCTGTCGCCCGCTATCCTCGACGAGCACGAAGAGGAAGCGGACGTGTAGGGCAGCGGGATGCCGAAACTTCAACGGCCCTGACTACTGGATGACATGCTGTATCTCGCTGACGTGAGTCGGCGCGAGGTTGTAGCAGATGATCCCCACGATGATCCCGTAGATGATGTGTCCTAAAAGCTGGGCGAAGGCGGTCATGGGCCCACGCTGCTGATAACGCTTGTCGGGGTGATGCTCCAGAATGGCGACGACGGCGAACAGCATCGCCATCGCCCCATGAACCGCACCGGCGACCGCCCCAAACAGAGGCGTGAGCGGGATGCCGGTGAACCGAAACGCCCAGTAGTAGACGTATCCGAAGACCACGCCGACGGCGAGGTTGATCGCCATGCCCGGCCAGAACGCCGTCTCCCGGTTCTTCGTGATGAAGGAACCAACCGCGCGGATGAGGTCGACCCGCGGTAGGCCGAACCAGTAAGGCATCATCAACAACACGGTCATGACGGAGGTGGCGACCAGGCCGGCGAGAAAGGGAACAAAGATGGCTTGCATTGTCAGGGTTGCGTCAGAAGGGGCGAATAGGGTTAGATCGGTATAGCGGAACCTAGCGACTCTACAGCACAATCGCACTTTGCCCACGGGATCGGACGCCTGACCGACCGCTGCCACACAAGAAAACCCGTGCCGGGCACCGCTTCTTGCTGTAATCTGCCCCCACTTTTCGCCGCTGTCGTCATGCCGCCCTCTGCCCCGCCGTCCCGGTCCACCCAGCCGCCCGCTCCGGCAGCCGG
>CAXUIU010000083.1:0-11883 GCA_964250955.1 uncultured Chthoniobacterales bacterium | reverse complement strand
ACGCGAGCTCCTACATGACCGGCGCCACCGTCGTCATCGACGGCGGCTATACCGCTTGGTAAGCGGTTAACTCCCTTCGACGCAAAGGCGGAGTTGAAGGGGCCATGTGGCCCTGGCTCATCGGAACCGTCGAAGCTGGGGGCAGCACATGACAGGGCAGCATCCGGGCACGACGAGTTCTACATGGCTCAAAGACGGTGAACGGGGCTGGCGATTGCCCCTGTCGGTTGCGTATGCACCGAGGCAAAGATGATTTGCACAGATGCCACCGAAAGGTAGTGTCCGCGTTCGGGTGGACGGATGTGCTCACCACATGCCATTCTGGACGACCGAAACCGCGGCCATATGGACCGAAGCCCTTTTCAAGAAGACGTACCCGAGCAAGTTGCCCGAGCGGCTTGGCTTTACTATGTAGGCGGATACCGACAGGAGCAGACGGCTGCATTGATGGGCGTGTCCCGGGCAAAAGTGCACAAAATCTTGGCCGATGCCAGAGACTCTGGCATCGTGAAAATTTCCATCCACCACCGTTTCACCAGGATCGTGCAGGTCGAGGAGAGTCTTCGGCGCAAGTACGGTTTGAAATTTTGCCGCGTCACGCCGCCGCTTGCCTCCGAACCGGACAAAAAAACCAAGAAGCCGCTCACCCAAGCACAGCTTGCTGAGCAAGGGATCATCGCACGCCGGGGAGTTGGCATTGTGGCCGCCGAGCTGTTGAGCAACAAATTGCAAGTCGACGAGCAAGCCGTCATCGGTTTAGGCTGGGGAAGGACCGTGGCCCAGATTCCTGCGCACCTGGTGGATCTCTCCAAACCCAGAGCGAAATTCGTCTCTGTCATGGGTTCACTGACGCGGACTTCTGCCACCAACCCGTTGGAAGTCGCCTCCTTGTTTGCACAGGTCACCGGAGGGGAGGGGCACTTCTTGCCGGTGCCGTTCATTGCTAACACGACAGCAGACCGCCAGGTGCTCATGTCGCAGTCGATCTTCCAAGGAACGTTGGCACTCGCGGAGAAGGCCACATTTTATTTGTTAAGCTTCGGCCAATGCGACGAGCATAGTTTGTTGTTCAAACAGCGACATCTGTCAGGCGTCGAACTACGCAGCCTCAAACGTGCCGGGGCAGTTTGCGATTTCATGGGCAAGTTCTTCGACGCCGCTGGCAAGATTATCAGCAACGATGTGAACGAGCGGACCTTGGCGGTTGACCTCAAACATCTCCACAAACGCGAAGTGGTTTTACTCTCCGGTGGTCAAGAAAAGCTGTCTGGTGTTCGAGGCTTGCTGAAGACCGGACTGGTCAATGGATTGATCATCGACGGAGACACGGCGTTCAAGCTTGATCAGGAAGGAGAGGGCGGTCGTTAGACTGCGCGGAACACGGATTGCCGAGTCGTTGAGGACTTGGCATGTTAATCGGCTGATCAGCCGACAACGTCGCAGAGTCAGGTGATCACTCGACCAGCTATCGTCGCTGCGACCGGGCCTTTTTAACCGGCGGATTTTCACCGAAGAAGCTGGCGCCTAGCACCTCGAAGGAGGTCGCCACGAAATCGGCACCTGTCTCCAGCAACGCCTCTCGTGAAAATGAAGTGGTGAGCGCGACCACGCGGCAACCCGCAGATTTCGCAGATTGCACTCCGCTGACCGTATCTTCGATCACCAGGCATCTGTCGGGAGGAAGGTCCAGCTTGGCGGCAGTCAGGAGGTAAGGCTCAGGATTGGGTTTGCTGGCCTTGACGTCCAATCCTGTGACCGCCGCGTCGAAAGATTCTGAGAGTTGAAAAGTCGAGAAAGCAAGTTGCTGGATGGACGGGCCGGCCGAAGTGGTCAGTCCGGCGCGCTAGCCGGAGGGCTTGCAACGATCAAGGAACGGGCGGATGCCTTCGATGAGCTTCACCAAGTGGAAGTTCGCTCGAACTTGTCTACTCAAGCCGAAGCTCTACGATTTCAGCAGGAGTCAGGGTTAGGTGAGAAAATCGCTTCAACAAGGCTTGGGCCGCCGTCTACTCTGTTCGGCCCTTGAACGTCTCCAGGTCAGTCTGGCTCTCGAGTCGCCGGCCAAATCTCGTGCTGAGTTCGAGCAGGGTGAACTCGTGCAACGGCTCGGAATCGATCAGGACGCCATCCACATTGAACAGGACATCTTCAATTCCTGAACCCAACGGATGTCGTAACGATTTTGATGCCACTGGTGCAAAGGAAGGCCCGTCTACCAAAGTTCAGAAGCAGGTCATGATGGATGCTTCAGTTTGTACGTCCTGTGGACCGGAGAGGATGAGAACGTCAGCCACCAAGCGCAGCATGGGATTGCACTCGACGGAACTTGGAAGATGCCTGGAATACTTGTCAGACAAGCAAGAAAATCTTTGCTCGGTCAAACAACAAATCTTTAGAGAACAAAATTTTGTTGGAGCGAGAGGAACTGCAAAGTGTTCATGCATGAGGCGCTTTGCGTTTGTGCAGCCCGTGAGTTCTTGGTTGCATCAAATTTGCTTGAAGTCGCGCCTGCAAGTTTGTGCCGGCTTCCTCAGCATTTCTCAGCGGAGGGACATGCCGTGCATGCGCCGACCATCCTCTGGAGAAAAGCCGTGGGCTTCTGTGAATTTGTGCCCGGCTTGAATCGATTCTCAAATAATAGTGTTTGACATTTTTTTGCGTTCCTTAATTTTGTTCAAATTCGGTTCTCCCCCAGAGTTAAACGCAGACTCTTACGAGTTCTGCCGCCGAACGCTCCCCCAAACAGTCATGCGTGCTGGCGTCATACGACGGCGCGCGTGCTTCCAAACGCAGCAGGCATACCCCATCCTATGATCCACCCTCCAGCACTCAACCGCCTTCTGACCAAGTGTTTGCCACTCGCCTTCGCCGCATGGTTGGCGGGGGGAATTACCGCTTGGGCTAAACCCCTAAAGATCGTCTGGATCCACTCCAACGCCGCCGCCCAGTCCGAACAGCGTGTGCAAGCCGGTTGGGATGAGTGGCAAAAGAAAAATGCACCGGATTGGACCGTGGACTTCCTTGATTCTCAGGGTTCGGGCGAAAAGGTGGCTGCCAACCTTCAGAACGCCGTCTCGCGCCAGGCCGACGCGGTGATCCTGACGATGGCCGATTTGCGGGCTTCCCGTTCTATCATCCAACAGGCGGCCAAGGACGGTCTGCCGATCTTCACGGTGGACAGCGGTTGGGTGCCCGGCGACATCGTGGATGTCACCACCAACAACTGGGACATGTCCGCGAAGGTTTCCACGTTCCTGCTCAACTCTATCGGCGGGAAAGGTAACATCATCTTCCTGCGGATGGCAGAGCACCACGGCACCCGCAAACGCGGCGACGTGATGGCCACGATTCTCAAGGAGTATCCGGACGTGAAGGTGCTGGCTGAACACAACATCGACAACACTCACTTCTACGAAGATTCCACCCGCGTGATGGAAGACTACGCCAATCGTTTCGGCGACAAGATCAATGCCGTGTGGGCTCCTTGGGACGAACCGGCGATGGCCGCGGCCAACGTGCTTAAGGCAAAGGGGATCAAGGCCATCGTCACGGGCATTGATGGTCATCCGCCCGCGGTGGACGCGATCAAATCCGGTAACTCGCCGATGGTTGCTACCGTTTCTCAGCCGTTCGGAGACATGGGCGCAAAAATAGGTGGTTGGATCAAGGACATCGTCGTGGACAAGAAAAATCCCGACACCATGTTCACCTCACGCACGGTGTATCTGGATGCGCCGTTGATCACCAAGTAAGCCGAAGCTAACCTTCTTAGCGTACACGTTCTTACGTCGTCCCCGCTTCCGACTGATAAAGTCGGGAGCGGGGATCGACCAGAATATCGGCGTGTTCGCACGCTCTCTTCCGACTTTCTGCTATGGCCGTCGTCCTGCGTGACATCAGCGTGGTTTTTCCGGGTACCCGTGCCCTGGATGGCGTGACGGTTCACGTGGAGGCGGGCGAGACGCACGCCATCGTCGGTGAGAACGGCGCGGGCAAATCCACGCTGGTAAAAGTACTCTCCGGCGTGCAAGCTCCCACGTCTGGCGCAGTCGAAATTGGCGGACGGCCCGTGGCATTTTCTGGACCTTCCGGTGCTCTCGCCGCCGGCATCGCGCTGGTAAGCCAGGAAGGCAGCTTGGTGCCTTCGCTGAGCGGCGCGGAAAACATTTTCCTCGGCCACGAACGTCGACGGGCTGGACTGGTCATCGACCAGGCGGACCTGAGACGACGGGCAGATGCCTTGCGGCAGCAGTATTTTCCTGACACCACCATCAACCTGGACTGTCCGGTTCAGGAATTACCTCACGCCACCCAGAAGGTCATCGAGATCCTCCGGGCGCTCTCCCGGGCCGCCAAGGTGCTCATCCTGGACGAGCCCACCGCTAGCTTGCCCGCGCGGGACCGCGAGCAGTTGACCCGTATCATCCGAAAGCTGGCACAGGGTGGTCTGGCGCTTGTGTTGATCAGCCATTTTCTCGGTGAAGTGCTCGACCTCGCCGACCGGATCACCGTGCTGCGTGACGGGCGTCGGATCGCCACGCTCGGTCGCGGTGAGGCCCGGGAGGAAGACTTGGTTGAACTCATGCGCTCGCGCACCCTGACCAAGGTGGAACGGGAACGCCGGCCGGCCCCGACTCCCGCCGCTGCCAACGGACACCAGCCCTCGCCGCGCCTCGCGGTGACGGGTTGGTCGGGGCCGGGTTTTGGACCAGTGGATCTATCCCTTCAGGCCGGCGAAATTCTCGGACTCATCGGGCTGTCCGGTGCGGGTCAGGTGGCCTTCGTCGAATCGCTCTACGGGGCTGTTTCCACCAAGGCTGGCCGGTTGGAACTGGACGGCCGTGCGCAGAAGGTTCCGACCCCTCGGGCCGCGCGCGCCGCCGGCATCGGGCTGGTGCCGGACACGCGCATGACCAAGGCGCTGGTCGCTTCCTGGACCGTCCGAGAGAATCTCAGCGTGCTGCACCTGCGGCAAGGCACGGCGATCATCAACGCTTTGCCTTTGATCTCCTCCTGGCGCGAGCGGCAGGCCGCCACGCAGCAGATGCGCCGGCTGCAAATCAAAGCTCATTCGCCGGACCAATTGGTCGGTGAGTTGAGTGGTGGCAACAAGCAAAAGGTTTCCATCGGCCGTTGGCTCTTCGGCCGCGAGGAGGCCGGACCGCCCGCCTATCGGGTGATGATTTTTGTCGAACCGACCGAAGGGGTGGATGTCGGCGTGAAGGCCGAGATCCATCGCTTGATCCGCAACCTGGCGAACAGTGGCGTCGGCGTGCTGGTCGTTTCCGCCGACCTGCTGGAGATCGAGGCCTTGGCCGACCGGGTGGCAGCTTTCGGCGCCGGCCGTGTCACGGGCTTTCTGGAGCAGCCGGATTTTTCCGAAGCGGCGTTTGTCCGCCAAATGAGCGTCTGACTTGTCTGCAAACTTCCTTCCCACAAACATCATCCCTTCCCCCGGCATGAACGAGCCTACTATCCAAGATCCCCCGATTGTCCCAGACGCCCCGGCCGCTGCTGACGCTAGCCCTGGACAGACGCCCTTTCGTTTGGCTGGCATGGATGTGCGCACTCTGTTCCTGCGTTACAGCACGATCCTTGTGCTCTGCTTGCTGTTCGCGGGGTTTGCCTTCTTCGTGGACCGTTTTCTGACGGTGCGCAACCTCGTCAACATCACCCAACAAATCTCCATGCTGACCATCGTCGGCGTGGGTTTGACCTTCGGTTTCGCCCTGCGGGAGATGGACCTGTCCGTGGGTTTTACCGCCAGTTTGTCCGGGCTGGCCGTGCCGCTGCTGCTGGTGGCCGGTTACTCTCTGCCGGTGGCCATCACGGCCGGCCTGGTGCTGGGCATCGCCGTGGGCTTGGTGAACAGCTTCATCGTCACGTTGGTCGGCGTGCCGTCCCTGATCACTACCATCGCCACCGGCTCCATCCTGGCTGGAATTAACTTCCTCCTCTCCCAGGGCCGGGCGGTTTACGGGGGCATGCCTGATTCCTACCTGGACATGGGGCAGGGCACCTTCGGCGTCGTGCCCAAGGTCAGTGTTTTCATGCTCGGCCTAGTGCTGCTGGCTTGGTTCATCATGGAGAAAACCTTCCTGGGCCGCTATCTCTACGCGCTCGGTGGCAATGCCCGCGCCGCGGAACTGGCCGGCATCCCTCCGCGGCGTTACAAGGCCATCGGTCTGGTGCTCTGCGCCGTGTTTGCCGCCGCCGCCGGCATCTTGCTTTCCGCCCGGCTCGGCTCGGGGCAGCCCGGCGCGGGCGAACGCTACCTGCTCGACGGCTTGGGCACGGTGTTCATCGGTATGACCATGCTGCGTCCCGGCACGGCCACGGTGCTCGGCACCTTCTTCGGCGCGTTGTTCATCGGCGTCGTGGACAACGGGCTGAACCTCATTGGCATGGACACTTCCGTGCAGCAGATCTTCAAGGGAATCATCATCATCGGCTCCATCTCCATCATCTCCCGGCAGACCGACCTGCGCCTGGTCTGAGCAGCCGTTTTTCTTTTCCGGTTTCCATGGCTTACGTAATCGGCATTGACGGCGGCACCGAAAGCCTGCGTGCCTTTGTGTTCGACCTAACCGGTCAGCCGAAAGGGACAGGTTCCGCACGCTACGCGACCCGGTTCCCGAGTGCCGGCCAAGCAGAGCAAAATCCGGAAGAGTGGTGGCAGGCGCTGGGCACCGCCGTGCAGGGAGCGATGGCGAGCGCGGATGTCAGGCCTGAGGAAATCCTTGCGGTCGGCGTGGACGCGACTTCGTGCAGCGTCGTCGTGCTCGACGAGACGATGCGTCCACTCCGTCCGGCCCTGATCTGGATGGACGTGCGGGCGGGCGAGGAAGCCGCCGACCTGTTAGCGACGGGCGACCCAGCCCTCCGGGTCAACGGCGACGGCGCCGGGCCCGTTTCCGCCGAATGGATGATTCCCAAGGTGCTTTGGCTCAAACGCCACGAGCCGAAGACTTACGCTCGGTCCGCGAGAATCTGCGAGTTCGTCGACTACTTGAACTACCGGCTCACGGACCGCTACGTGGCCAGCTTGGATAATGCCGCCATCCGTTGGCACTACATCCTGAGCCAGGGCGGCTACCCGCGCTCCTTGGTGGCTGCCCTCGATTTGCCCGAACTGCTCGAAAAATGGCCGGCGGAGGTGCTCCGTCCCGGAGAGATCGTCGGCGGCCTCACGCCCGACGCCGCGGCGCACCTCGGGCTGCCAGCGGGGCTGCCGGTCGCCCAGGGCGGCGCGGACGCGTTCATCGGGATGATCGGTATGGGTGTCACGCGTCCGGGTCAGTTGGCGCTGGTCACCGGTTCCTCTCATCTGCAACTGGCCGTGACGGACCAGGCGGTTCATCGCCGCGGTTTGTGGGGCGCTTACGAAGATTGCGTTTACGCCGGTTCCTGCGTGTTGGAAGGCGGACAAACTTCGACGGGCTCCATCGTCAACTGGTTTCAGTCCAACTTCGGCGGCGGCCTCGGCTACGCCGAGTTGAACGGGCTCGCGGCCAAGCTGGGACCCGGCGCGGAAGGGTTGCTGGTGCTGGATCATTTCCAGGGGAACCGTACTCCCTACACGGACCCGAAATCCCGCGGGGCCATTCTTGGCCTGAGCTTGGCGCACGGCGTCGCGCACGTCTACCGGGCGATCATCGAGGGCATCTGCTTTGGCACCGAAGCGATCCTGCGCAACTTCCAAGACGACACCTTCCGCCTGAGCGAGATAGTGGTTTGCGGCGGGGCGACGCGCTCGGATCTGTGGCTGCAAATCCACGCGGACGTTTCGGGTCTGCCGCTCGTGCTCACTGAGGTTTCGGACGCACCCGCCCTCGGGTCAGGCATCCTCGCCGCCTACGCCGCCGGGCAGTTCGGCTCTATCCAGGAAGCGGCCGGGGCGATGGTGCGAACCCGCGCAGTGATCGAGCCGCACTCCGGACGCCACGCGGTCTACCGGGAACTTTACGAGCGTTACAGCCGTCTCTACGAGGCCGCCAAGAGTGTGCGCGAGGGCGAGTCCCGGGCGCTCTCTGCCCTGCCGGGAGTCACCATCTAACTGCGGTTTCTGACCATCATGCAAGCCAATCAACCTGACCCAGCCCTGTCCCTCGAACTCTACCGTATGATGCGCCGCATCCGTACTTTCGAGGAGCGGGTCGGCGAACTGTTCGTCCGCCAGCAGAGTGCGGGTAGCATGCTCCACCTTTCCATCGGGGAAGAGTCGGCGGCGGCCGGGGTCGGTCGAACCATGGTGGACGGGGACACCTTCACCACGCACCACCGCGGCCACGGCATCTTCCTGGCGCGCGGGGCGGACCCCAACCGCATGATGGCGGAGATCGCCGGCAAGGAAGCCGGCTATTGCCGTGGCAAGGGCGGCTCCATGCACATCGCCGACCACGGCCTCGGCCACCTCGGGGCCAACGCCATCGTCGGCGGCGGCATCCCGGCTGTGGTCGGCGCAGGGCTCTCGTACCGGCGCATCCGGCAGCCGAACGTGTCGTTCGCGTTTTTCGGCGACGGGGCCATGCAGCAGGGCGTGCTCTACGAGAGCATGAACATGGCGGCGCTCTGGAAGTTGCCCGTGGTCTTCGTCTGCGTGAACAACCAGTGGGGGATGGGCACCCGCGTGGACCAGTCCGCCTCCTCCATCAAGTTCGAGGAACGCGCCAGCGGCTTCAATCTCGCCAGCCGTTCGGTGGACGGCCAGGATGTGCGCACCGTTCACCAGGTCGCCCAGGAACTCGTGGACGGCGCCCGCCAAGGCCAGCCGGCGTTCCTGACCATCGAATGCTACCGTTTCCACGGGCACGCCCGCATGGACAAGAGCCCCTACCGCACGCCGGAGGAGGAGACGCTCGGACGCCAGCGCGACCCGCTGAAGCATCTCGCCGACGCCATGCAGGCCGAAGGCGCTGCGACCCAGGCGGACCTCGACCGCATCCAACAGGAAGCCGCGCAGGAGATGGACGCCGCGCTGGAATTCGCCGTGCAGGCCCCCAAGCCGCCGCTGGAAAGCATGTTCCGCGACGTTTACGCGGACGACGAACCCGCGCCCGAACCGTTGCGCAGCCGGGTGGCAACCATCTTGGCGGACCAAGAATAGAAGACCCATGACGACGACCACTGCTACTCCCCCCGCGCCCGCCGCCAGCACCGCCGCCAAACCGGCGGAAACCACTTACCGCGATGCCCTCGGCCAAGCGTTGCGCGACGCTATGACGGAGGACGACACCATTTTGCTCATCGGCGAGGAGGTCGGCCGCTACGGTGGAGCCTACGGCGTCACCAAGGGCTTGCTGAAGGATTTTGGCCCGGAGCGCGTGATCGACGCGCCCATTTCGGAGGCAGGCATCGTGGGAGCCGCGGTGGGTGCCGCCATGACGGGTTCCCGCCCGGTCGCCGAGTTGATGTACGTGGATTTCGCCGGATTAGCGATGGACCAGATCGCCAACCAGGCGGCGAAGATTCGTTACATGTTCGGCGGTCAGATGGGCGTCCCCATGATCCTGCGCACCCAGGGCGGCACCGGCCGGTCCGCGGCCGCGCAACACTCCCAGAGTTTGGAAGCGTGGTTCATGCACGTGCCGGGCCTGCGGGTGGCGCTGCCCGGCACGGTCTCTGATGCCTACCATCTCCTGCGCCAGGCGTTGCGCCGGCCGGACCCGGTCATTTTCATCGAGCACAAAAGCCTCTACACGCAGAAAGGCACCCTCGATGTTTCGACGCCTGACGCGCCCTGGGGGAAGGCCGCCGTGCGGCGCACCGGCCGGGATGTCACGGTGATCACCTACTCGCGGATGTTGACCTACACGCTCGCCGCCGCCGAGCGCCTCGCGGCTCGCGGGATCGAGGTAGAAGTCGTGGACCTGCGCACCCTCAACCCTCTGGATATGGAAACGGTCACCGCCAGCGTCGCGCGGACCGGTCGGGCGGCTATCGTGACCGAAGCCTGTCTGACGGCCGGTCCGGCCGCCGAACTCAGCGCCCGCATCCAGGAGGAGTGTTTCGACTTCCTGGAGGAGCCCATCCTGCGCATCGCCGGGGAGGACATTCCGATCCCCGTCGCACCCGAGCTGGAGACACGAAGCATCCCCACCGCCGAGTTGATCGAGGAGTTGGTCGGTCGGTTGATGCGCTGACCGCACAAGCCTGGAAACTCTTCAAGGTAGTCACTCCCCGCAAACCTATGGCCGAAAAAACTTTGCTGCTGCCACGTCTCGGCGAAACGATGACCGAGGGCACGATCATCGCCTGGCAGAAACAACCAGGCGAATCGTTCCGCCGGGGAGACCCATTGCTCGAACTCGAAACCGACAAGATGGCCGCCGAGGTTCCCGCGCTGGAGGATGGCGAGATGGTCGCCCATCTGGTCTCGGCCGGCGACGTGGTAGCCATCGACGCACCCATCGCCACGTTCCGGGGCGTGGAGGATGCTGCGGCCGTCGCGGTGCAGGAGAGTGCGCCGAAAGCCGCGGCGGTGGAGACGGCGGAGGCGCGTGTCCCGTCACCTTCTCCCGCCGAGACTCCTGGTATCTCCGACGCACCGGCGGGGAGCCCGCCGTCGTCTCCACCGCAGACGGTCCCTCCGGAAGCGCCATCCCGGCCGCGCAGTTCACCGGCGGCCCGGCGGCTCGCGCAACGTCTGGGCATCTCGTTGACTGATCTGCGCGGCAGCGGGCCACGCGGGCGGGTGATGATTGACGACGTGCAGCGGGCAAGTGAGAACGGCCAACCGCATCCCGAAGCCGCTCCCGCGCGCGAGGTGCAGGAAGCCCCTGCGGCTAAAGTCTCCGCGCCGACCCAAAGCCGGCCCCCGGGCGGCGCCTTCGTTGACCTGGGTTCACACGGGCGGCTGCATCATCGACGCTGGCCCAACACCCAGCCGTCGCGGCGTGGGATGGTGTTGCTCATCCACGGGTTCGCGGGTGATCTCACCACTTGGAACGCGACGGCGGAGTTTCTTGCCGGCAAAGGTTTCGACGTGGTGGCGGTCGATCTTCCCGGGCATGGTGCTACCGAAATCACGGGGGCGACGACGCCCGCGGAATGTGCCGAGGTGTTGCTCGGGGCGCTGGACGGCCTCGGCGTTGTGCCGGACGACGCGGCGGGCGGTCTGCATCTCGTCGGCCTGTCGATGGGTGCCGTGGTGGCCACCAGCCTTGCCCGGGCGTCATCGACAAAGATTGCCTCTCTGACCCTGCTGGCCCCCGTTGGACTTGGCACCGAGATCAACCAGGAGTTCCTCGATGGGATCGTCGCGGCCGAGACCGTCCCCGCGCTGGAGCGCGAACTGCGTAAAACGACCGCGCGTCCGTTCCCGTACTCGTCTTTGGCGCTCGACCGGACGTTGGCAACCTTCCGTCAGGAGCCGCGTCGGCAGCAGATGCGGGCTTTGTCGCGCGCGTTTGCGCGTGACGGCGTGCAGCAGGTCTACCTCGTGCCCGAGTTGGCGGCGTTGGATGTGCCGGTGCGGGTCATCTTTGGCCGGCAGGACCGTCTGCTCCGTTGGCAAGACGCCCTCGATTTGCCCGGGCAGGTTGCCATTCATCTGTTTGACACCGGGCACATGCCGCATTGGGAAGACCCCCGCGGTGTCCTCTCGCTGCTCGCCCAACTCGCCTAACTTCGTCTAATGACAACGCCTTCCAACTCCCTCCCTCGAGTTGCCATCGCTGAACATCGCGCGCGCCTCATCGAAACAGCGGGTTCGGCGCTCCTCGTCCAACGTGCGCGTGATGAGCAGACCGGCGCGGAAAGTGCGCTCGGACCGGATGGTGATCTGGTCAGCAGCTATCGGCCATGGGCGTTGCGCGAACTCTTGGCTGATAATCGTCAGGAAACGCTTGGCACGACGGCCACCAATTCGCCGGCCTCGCCCTT
>CAXUIU010000082.1:0-11905 GCA_964250955.1 uncultured Chthoniobacterales bacterium | reverse complement strand
GCTGCGGGTTCTTGGCGGGGATCGAACTGGGACCGTTCCCGTGGGAAGCGCAGACGGGAGCGCGCGTGTGCCTGGTGGCGCGGACGCACGGCCTGCTCACGCGCCCCATCCTGGACACGCTCGTGCTGATGCCGCCCTACTGCACGACCGACGACGAACTCGCCCGCATGGTCGAGGCGCTCCGGCGCGGGATCGAGATGGTTTGTGGATCGTGACGGCTGCCAACGAGAAACCCGCCTGACTCTCATCAGGCGGGAAGTCGCAAACGTCTCACACGCGGGAACAACGCCCGCGGTTGATTCAGGCGCGGGCCTGCCGACGGCGCACGACCACCGCGCCTAGACCCACGAGGCCCAGGCCGAGGAGCGCGTACGTGCCCGGTTCCGGCACCGCGGTCACGCTGCCCGTCATCGAGAAGCGCACGTTGGCCTGCGTCTGGCTGAAGTTGGTCTTCTCCGCACCGGTGAAGGTTCCGTCCTCGTTGGCGTCGTTCCAGACGTAGCCGGTGCTGGTGCCGACCGTCGGCGCGCTAGCGGTGAACCGACCGTTGAGGATGCCATCAGCGTACTGACTCCCGTCCGAGTTGAGCAGGTAAAATTCCACTCCAACCGTGGAGATCTTGCCGAAGTTGAACGGGGTATTCAACGTGAAAGTGTAGGTGTAGTTCCCGTTGGTGCCCGGCGCGGCGAGCGTGCCGCTGACCGCATAAAGCTCGGTGGCGTTAGCCAAGACGTCGGCCGAGGTGTTGCTTGTGTCCAGCCCGGTATAAAAAACTAGCTCGATGAATGTGTCTTGGGTAGCGTCCGCGTAGTTCACCCCGAGCTGGAATGAATTCAACGTGTAGCTGCTGCCAGCCCCTCCAGCCACCGTGATCAGGTCGAGGAAATGCTCGGCCCCGGTCTGGGGATTGGCCGTCGTGGTGGCGGCATTGTAAAAGACGGTGCTTTGCGCTTGGACGGCACCACTCCACAGGGTGAAGAGGGCCGCTGCACCGGCGAACACGGAAGCGAAGGAGAGTTTCATGGAAGGCCCGGGTATAATGGTACGTCAGGGAAGTGGCAAGAAAATTCTTGTCTTTGTTCATCTTACCTAGTCCCGCTGGTGCACGTGGTCGGAATCCGCCGCTGCGGGTTCTTGGCGGGGATCGAACTGGGACCGTTCCCGTGGGAAGCGCAGACCGGCGCACGCGTGTGCCTGGCGGCGCGGACGCACGGCCTGCTCACCCGCCCCATCCTGGACACGCTCGTGCTCATGCTGCCGTATCGTGTGACCGACGACGAACTCGTCCGCATGGCCGGGGCGCTCCGGTGCGGGTCGAGGAAGTCTGCCGTTGATGTGGGCGGGGCTGCGCCCGGCTCAAAGGGCCGGCTCGCTGACCACGCGTGTGACCTTCATCAACTTGCTGCCCGTGCTGCTGGCCGCGGGCGTGGTGACCACGACCCGGTAGAAGGCGGCCGGGTCGGTGCTGTCGTTGTCGGTGAAGGTCAGCACCGTGCCGTTGCTACCGGCTACCGCGCCGCCGACGTTCGTCCAGTTGCCGGCAGTCAGCGACGTGGCGCACTGCAACTGATAGTTGATCCCCGTGTAGCTGTCGACCGTCAGGGTCGCCGTCGTGCCGCTGCGCGTGAAGCTGTTCAGGTGCAGGAGGCTGCCAGTCAGCGCGAACCGCGTGTTGGCGTTGGTCATGTTGAAGCGGGTTTGTTCGTCGCCGGTGAACACCCCGTCGAAGGTGCCGCTGTTGCCGTCGTTCCACACAAAGCCATCGGCGCTGCCAACCGTCGGCGCGCTGGCGGTAAAACGCCCGTAGGCCGTGGACGAGTAGGTACTCAGGTCCTGGGTGAGCAGGTAAACCTCGACACCGACGCTGCCGTCGGCCGTCGTGACCGTAAAGGGCGGGCTCGGGGTGAAGGTAAACGCGTAGCCGTTCGGCACAGCACCGTTCGGGGTCAGGTTACCCCGCGCGCTGGCGAGCAGGGTGGCGTTGGCCAAGGCGTTGGTCGAGGTAGGGCTCCGGTCGACGCCCGAGTAGAAAAATAGGAGCACCGCCTGGGTATCAGCCGCGGTGAAATAGGCGCTGAAGGTGATCGAGTTGAGCGTGTACGTGCCGGTCCCCTGTGCCAGCTTGATCACCTGAAGGAAATGCACGACGCCCGGCTCGGGCGTCGCCGTCGTCGCGTTGGCCGTGTAGAGGGGCATCTGCGCGCGGGCGGAGAGGCCGGCCATCGACACCGCCGCCAGGAGAACGGCCAGCCGCAAGACCGAGGGGGGTTTCATCGCGTCCCCGATACGCTGGGGGGGTGACGGTTTCAAAGGGGTTACCAATCAGCGGCCAGCTTCGCCCGGAGGCTGTCGGTGGATTGATCGAACTCGTACGGCTTGACTTGGATATCGTCCACGCGCCAAGCGCCATCTTCCGCCACGAGGATGAAGGATGCGTCCCGCCGGTTGCCGGCGTACTGCTGCCCTGGAAGCCACACCATCACGCCTGCCACGACCGCGGTAAACGGCGTGCGGGTTGTCCGCCGGACCACGAACCGCTCCGGCGGGTCCCATCCGAAGCGGAAGCTGCCGCTGTCGTATTCCTGGATCGGGATCTCACCGACCCGGGGGTGGCGCCGGCGGATGGAGGCATTGGCGCGTCGCAGGCTCTCGCGCAAGGCCCGGCTCAGCCAACGCTTCTGCGCGGCTGTGTCGTCGCGGATGTTCGGCGCTTCGACCCAGTGGTTGTCCACGCCCGCGGTCGTCCGATGGTCGCTGGCGGCCAGGTACGCGTAGAAGTCGCGGACAACCTGCGCTGGCAGGTCGGCGGCAGCCTTCCCGACGAGGAAAAACCCGAGCACGGGCGCCAGAAGGCACCGGCCTCTGGTCCGCGGGAGGTTCATGGAGAGACGCGGTCGGCGAACTGCCCGTGCGCCTGCAAACGCGCAAAGTCCTCCGGGTTGATCGGCCCCCGCGTCCCGTCGGCGCGCAGCGGGGCGGCGTTGGTCGAGGCGTAGACCTTTTTCTCCAGCCATTCGCGGGAAAGCGGGCGTTCCAGGAGCGCGGGGTCGTTGGCGGCGACGGTCGTCTCGTCCTTCTCGCCCGTGGAAGGGCCGACCCCGACGTAGAAGCCGGCGAGGAGGAGCGTCACGCGCACAGCGGTCGAGCGGGTGTAGTTCGTCAACAAGCAAGGGGTGTCCTCCCTCAACCCGGCTCGCAGCGACGTGAAAAGCTCCAGCGTCCACATCGCCGGGTTCACCGTGGGTGAATACGGATCGAAAAAGATCGCGTGGGGAGCGAGGCTGGAACGTTTCCCATGCAGGTGCGTGAAGTCACTCAGAATCACCTGCCAGTGGATCTGGGTTTTGCCGATGGAAAGAACGGTGACCTGACGCGCCAGCAACTCGCGCAACGCTGCCTCGTAGCCCTGCGGGTACTCCAACTGATCGGCGTAGCGGAGAGCGAACTCCAAGGCAGCCAGGCTCTGATCGTAGCTGCTGAGCCAGATGTGCTCCGTGCGCGTGTAGCCCGTCGCCAAGGCCCGGATCGCCGCCAGCGCGTTGGCCGCCGCGCCGAGGCCCACGTCCCAGATGACCGGCAGATGTCCCGGTGGCAGCGCGTTGGCGCGCTCGACCAGCCGCGTGCCGCCGACGTGCAGCCGCCTCGCTTCCGCCGCCGGCCCGACGACCGGGTGGAAGGTCTGGCCGTTGGCACGCGAACGCAGGCTGTAGCCGCCGGCAGCCAGCGGCACCAGTTCGAAGGTTTCGTCTTCCTGGGCTGCGTCGGTCATCGCGCGCCGGGGAGAGTTTTGTCGCGCCAAATGGCGGCTTCGAGCGCGGCCACGATGTGGCCGAGGATGCCAAGCGTGCCGAGGGTCAACACCCAGATTGCCCCAGCCAGCAGGAGGAAGCCGCCCGCCGCCAGGAGCCGTCCCTGGAGCAGTTGGCCCAGGCCGGGAAGAACGAAACTTGCCAGTGCTGCGATGACGTTTCCGGTTGAGCCGCGTGCCATTGTAGAGGACATTCGTTCCTGCCCGTACCGCCGGTTCTGCCGCCATGAAGTCACCTGAGAATCCCGTTGATCCGCCCCGTCGGGAGGACGGCTGCGCGGTCGAAAAAGTCGCCCGCGTCTTGTCCGAGGAACCGCGCCTGGAGGCGGTCGCCTTCGAGCCACGTTCGCGCAAACTGGCGATGGCCACCCTCGGCAAAGACCCCGGCGAGCGCCTCGCCCGCCGCGTGGCCGAGGCTGTGCATCACCAGGGGACAGGTTCGCGTTGTTCGGTGGCCGGCGAGGACGGCAACTGCGCCGAATGCGGCGCGCCCGTGGGCACCCGCACCGGCGGCGGGCGCGTGGTGGTGAAGCGCGTGCTCGGCAACACCCTCGTTGAGAAACAGACCTGCCAGACGGCCGTGCGCTTCTGGCGTTGGCAGGATCTGCGCTGGCCGAAGTTCGTCCCGCGCGAGCTGGAACTCCTGCCTGCCCACGAGCACGGGCACGACGGCCACGAACACAGTCACGCGCACGGCGAGGGCGAGTGGAAAGTCATTGCGTTCCAGGCTCTCGGCTGCCTGTTGTTCGGGTTGGCGGGGCTGGCGGCGGAACGAGGCGGCGCGCCGGTCTGGCTGACGGCGGCTTGCTGGCTGGCGGCGTACGTGCTCGGCGCGTGGGAAGCCGCGGAGGAAACCTGGGAAAAGGTCCGTGCCGGGGCGCTGGACGTGCATTTCCTGATGCTCTCGGTGGCTCTAGGCGCGGCGGCGGTCGGCGCGTGGCACGAAGGGGCGCTCCTGCTGTTCCTCTTCAGCGCGTCGGGGGCGATGGAACACTACGCGCAGGATCGCACCCAACGCGAGATTGGCGCGCTCCTGCGCGGTGCGCCGAAGACCGCGACCGTCCTCGACGAGGCTGGAACCGAGCGGCAAGTGCCCGTGGAGGAGTTGACGCCGGGCTTGACCGTCCGCGTGACCGGCGGCCAGCAGGTGCCCGTAGACCTGCGCGTGACCCGTGGCGAGAGCGCCTGTGACGAGAGCAACCTCACCGGCGAGTCGCGCCCTGTGCCCAAGGCACTCGGCGACGACCTCCTCGCCGGCACCCTCAACCTCCACGGCCTGCTCGAAGGCCGCGTCCTGCGCCGCGCCGACGAGAGCGCCTTGCAGAAGGTCATCCGCCTCATCGAAAAGGCGCAGACCCTGCGCGCACCGGCCCAGCGGTTCACCGACAAATTCGGCACGGGCTACACGTACGGCGTGCTGGGGCTTTGCGCCGGGATGTTCCTCGTGTGGTGGCTCGGGTTCGGACTGCCAGCGTTCGTGACGCCTGCGGGCGTCGGGGGGCGGAGCGCGTTTTACCGGGCCATGACGCTTCTGGTCGTCGCGTCGCCGTGCGCCCTGGTGCTGAGCATCCCGTCGGCGATCCTGTCGGCGATTGCCAGCGGGGCGCGGCGCGGCGTGCTCTTCCGTGGCGGTGCGGCGCTGGAGAACCTCGCCAAGGTCGATGTCGTCGCCCTCGACAAGACCGGCACCCTGACCGCCGGTGAACTCCAGCTCGTGCGCGCGGAGGTCTACACCGGCACGGAGGCGGAACTCCGGGCCGTCGCCTACAACCTCGCGCGCTTCTCCGACCATCCGCTCTCTCGCGCCATCAAGCGCGTGGGGCAGCAGGACAAATCACCGTTGCGCGAACCGGAGGGTTTCGAGTCCCTGCCCGGCCGCGGCCTGCGGGCCTCGCTTGGCGGTAAGGAATACGCGCTCGGCCGGCGCGAACTTGTGGACGGCTTCCTGCCCGCCGGCACCACGCCCACGGAGGTCGAGGACGCCGCCGAGGTGTGGATCGGCGGCCCCGGGTTGGCGGGCCGGCTGATCTTCCGCGACGAACCCCGGCCGGCCGCCGCCGCGATGCTCCGTCAACTCGGCGCGGCGGGCGTGGAGACGGTCATGCTCACCGGTGACCGCGCCGCCACGGCCGAACGCCTCGCCCGCGAACTCGGCATCACCCAAGTTCGTGCCGGCCTGCTGCCCGAGGACAAGCTTGCCGCCGTGCAGGAACTCAAAAGGGGCGGCACCCGCCGCGTGGCGATGGTCGGCGACGGGGTCAACGACGCCCCGAGCCTCGCCGCCGCCGACGTGAGCGTGGCGATGGGTGCGCGGGGCTCGGACGCCGCGCTGGAGCAAGCGGCCGTCGTGTTGATGAACGACCGTCTGGAGAACTTTTTTGTCGCCCACGACCTGAGCCGGCGCACGGAGCGCGTCATCCGCCAGAACCTCGCCCTCTCGCTGGGCACGGTGGTGCTGATGGTCGGCGCGAGCCTGCTGGGCGCGGTGCCCCTCGCCCTCGGCGTGGCGGCGCATGAGGGCAGCACGGTGTTGGTCGTGCTCAACAGTTTGCGCTTGTTGTTGTCCAAAGGTTCCGACAAACCCGCCTCATGAAAAACTCCCCGCGTTTCACCCCGGTCTGGCTGCCTCCGTTGACGGCGGTCGTTTTGTTTGCCGCCGTGGCCGTCGGCCGCGCGCCCGCACAGGCCGCCGCGGCGACCGCCGGCAGCAAGCTGCCGCCGTTCTTCAAGGTGGACGGCCTGTACTACCTCGATGGCAACGAGGATGACCTCGTCAAGGTGCTCGAACTCGCCCCCGAGACGGGCTGGATTCGCGTGCAGGCCAAGGGCACCGAAAGCTGGGTCAACGTGGCGACCCTTGCCACCGTCACGCCTATCAGCAAGGAGGCCGCCGCCAAGCTCCAGCTCCGCGAGCAGGCCGACTACATCTTGCAAGGGGCCAACGAGATCAACGACGCCATCGGCGCGTACGCCGCCGCGAACAACCTGCCGCCGGACGCGATGTTCAAGTGGTCGGACATCAGGAAATTCCTCAAGCCGGACGCGTCGGTCTACAACTCCGACGGCAAGGATGTCATCGGCCGGCCATACCTGTTCGGCAAGCGCATCGACGCGGGCGTGAAGGTCAACCCGGAGACGGTCAAGGACCTCGCCCTCGTGGTGGACAACGCCGACGCGTACTGGGGCAAGTTCAAGCCGTAAATCATGCCATGACCTGGGACGAAGTCTGCGCGAACTCTCACCTGAGAGATTTGCCCTTCGAGATCGAGACGAACCGTTGGGGCCAGATCGTCATGAGCCCGCCCCCGCACAACGACCACCGTTTCGCGCAGAGTTCCATCGAGCGGCTGCTGCTCAAGAAAATGCGCGGCGGCGATGCCTTGCCAGAGGTGGCCATCGATACAGCAGACGGGACGAAGTCGGCTGACGTGGCATGGATGTCCGATGCCTTCCTCAAGGCGAACAAGGGTCGCTCCAGCTTCCGACGCGCACCGGAGATCTGCGTGGAGGTCAAGTCGCCGAGCAACACCGTGGGCGAGTTGCTGGAGAAGAAGGACCTCTACCTGAAAGCCGGAGCGCAGGAAGTGTGGATTCGAGAGCGTTCGGGCCGGATGCTCTTCTTCAATGCGGCCGGCCCGCTGGCACGCTCGGAGCTTTGCCCAGCGTTCCCGAAGAACGTGAAGGTCTGAGCAAGTACCTGGAAAGCTCCGCCGGGAACATTTGGGACGCCTCGGAGAGGCGTCCCTACCAGCCGGTGACGACCGGCCGCAACGGCCCGTTCAGAAAGTCACTCGCCTGCTCTCCGGCCAGCGGCGTCAGCGTTCGTCGATAGGTTTGACGGTCAGCCCGACCGGCGTACCCGTGTACTCGCTCAACGGCCGGTAGAGCCGGTTGTCGGAAAGCTGTTCGAGGATGTGCGCCGTCCAGCCTGCCGTGCGCGAGATGGCGAAGATCGGGGTGAAGAGATCCGTCGGCAGCCCCAGCGAGTAGTACACGGTCGCCGAGTAGAAATCGACGTTGGCGTTCAGGTTCTTCTTCTCCTTGACCAGCTTGGCGATGCGCTCGCTCATGCGCACCCACTTCGGCTCGCCCAACTGCTCGGTGAGCTTGACCGCCATATCGCGCAGGTGCGGCGCGCGCGGGTCGAGCGTCTTGTAGACGCGGTGGCCCATGCCCATGATCTTTTTCTTCTGGGCGAACTGCTCCTCCACCCAAGCGTCCACCTTGTCCTCGTCGCCAATCTCCTTGAGCATGACGATGACGCCCTCGTTGGCCCCGCCGTGCAGCGGTCCCTTGAGCGCGCCGATGGCCGCCGTGACGGCCGAGTACACGTCGGTGAGCGTCGCCACGACCACGCGCGCGGTGAAGGTCGAGGCGTTCATGCCGTGGTCGGCGTGCAGGACATAGGCGAGGTCGAGCGTGTCGGCGGCTTCCCGGGTGGGTTCCTCACCGTTGAGCAGGTACAGGAAGTGCGCGGCCTCGCCGAGGTCCGCGCGCACCGGCGGCAGGTCCTTGCCCTGGCGCGCGCGGTGGTAGTACCCGGTGATGACGCCCATCTTGGCTGTCAGGGAGAGGCAGCGCGCGTAGTTGCTGTCGCGGTCGTAGCCCTTGGTCTCGTCGTAGAGCCCGAGCATGGAAACGGCCGTCCGGACCACATCCATCGGGTTAGCTATCCTGGGCGATGCCTTCAAAAACTCCACGACCTGCGCGGGTAACTCGCGGTGAGCGCGTAGCTCCTGGCTGATCCCGTCCAGCTCGGCGCGGTTGGGCAGGCGCTCGTTCCAGAGCAGGTAGATAACCTCCTCGAAACTCACCTTGCCGGCCAGTTCGTTGATGTCGTAGCCGGCGTAGATGAGCTGGCCTTTGTCGCCGAGCACGTCGCTCAGGCGGGTGGTGTTGGCGACGATGCCTTCGAGTCCTTTGGAGATCATGGGGAGAATGAGATGTAGCGAGGAACGGAAACCCATGGCAAGCGCCCGGCACGCCCGCCCACAACAGCCTGCCGCCGGAACGGCCGGCAAGCACCTTGTATCGTACTCGCCCGGCCCGGCGGCGGGGTCAAGGTGCCCTCGTTCCCCTAAAATGCCTCGTCCGGATGGCCTCGCGGACGAAGGGAAGTCGGAAATCGCCAACCAAACCACCGCGAGTCGTCACGCCTGACTGACGCGCCGGTGCCACGTCGCGACGCCTACCAAGCTCGCACCGACGCTCAACAGTGCCCAGGTCGAAGGCTCGGGGGCGGCCGACACTCCGTTGACGGCGTCGAGCCGAGTGCCGTTGTTGTCCACAAGGAACGTTGGGAACGACCCGCCGGCCGGTGACGCACCGGCAAAATTCTGGATGGATGTCAACGTGCCAGTGTTGAGCACAATCACGTTGCCCACGGCCACACCCGGCATGAACGAGTTGAAGAGACGAGCATCCGCAGGTGCCACGCTGCGGCGAGCAGGACCAAAGCAAGGGTCAGAGTGCAAAGTTTGGCATGGACCAACGCGCGGAGGTCGACCACCTGCCAGCAGCGGGACGGGCTGCGGAAATCGGGCGCGTCGGAGGCGGCTTCCATATCGACCGCATCTTTAGCCCGCCCCCTGCTTGGTAAGCCTGATTTCCTAATTTACTTGAGGGTCGGACGTGCTGGCACCTGCTTCCTCGACATTAATCTGCCCGATCAGAAGCACATCCAGCCGGTGCGACTTGGAGTCCAAGGTGTAAACGGTCACCGTCCGGCCGGTCGGCGATAGTGCGATGAAATCCGGGTGTGCCACCCGGACGGGTGTGCCGCCGACCGCATGCAAGGTGAAAGGCTCGAAGGGGACGGCATGTACCAAATCACGAATCTCGTCGATCTTCATGCAAAAGCTTTTTGCAAGCGGAGGCGACGGGAGTTTACGCTCAACCCTACAAGCGGGCGATGAGCGTCTCGGCCATCGTGGCGGGGCTTTTGGCAACGGCGATCCCGGCTTTCTCAAGCGCGGCGATCTTGCCCTCGGCCGTGCCCTGGCCGCCGCTGACGATGGCTCCGGCGTGGCCCATGCGGCGGCCGGGGGGCGCGGTCGCCCCAGCGATGAAAGCCGCCACGGGCTTCTTGCAGTGCTCGCCAATCCACGCGGCGGCTTCCTCCTCCGCGCTGCCACCGATCTCGCCGATGAGGATGAACGCCTCCGTGTCCGGGTCGTCGTTGAAGAGTTTGACGGCGTCGAGGTGGCTGGTGCCGTTGATCGGATCACCGCCGATGCCGATGCACGTCGACTGGCCGTAGCCGCGCGAGGTCAGTTGCCAGACGGCCTCGTAGGTCAACGTGCCCGAACGCGAGAGCACGCCGATGTTCCCCGGCTTGTGGATGTAGCCGGGCATGATGCCGATCTTGCACTGCTCGGGCGTGATGATGCCGGGGCAGTTCGGACCGATCAGGCGGACGCCGGGCTTGGACTTGAGCGACTCCTTAACGCGCATCATGTCCATGACCGGGATGCCCTCGGTGATGCAGACGATGAGTTCTACGCCCGCGTCGGCGGCTTCCAGGATGCCGTCGGCGGCACCCGGCGGCGGCACGAAGATCATCGTGGCATTACAACCCGTTTCCTGGCGCGCCTCGGCGACGGTGTCGAAGACGGGGATCGTGTCGTCAAACTTTTCTCCGCCGCGGCCGGGGGTGACGCCAGCGACGACCTGGGTGCCATAGTCGCGGCAGCCGCGGGCGTGGAACGCGCCAGACTTGCCAGTGATGCCCTGCACGAGCAGGCGGGTATTTTTATCGACAAGGACGGACATAGGGGTTCTTTAGGAGAAAGGGGGTGGTTCAGCGCGGCTGTCTTTGTCCTCCAGGTCGAGCGGGGTAAGGTCCCTCGCCCGGACTTCCCTGATCAAACGCAGGCTGATGAAGCGAGGTTCCTCTTCCTCGGGCAGTTCAAGATACAGCAGACCTGCCTTGCGGAGCGCGGAGGCAAACTCAGGATTTTTGATGACCACGCTCGCCCCATCCGACGTGATCACGGTGATCGGCCGAAAAGGATGCTGAGTCAGCGCCTGCCGGAGGATGGAAATCATAGGTCCGTACTTCGCACCGGCCAGGGATTTAAGCCACCGTCGCCGCCGCGCCGACGACCTTGACGGCCGCGTCGGTCAGGTCGTTAGCAGTGATGACGGGCAAGCCGCTTTCCTGAATAAGTTTCTTGCCCGCCTCGACGTTTGTGCCCTCCAAGCGCACGACCAGCGGCACGGGCAGGTTGACGGCCTTGACCGCCCCGATGATCCCGCGCGCGATGATGTCGCACTGCATGATGCCGCCGAAGATGTTGACCAGGATCGCCTTCACGTTCTTGTCGGCGACGAGGATCTTGAACGCCTCGGTGACCTGCTGCTCGTTCGCACCGCCGCCCACGTCGAGGAAATTGGCCGGGTTGCCGCCGTGGTACTTGATGATGTCCATCGTCGCCATGGCCAGGCCCGCGCCGTTGACCAGGCAGGCGATGTCGCCGTCCAGACCGATGTAGTTGAGGCCGAACTTGCTCGCCTCCACCTCGCGGGGGTCTTCCTCGGCCACGTCGCGCATGGCCGTGATGTCCTTGTGCCGGTAGAGCGCGTTGTCGTCGAAGTTGAACTTGGCGTCGAGCGCCAGCACGCGGTCGTCGGGCGTGAGGACGAGCGGGTTGACCTCCACCATCGAGCAATCGCAGGCGGTGAAGAGCTTGAAGAGGTTGGCGATGACCTCCGCCGCCGGCTTGTTGAGCGCACCGCCGAAGCCGAGGTGCTGCGCCACCTTGCGCGCCTGGTAGGGCTGGAGGCCGAGCGCAGGATCGACGGGTTCGCGGAAAATCTTCTCCGGGGTGTGCTCGGCGACGGATTCGATGTCCACGCCGCCTTCCGTGCTGGCGATGACCACCGGCGCGCCGCTGCCCCGATCCATGAGGATGGCGAGATAATATTCCTTCTTGATGTCCACGCCCCGGGCGACGAGCACCTGGTTGACCAGCCGCCCCTCCGGCCCGGTCTGGTGGGTGACGAGCACCCGGCCCAGCATCTTCGACGCGACCTCCTTCGCTTCCTCCGGCGTCTTGACGAGGTGCACGCCGCCCTTGAACCCGTTCTGGAACGTGC
>CAXUIU010000081.1:0-11974 GCA_964250955.1 uncultured Chthoniobacterales bacterium | reverse complement strand
AAGGTGTGCCAGAAACGGTCGCCGAACCAGCCCGCGATGACGCCGAAGACGACACCACAGAGAGCAAACTCCCACCAAGTCGCAGAACTCGGACCGAACAAATAGCAACTAACGAGGAGGCCCAAAAGCGCACCAAAGACAAAGCGTACCCAAAACTCGAACCAATCTGCCGGAGGATGAGGTTCCACAACGAAAGGAGGCGCAGTCACCCGACGCCACTAACAGCGACAGGCAGGGCGAAAACAAGCGTGGAAGAACAGGGAAAGCTCTACCGCCCTGCCTGTTCGCTGGAGCGTGTGGTTAGACCGAGATCGCGGAATGGCTACGACCACCACACATGGACAACCGGCAAGTGCTCGACAGAAGCACGCTCGCAAAGGGCAAGCAGGTCGCTGACTGAGCACACCATTGACTCCGTAGCAACAATCTGCGGCTGCCGGTAGAACTCACGCAACCTCGTTGCCCAACGCTCGGACAGCATGGCCGCTGAGCCGCCGGGAACCGCTGCGAAGTAAGCGACCCATTCCGCCGAGACGTAGAGCAGACCGTGGTCGCGGTCATCGACGCCAACGGTGAGGTGGGAACGAAGATCAGTCGGCGGCAAGGCGGCGAGTGCGCCAGCCTCAAGAGACAACAAGTTGAGGCCGCGGGGCTCAAGGTGCAAGGAAAGGTCCGCCTCCGCGAGAATAACAGCTGGATCGTCGAATTTGTAGTAAGCCTCGCCCCGGAACACTTCCGTGAGAGCGTCGGCTTCACCGGCGAGAAACTTCAGGGTAAATCCCATGGGGAAAGTTCTGGTGGCCTGACGAACTCAAGCTCAGCGACAGAGGCTGGCGAAATCAGAAGAGGAGTTCGGAGGAGACGCTCTTGCCAGCCTCTGTTCGCTGGAGCGCGTGGTTAGGCGGTGCGGGTGAAAGGGTGAGAGCATCCGGCCGGATGGGACGAGGGTTCTGGGAGCAGCCGGGCACGTAGTTCACCGGCTCGGGTGAGGGCAAAAGATGCCCCAGGGCGAAGTCAGCGACCCACACGATACCCCAGTCGGCAGTGGAAGCCTCCAAAGAGATGCAACCGGGTGATGGTGGGAAGGAAGCGACCTTCCAAGCGCGGTCGCCCGCCTCGATCTGGTAGCCGGTGCTAAGAAACAGCACGCCGACAGGGGCTGGCGTGGCAACCGTGTAGCAGAGGCCAGTGCAGGTCGAGAGAGACATAAAAAGCGAGCACCGCCTAGCACCAGATTAGATCATCATCTGACTGCTTGTAGTCACGGCACGTTGCCAAGTTGGGCTTCGCCAGCGCAGATGCCGCAACAAACGAGAAATGCTACGAAACTTTTCTCCATACCCGTGGTATGGCAGGGCCACATCATACCTGCTCAAACGAGGTACGTTCCTAGCGGTCTGTCCCGTTTGTACGGGGTACTTCACTGACGCTGACTACAGTGCCGCAAGAGCGGCGGCTAGCTCGGTCAACGCTCCAAAATGAAGAGGCGGGCGGCGTGCTTGTTCGAGTCTGTCGCACGTTCCTGATGAGGGGCGTCGCTACCGACACGATCCTCTACGTCGTCGTAGCGTGGCCGGTCGTCCACGGTGCTCGTAACCGTCGTTTCCGTTTTGGTCTCCGCCTTGGCGGCTTGCTGTTGGTCCGCCTTCTTTTTGTTTTTAGCCTTGCCGCGGCTGTCACTGCTGGACGAGGTTGTCTTGACGGCGGTTGCCTTGCGCACCGGCTTCTGCGTGTCAGCAAACTTGGGCACGTTCATTTCGGAAAGAGAAAGCGCCGTGTTGCGTTCGTTCTTCGCTTGGTTCCTCTCATGGTGCGGAGCGTCCTGACCCACCCGATCATCCACTGGGTCAGCCAGCGCCGTCAGCGCACCGAAAGCTACAACCCCAACACAAGGGAGGAAGACGATAAATCTAGAACGAGCCAGAAGAGTTCTCATAAGTTTGGCAGGATGATAAGATTGCTCCGGCAGTCTGGCGAGAACTTCTATCGCGCCAACGCAGCCACCTTTTGTAAGGTCGCTGCGGTGCCCTCGTCGTAGAGAGAACGCAGCCATTCTCCGACCTTTGCGCGGAAGATCGGATGCTCGGCTACCTCGGCACTGAACACCTCGCGCATCCCTAGAAGAGCTGCCGGGTCTTTGCCGCCGGCCTGCGCGCGTTCGCGCAGTTTGGCCTCCATCGGGTCGTTGATCGGTATCGTCTCGCCCTTGTCGCCACGGCCGGACAAAGAACGAAACCAACCCGCCACGGTGTAGGCGAGCCGATCCACCGGGCCGCCGCGTTGAAGCTGTTCGGCGACCGAAGGCAGGACAAACTTGGCGATGCGCGCCGAGCCTTCCGTGCCGATGCGGGCGAGTTGGTCGCGGATCGCCGGGTTGGCGAAACGCTCGACCAGCGTGGCCTTGTACTCGGTCAGGTCGATCCCCTCGGGTTGCGTCAACAAGGGAGTGACCTCCACGTCCATCATGCCTTCCATCAGGCCGCGAATGAGCGGTTCGTCCATTGCCTCGTGCGCGAAGGTCAGGCCCAACAACATGCCGCTGTAGCAAATTGCCTGGTGGCTGGCGTTGAGCAGACGCAGCTTCATCTTCTCGTAAGGGAGCACGTCGTGGGTCATCTGCGCACCGACCTGTTCCCAGGCCGGGCGACCCTGCGAGAAGTGATCCTCGATCACCCACTGCTTGAAGCTCTCGGTCGTTACCGGCCATTCGTCGTCGATGCCGAAGCGGTCACGCACCAGCGCGCGATGTTCGTCGGTCGTCGCCGGGGTGATGCGGTCCACCATGCTGTTGGGGAACGCCACGTTGGCCTCGATCCAGTTGCGCAACGCCGGGTCACGCAGTTCGGCGAAAGCGAGGAGCATGTGCTTAAGCACCTCGCCATTGCCCTGGATGTTGTCACAAGACATCAGCGTGCACGGCGCGACGCCGCGGGTGCGACGACGGTCCATCGCTTCGAGCAAGTACCCGAACGAACACCCCGGCTGGTGCGGGTTGGCGAGGTCGCGCTGGATGTCGGGATGATGTTCGTCGAACTTCCCCGTGCCCTGATGGACGTAGTAACCGCCCTCGGTGATAGTCAGCGAAATCAACCGGGTGTCCGCCGAGGCCATCTTCTCCAAGACAGCCTCCGGGCCGTCCGGCGCGAAGAGGAACTCTCCGATGGAGCCAATCACCCGCGCCGTGTCGCCGCTCTGGCTGCGTTCGACCAGCGTGTAGAGACAATCCTGGTCGCGCATTGTGTCGCGCATCCGAGCGTCGTGCTTGAGCAAACCGACGCCGCAGTAACCCCAATCGGAGTCACCTGCCAGCAAGTCGTCCGTGTAAAGTGTCTGATGCGCGCGGTAGAATCCACCCACCCCGACGTGGACCATGCGCGGTACAATCTTCGCGCGGTCGTAGTCTGGCACCTGCACCTCCGCGCTCAACGAGCCGAGCGTGGCAGAAGAAATCTTGGTCGCCATGGAACGAACCTAGCTCCCCGACGACGGCGCGGGAAACGGCGTGCCGCCTGTCGTACCGATGTGGAGCGTTTCCAACAGATACTGCTCGAACTTGGGCCGGTAGTTTTTCGTCCACTCGTCCCGCGCCTCCTCCCAACTCATCTGGCGGCCCCTCTCGCCTTCGGTCCACTTGTATTTGCGAATTTCTTCCTTGATCAACATCGTGATGCGGAAGAACGGATCGGAATACATGAAGGCGGGAATCTCCACGTACTGCTCGGTTTCAAGGACGTTTCGCATAATCAGCGGATGACGTTTTCCGTCTCGGCGTCGAAGAGATGCGCCTTGTTCAGGTTGAGATTCACCGTGGCCGCGTCGCCGTGGTGGAAGACATGCTCGCCCGAGACCCGGGCAATCATGCTGCCGCTGCCGGCGCGCATGTAGACGAGCGACTCGCTGCCCATCGGCTCGGCGATGTCCACCGTGAAGTTCAGCGGCACGTGCATGTCATCCTGCGTGGTATCGCCGAGGTGCTCGGGCCGGATGCCGAAGATGATTGGCTTACCTGCATATTTCTCCGCCCGCGTGCCAATCTCTCCGCGCAGAGGAATTTTCAGGGAATTAGGCACATTACCCTCGTCGAAGACCAAGCCGTTGTCGCCACGCTGGACCGTGCCGCGCAAGAGATTCATGGGCGGGCTGCCGATAAAGCTGGCCACGAAGACGTTGTCCGGGCTCCGGTAGAGCGTCAATGGATCAGCTGTTTGCATGATGAGGCCATCGCGCATGACGCAGATACGGTCGCCCATCGTCATCGCCTCGACCTGATCGTGCGTGACGTATACCATCGTTGCATCGAGTTGCTCGTGGAGGCGGGAAATCTCTGCGCGCATCTGCACACGCATCTTGGCATCGAGGTTGGAGAGTGGTTCGTCGAAGAGAAAGACCTTCGGCTGGCGCACGATGGCGCGGCCTAGGGCGACGCGCTGGCGCTGGCCGCCAGAGAGCGCCTGGGGCTTGCGCTCTAACATTTTGTCCAATCCCAATGCTTTTGCCGCCTTCCCTACAGATTCGGCGATGAAGCTCTTTTCCTTCTTCGCCAGCTTCAACCCGAACGCCATGTTGTTGTAGATGGTCATGTGCGGGTAGAGCGCGTAGTTCTGGAACACCATGGCGATGCCCCGATCCTTCGGCTTGACCTTGTTGACCACCTGCTCGCCGATGGAAATCGTGCCGCTACTGATCTTCTCCAACCCAGCGATCATGCGCAGCGTCGTGGACTTGCCGCAGCCCGACGGGCCGACGAGCACCATGAACTCGCCGTCCTTGATGTCGAGGTCGATGTTCTTGACGGCGGTGAACGTCGGCCGGCCGCGGTCATCGAGGTACGTTTTGACGAGGTTCTTGATGGTAACGGAACGGTCGTTGTTCATGGGGGAGGAAGAACAGAGGTTGAGTTATTTTACCGCACCGAAGGTCAGGCCGCTGACGAGTTGTTTCTGCGAGAGCCAGCCCATGACCATGATGGGCGCAACGGCCAGCAGGGAGGCGGCAGAGAGCTTGGCCCAAAAGAGTCCTTCCGGGCTGGAGTAGGAGGCGATGAAGACGGTCAACGGCGCGGCGTTGGCGCTCGTGAGGTTGAGGCTCCAAAACGCCTCGTTCCACGACAGGATGATGAGCAGGAGCGCCGTCGAGGAAATACCCGGCAGCGACATGGGCGCGAGCACGTCACGGAATTCGTTGGCGAGGCTCGCCCCGTCCACTCGCGCTGCTTCCAAGATGGCTCCAGGCACCTCGCAGAAGTAGGTAAACGTCATCCACACGGCGATGGGCAGGTTCATCAACGTGTAGACGATGATGAGCCCCGTGACTGAGTCGAGCAGATGCGCCGTCTTCAGCAACAGGTAGATCGGCAGCAGCACGCCGACGGCCGGCATCATCTTGGTGGACATCATCCACACGAGCGTGCCGGCAGTCTTCGGCGTGGGAAAAAATGCCATGCGGTACGCCGCCGGGATGGCGATGATGAAGCAGCACAACGTCGAACCCAGTGAGACGTAAATCGAATTGAACAGGTAAGCCCTATAGTTGCTGCGGGCGAAGACTTCCTGGAACGACTCCAACGTCGGCTTGAAGATGAACGATAAACCGTAAGCGTCCTGTTCCGTCTTGAAGGCGGTAATCGCGATCAGAAGGATGGGGAAGAAGACGGCGAGCGCGATGAGCCACCCGAGGATGCCGCAGATCCAGGTTTTAAGACGAGATTCTTCCATGTCAGCGGGCGGCTTTGAGGTTGTTAGAGAGGAGTCGGACGAGGAAGACGGCAACCACGTTCGCCAAGATCACCGCCAGCAAACCGCCGGCGGAGGCGATGCCGATGTCGAACTGCTGCAAGCCCAACGAATACACGAGGTAGGCGAGGTTCGTCGTCGCCGTGCCTGGGCCGCCGGAGGTCGTCGTGTAAATTTCTGCGAAGATCGACAACAGGAAGATGGTCTCAATCATTACGACCACCCCAATCGCACGATAAAGGTGCGGCAGCGTGATGCTGAAGAACTTCTGGATGCCGCTGGCCCCGTCGATGGCGGCGGCTTCCTGCTGCTCGTAGTCCAACGACTTGATGGAAGTAAACAGGATCAGGAACGCGAACGGCATCCACTCCCACGAGATGATGAGGATGACCGACAGCATCGGGTGGTCGCCGAACCAATCCACCGTCCCGATGCCGAAGGACTCTAGCACCTTGGCGATCAATCCGTAAACCGGGTGAAGCATCATGTTCTTCCACACCAGCGCACTGACCGTTGGCATGACGAAGAAAGGCGCGATGACGAGCAGGGTCGCCACGTTGCGCCCGAAGAATTTGGTGTCGTAAAGCACCGCCAGCAGGATGCCCGCTCCCACCGTGATCACCAGCACGGAACCGAGCAGCACGATCGTGTTGAGGATCGCCGGGAAAAATGCCGGGTCCTCCCAAAGGAACTTGTAATTATCCGCTCCGGCGAACCCCTTTGCATCCGGGTTCATCAGGTTATAGCGGATGAGCGAAAAATAGATCGTCATCCCGAGTGGGACGATCATCCACAGGAACAAGGAACCCACCGCCGGCCATTGCAGGTACGGCATCGTGGATTCGGTTTCCTCTTCGGCCGGCGGCAGGTCGTCGTTGGAACGCGTGCGCTTAACGGTGCCCGCCGGGGTTTTGATCTCGGTCTCGGTTTCGACTGGCATCGGAAAGAAGGGGGAAAGAGGAAAAGAACTGCCGCCCTGAAAAATCCCCCGGCAAGGCCGGGTCGGCCCGGCCGGGAGATTTTCGTGATGAACGGACGCGGATTACTTCTGGTAACCCGCCTGCTTGACGGCGCGGTCAGCCGCGGTCTGCGAGGCTTTCAGCGCCTGGTCGACGCTCTCGTTGCCCGCCAGCGCACCCGCGAAGTTCTGGCCCACGATGGTGCCGATGGACTGGAACTCGGGGATGCCGACGTATTGCAAGCCCTGGTAGGGCACAGGCTTGACGGCCGGGTTCGCCGGGTCTGCCGCGGACATGGCCGCCAGCGTCACCTTGGCGAAGGGCGACACCTTCGTGTACTCCTCGTTGTCATACAGCGACTTGCGGGTACCCGGGGGCACGGTGGCCCAGCCAGTGTCATCGGCCACCATCTTGATGTACTCCTTCGAGCAAGCCCACGCGGCGAACTTCTGGGCCGCGTCACTGTTCTTGGCGGCCTTGGGGATGGCGAAATCCCACGACCACAACCAGTTGCCACCGTTCTTGGCGACGGCGACAGGAGCCTGGGCGAAGGCCACCTTGTCGGCAACCTGCGACTGCGCCTTGTCGAACAGCGTGCCGGCACCCGAGGTCGCGTCGATCCAGATCGCCGCCTTGCCGCTGGCAAACAGCGTCAAGTTCTCGTTGAAGCCGTTGGCCGACGCACCGGGAGGGCCGTCCTTCTTCATCAGGTCGACGTAGAAGTTAGCTGCCTTCTTCCACTCCGGGGAATCGAGTTGAGCATGCCACTTCATGTCGTACCAAACCGCGCCCATCGAGATCGCCAGCGCGTCGATGAAGGCCATGTTCTCACCCCAGCCCGGCTTGCCGCGCAAGGTGATGCCATAGATTCCCTTGCCCTTGTCCGTGAGGGCGTCGGCCGCCTTCTTGATTTCATCGTAGGTGGGCGGGTCGGACAGCGTCAGACCCTTCGCGTCGAAGAGATCCTTGCGGTACATCGTCATGCAGCTTTCGCCGTAGAAGGGCATCGCGTAGAGCTTGCCCTCGTAGGACGCGCCGTCGCGCAACGACTTGAACACGTCGTCCAGGTCGAAGGATGCCGGCAGGCCGGTCATTTCTTTAAGGAACCCGCGCTTGGCGAAGATCGGGGCCTCGTAGATGCCGATGAACACGAGGTCGAACTGGCCGGAGCCCGTGGTGAGATCCGTCGTCACGCGCTGGCGCAGGACGTTCTCCTCGACGATGACCCAGTTGAGTTTGATGTCGGGATTATCGGTCTCGAACTTGGAAGACAGCTTCTTCAGTTCGATCATCTGGGGGTTGTTCACCGCCGCGATGGTCACGGTTTTCTGTTGCGCCCACGCCTGGGGGGCGATGGCGAGACAGGCGGCCAGGAAGCCGGGGAGAAGTAGTTTTTTGATCATGTGGGGAACGGACCGCCCCGCATGGGCACACCGGGTGAACCGCTGCCCGAAACCCTTTTTCGGGCAAACAGGGGGAGGTGTGCACGGCTGGGGGGGTGACGCCTAGCTGACTCTGGGCGTTTCTGGTTGTCAATCCATAATGTGCAAGGGCATTGAACAAATTTTCAATCCCGGCTTGCGCGCTGCCGCCGAACGAAGCAAGAAAAGAAGCGCCGGGGTTCGTTTTGCCCGGCCTCCCCTTTCCCCCCAAGTATGGATCATTCCTCCTCCCTTCCGGCCACGATGCGTGGCGTCGTGCTGCCGGGTGACTCGACCGTCAGCATCCGAGAATTTCCTGTGCCCTCACCCGGGCCCGGGCAAGTGCTCCTGCGGATGCGCGCCTCTTCCATCTGCGGCAGCGACATCCGCGCGATCTACCGCAAGCACCTCGGCGTCGGGCCGGAGGGTTACCAAGGAGTGATCGGCGGCCACGAACCGTGCGGCGAGATCGTCGCCACGGGGCCGAACCCACGGCGGTTCAAGGTCGGCGACCGGGTGATCGTTTACCACATCAGCGGCTGCGGCTGCTGCAACGATTGCCACGAGGGCTACATGATTTCCTGCACCTCGTCGGAGCACCGTCGCGCGCACGGCTGGCAACGCGACGGCGGGCACGCGGAGTACATGGTCGCGGAGGAGAACACCTGCATCCCGCTGCCGGAGGCCCTGTCGTTCGTGGACGGCGCGCTGGTGGCGTGCGGGTTCGGCACGGTGTACGAGGCGCTGCTGCGGTTGGAGCCCTCGGGGTTAGACCGGCTCCTGATTACCGGCCTGGGTCCGGTCGGGATGGCGGCGGGGCTGGTCGCGCAGGCAATGGGGGTGACGAGCGTCATCGGCTTGGACGTGACGCCCGAGCGGCTCCAGGTGGCCAAGGACCTCGGCGCGGTGACCCACGGCATCCCGTTCGGCGACGATGCGCTCGCCCAAATCCACGCGCTGACGGACGGCCTCGGCTGCGAGAAGAGCCTGGACTGCTCGGGCAACGGCGCGGCGCGCTCACTGGCGCTGAGTGCCACGCGCCGCTGGGGACGTGTCGCCTTCGTCGGCGAGGGCAACCGCGTGGACTTCGACGTGAGCCACGCGCTCATCCACAAGCAGATCTCCATCCACGGCTCCTGGGTGACGAGCACCAAGCACATGGAAGACCTCGCCCATAGCCTCGTGCGTTGGAACCTGCGGCCGGAAAAGACGGTCACGCATCGCTTCACGCTCGACCAGGCCGCGGAGGCGTACCGCACGATGGACGAGGGCCGCTGCGGGAAGGTCGTCATCGTGATGGACTAGGGTTGCCATGAGCGTGGCCGTCGAGTTCGCCGGGATCACCAAGGCGTTCGGCCCGGTAGAGGTGCTCCACGGTGTCAACCTCGCACTGGCGCCGGGGCGCGTTTACGGCCTGCTCGGCGAAAACGGCGCGGGCAAATCCACGCTGATGAAAATCCTCGCCGGTTACGAGACGCCGACCGGCGGCGAACTGCGCATCAACGGTCAGGCGGCCCGGTTTTCTGGCCCCCGCGCGGCGGAGGCGGAAGGCATCGCCATGATGCACCAGGAGTTCAACCTCGCCGACGACCTGACCGTCGCGCAGAACATTTTCCTCGGCCACGAGAGGACGCGCGGCGGGTTTTTGGACGACCGCACGATGCGTGCGGAGACCGCCACCCTGCTTGCCAAGGTCGGGTTGCGCGTCTCGCCGAACACCCGCGTGCGCCAACTCATCGTCGCCGAGAAACAACTCGTCGAGATTGCCAAGGCGCTCGCCCGCCAGGCGCGTCTGCTCATCATGGACGAGCCGACAGCCACGCTCACCCCGGGCGAGACGGAGCGGCTCTTCGGCCTCATCGCCCAACTCCACGGCCAGGGGGTGACGATGATTTACATCTCGCACAAGCTCGACGAGGTGGAACGCATCACGCAGGAGGTCGTCGTGATGCGCGACGGCCGGTTCGTGGCGCGCGAGGAGACGCCGAAAGTTTCGCGCCGGCAGATGGCCAACCTGATGGTCGGGCGCGAGTTGTCGGACCTGTTCCCGGAGAAGGTCATCCCGCCCGACGACCCGGCGCAGCCGCCCGCGCTGAGTGTGCGCAGTTTGAACGTGCCGGGCTGGGCGGCGGACGTGAGCTTCGCGGTGCGGCCGGGCGAGATTCTCGGGTTCGCCGGGCTGGTCGGCTCGGGGCGCACGGAGTCGTTCGAGGGGTTGCTCGGGTTGCGCCGGGCGGCGGTCGAACGCGTGGAACTCGCCGGCCGCCCCGTGCGCCTGCGCTCGCCCCGGCACGCGGCGGACCTGGGGCTGACCTATCTCAGCGAGGACCGCAAGGGCAAGGGGCTGCACATGCAGTTCGGCCTGCGCGAAAACCTGACGCTGATGGCGCTCGAACGCTACACGTCCCCGTGGCTGCACCCGCGGAGGGAGAGACGCGCGCTGCAAACGGCCGTCGACGACTTCGGCATTCGCACGGGTTCGCTGGACCTGCGTGCGTCGTCGCTCTCCGGCGGCAACCAGCAAAAACTCGCCTTGGCGAAGGTCCTCCACCCCGACCCACGCGTGCTCGTCCTGGATGAACCCACCCGCGGCGTCGATGTCGGCGCGAAACGCGACATTTACTTCCTGATTGCCCGCCTAGCCGCGGAAGGCCGTGCGGTCGTGGTGATTTCCTCCGAGTTGATCGAACTCATCGGCCTCTGCCACCGTGTCGCGGTCATGCGCGCCGGCCGGCTGCAAACCACGCTCGACGCCGCCCACCTCACCGAGCGCGAACTCATCGCCCATGCCACCGGCACAAACTGAGACTCCCCCTCTCGACCGCATCGCACCGGGCGGCCGGTTGGGCCACTGGTGGACGACCCTCCAGGGGGTCGGTCCACTGGCGGGCTTGGTCGTGCTGTGCGTGGCCGGCACGCTGCTCAACCACGACTTCGCCACCTTCGACAACGCCATGAACGTGCTCACGCGCACCGCGTTCATCGGCATCATCGCGGTGGGGATGTGCTTCGTCATCATCTCGGGGGGCATCGACCTGTCGGTGGGTTCGATGGCGGCGCTTATCGCCGGGGGCGTCATCCTCCTGATGAACAAGCTCGGCGCGCACGGCTGGTCGCCAACGCCGGCGGTGGCGGCGGGGATGGCGTTTGCCATCGTCATCGGTGCGCTGTGCGGGCTGGCGCACGGGCTGTGCATCACGCTCGGGCGCATCGAGCCGTTCATCGTCACGCTGGGAACACTCGGCATCTACCGGGCGCTGCTGACGTACCTCTCCGACGGCGGCACGTTGACGCTCGACGAGGGGCTCTCCGACGCCTACAGCCCCGTGTACTACGCGAACCTCCTGGGCGTACCGATCCCGGTGTGGGTGTTCGCGGCGGTGGCGCTCGTCTTCGCCGCGGTCCTTAACCGCACCGCCTACGGCCGTTACGTCCAGGCCATCGGCTCCAACGAACAGGTCGCCCGCTACGCCGCCGTGCGCGTGGACCGCGTGAAGGTCATCACCTACATGCTCCTGGGCGTGTGCGTGGGTGTGGCGACGCTGCTCTACGTCCCGCGCCTCGGCTCCGCGTCGCCGACGACCGGCCTCCTGTGGGAACTCGAAGCCATTGCCGCCGTCATCGTCGGCGGCACGGCGCTGAAGGGTGGCGCGGGCAGCGTCGCGGGCACGGTGATCGGCGCGATCCTGCTCTCCGTCATCGGGAACATCCTCAACCTTACCAACATCATCAGCGTCTACCTCAACGCGGCGGTGCAAGGATTTGTCATTATCGTGGTTGCGTTTTTCCAGCGCAGGCGCAGATAATGACGGGGGGGGGGGGGGGGGGGGGGGGGGGGGGGGGGGGGGGGGGGGGGGGGGGG
>CAXUIU010000080.1:1870-11985 GCA_964250955.1 uncultured Chthoniobacterales bacterium | reverse complement strand
GGGTCTCGCCGCCCGGCTGGCCTTGTTCCGCAAGGTGTGCGCGGCGGTGGCCTACGCCCATCAGAACCTGGTGGTGCACCGCGACCTCAAGCCAGCCAATCTTCGGGTCACCCCGGAAGGTGAGCCGAAACTTTTGGACTTCGGCATCGCCAAGCTCTTGGACCCGGAAGGCAATGCCGCTGCGTTGGCTGACCCGACGTTGACCATGCAGGGGGCGATGACGCCGGAGTACGCCAGTCCCGAGCAGCTCAAGGGCGAGGCGATCACGACCAGCAGCGACGTGTACAGCCTGGGGGTAGTCCTCTACGAACTGCTCTGCGGCCAACGCCCGTTCGCACACCTCAAGGGCCGGCGGCTCGATGAACTGGCCCGCGCGATCTGCGAGGAGGAACCGCCGCTGCCTAGCACCGTGTTGAAAAGACAGAAAACGGAAGGGGGCAAGACGCGGACTGGCGCGACGGCAAACGAGGCGCGCCCGCCCTCAACGGCGACCGCGGCTTTCCGCCTGCTGCCTGCTGCCTTTTCCTTGGGCGACCTGGACAACATCGTGGCCAAGGCATTGCGCAAGGAGCCGGCGCGGCGTTACCCGGGCGTGACAGCCCTCTCCGAGGACATCCGCCGCTACGGCGAGGGGCTGCCGGTCAGCGCGCGCCGCGACACGCTGCGTTACCGTGCGGGCAAGTTCGTGCAACGCAACAAAGTCGGTGTCGCCGTCGCGACGTTGATTGTCCTCGCCTTGGTGGTCGGTCTTGGCGCGGCGCTGTGGCAGGCGCACAGCGCGCGGCTGGCCCAGCAGCAAACGCAACGCCTTAACGAGTTCCTGCAAAAAATCCTGCGCAGCGCCAGTCCGGACCAGCTGGGCAAGAACGTCAAGGTGACCGACGTGCTCGACGCCACCGCGCGCACCGTCAACTAGGATCTCGCCAACGATCCGGAGTCGCTCCTACAGGTTCACCTGACGCTCGCGCGCACCTACGGAGTCCTCAACTTGCTGGGCGAGGCGACGACGCAGTTCCGCGCAGCCCTCGCGTTGGCTCGTCAGTTGCACGGCGAACAATCCGTCGTCACGCAGGAAAGTGCCGGCGAGCTGGGTGGCGCGCTCGCCACTTCCAGCCAGTTCGCGGAGGCCGAACCACTGCTGCGGCAATCGGTCGCCTGGCAGAAGAAGCATCCCTCCGAACCGAAGTTCCGCATGGAGCAACCCATGATGTTGGCTCACCTGCTGGAGGAAACCCACCGCCTCCAGGAAGCCGAACGGCATCTGGCCGAAGCACAGGCCATTGCCATCAGCGCCTTCGGCAGAGACAGCATCCAGTACGTGCGGGTCTGCAACGTTCTCGGCAACACGAAACGCTCCGAGGGAGATTTCCCCGGTGCTCTGGCGGCCTACCAGACCGCCATCGAAATCAGCAACCGCGTCTCGCCAAACAATGCCCAGGTGATCCCTCCCGAACTGAACGTCTGCATCATGCTCTTCGCACTCGGCTAGCTGGACGAAATGAGAACGGCGGCGGAGCGGGCCGAGCAGGATTGCCGGCGGATCGTTGGCGAGAAGAGCCTGATGTACGCTGGCGCCGTCGCCCTCGGCGCGCTCGACGATTTCTGCCGTGCAGACTACGCGGAAGCCATGCCCAAGTCGCGACGGGCGCTCGCGTTGCTTGAACCGATCCTTCCACCCGAAGCCCTGACCCGGGTGCAAGCGGAGGCGCTGCTCGGGCTGAGCCTCACCCGACTGGGTCAGCCGGTGGAAGGCGAGCCGCCTCTGCGCGCCGCGTACGACCATGGCGGCAAAGTGGACAAAGTAGAATTCGTCCACACGATCGGCAATCTGGAGGCCGCGCTCGGTGAATGCCTGCTGGCGCAAAAACGCTACGTCGAGGCCGAACCGCTGCTCCTGACAGGCTTCGTTGACCTGGAAAAACGTCTGGGTCCACAAAATGGCCTGACCTTACAAGCCCGCCAGCACCTGCACGATCTCTACCTGGCTTGGAATAAGCCCGCCGAGGCTGCCCGCTACCAATCCGAAGCGGCGAGCTTGACCACCCCTGCCCCGTAGCCCCTGGTCATCCGCCATGGGACCGCTATCAGATCGAATTTATGCTGGGGTGGATCTTTAGCAGGGCGCAACATCGGCGCAGGTTTGTGCATACGAAGTGCATATACACAGCGAATCGCGCATTTTACCTCTGTCGTCGGAGTCTCTCAGCCTAGAAAGGGCTCAGGTTTAATTATCTGCAATTTTGCTGACTTCTTCCGCTTGCAGTAGCTAGGTCACCACACTGTGAGACATTGGACTAGTCGTCGTTCACATGGATGCGTGACTTGGCGGGTGAAGTGTGCCGTCATCCGGTAAATACTTGCGACTCCAGCCGAGCCAGCATTCCTTGTGCAGACTATGAGAGGAAGACTGAAGCGATTTGTGCTGCTCCCTCCAAGCGGGTCCGTGTCTCTTACTGTGGCAGGATGACTCGGCAACAATATTTCCATGGTCAACCGCTGTTCGTCGGTGAGTTCTTCGCCCGCGGCCAAGCCGCCAGTTTGCACCTGTCACCAACTTTATCCTGTCCAAGGGCCTTCGACTACTAGCCCTTCCCTTTCATCTCAGTACGAAGTGCAGTGCAAACATTGCTGCTAGTCCATACCCGAGCCACGACACCTCGTGGCCGCGCCCTAGTCCCAGCTTCAACAACGCGTGGACCACAAACCCCACCGCGATGCCCTCGCTGATGCTGAAAGTCAACGGCATCGCCAGAATCGTCAGCCCGGCTGACACCGCGGTAGGAAAATCCTGCCAGTCGATCTCCCGCACCCCTTGAAGCATGAAGATGCCCACGATCACCAGCGCCGGAGCCGTCGCCGCTCCAGGAACGGCCAGGATCAGCGGAGTGAAGAACAGCGCCAGCAGGAACAATCCCGACACGGCCGCCGAGGTCAGACCCGTCCGTCCACCCGCCTCCACGCCCGCGGCGCTCTCGACGTAGCTCGTGGTCGTGCTCGTGCCCAGCAGCGCGCCGAACATCGCCGCGCCCGCGTCCGCCAGCAGCGCGCGGCCCAGACGCGGCAGGTTGCCGTCAGCGTCCATGAACCCGGCCCGGCGTGTCACAGCCAGCAACGTGCCAAGATTGTCGAAAAGGTCTACGACCAGCAACGTCAGCAACAAGGACAGCGCCTGCGCGGCGTGGGTGAAGGGGTAGCCGAGGTCGAGCTTGAGGAAGGTTGGCGCCAGGGACTTCGGCCATCCGAACACCCCCGATGGCAGGTTGGTCACGTGTAACCCCTTCCCCAGGTCGGCCGGCAGCGCGGGGACGAACAAACCCGCCACCGCCAGCCCCAGCACGGCCAGCACGATGCCCCCGCGCACGTTGCGGCCGACGAGGGTCGCCGTCAGCACGATGCCCAATAGCACCAGCCACACAGCCGGTTGCCGGAAGTCTCCGAGTCCGACGAACGTTGCCTCGTTGGCGACGATCACACCACCGCTTTTCAGGCCGATGAACGCGATAAATAGCCCGATGCCGCAGCCGATGGCGGTCTTCAACCCTGGTGGGATCGCGTCGACGATCCGCTGCCGCACACCGCCCACGGAGAGCACCAAGAAAATGACTCCTTCCCAGAACACCAATCCCAGCGCTTGCGGCCAGGAAAGCCCGCCTTGCAGGCACATCGTGAAGGCGAAGAAAGCATTGAGGCCCATGCCCGGCGCGAGCGCGAGTGGGTAGTTGCTAACGAGGCCCATCGCCAACGTGGTGAACGCCGCCGCCAGAGCGGTGGCCGTCAGCACTGCGCCCGTATCCAGGCCGGCCTTGCCCAAGATGTAGGGGTTCACGGCCAGGATGTAGGCCATCGCGGCGAACGTGGTCAGCCCGGCGGTAAGTTCGCCTCGGACCGTCGTGCCGTTTGCGCGCAGGTGGAAAAGCCGTTCGAGCATGGATATCTCCAACCGACCACTACTTTGGCGCTGGCGACTGCGCCTCGTACTTGTCCCAATGCGCGGTGATCTCGTGCACGACCGTGCTGCCTACCCGGTACGCCGCTTCCAGGCTCGGAAGATAGGCGGAATAAAGCCCCTTGTTCTCTTCTTCCAGGTTCTGCGCCGCCGTCACTCCCGGCGGCGGCGAATCGTAGTTGCTGACCGTGCGCAGCACCAGCACACGGCCGAGATCGACCCGGCCCGCCCGCGCCAGCAAAGTGAGCGATTGCATCGTGCCCGAGTCTTCCATGGCGGTGGTGACGAAATTGCCCTTGCCGTCCGTCCAATACTTCACCCAGCGGTTGGCCCAACCGTCCATGAGTTTGCCGTGCCAGAACGTGCCGGCGGAGAGCGTGTCGCCCTTTAGCACGAAGGGCGGCTTCTGCGCGGCAGGAGTTTCCGTGTAGCGAGCCCGGCTGGCTTTCATCTTGTCGTTGTCGAGCAGAGGAACGTCTTTCGTCAGTTCGTAGGCCCAGTCGCGCAACTTGGGGTTGAGGTGGTAGGCCAGCGTGGCGCTCCCCTCCGGCGGGCGCGGCTGGGGATACGGGGTCCAGGTGTCCAGCGGGACGAACGGGTCTTGCCAATCTTTAGGTATTTCACGCGCGTCGATTTCGTGCGCCAGGTCGCCGTCGACCACCCACTCGGCCCACGCCGCACTGCCCAGGCTCGCGTCGGCCGGGTCGGCTCCCGCGATACCATCAATCAACCAGTAGGCCTTGGAAAAATCGAACCGTGGGTCGAGGCCCACTGCCATGACGCTCGACGCCGAGTGCGCCGTGCCTTCGCCGGTGACGAACGCCGCCACCCCGGCCTCCTCGTTGGCCAACACGTCGTGGAACGCCGCGGGCAGCGCGAACCGCTTCGTCAGCTTCTCGCGCTCGTACCAAAACTGGAACTCGCCCGGCGTGTCGCCTGTGTCATTACCGACCTCGAACATGGTCACCACGACTACCTTCACCTTCATCGGCGGCGCGGCTGTCTCCTGCGCGCGACCCTGCGGAGAAAGCGTCAAAAACATCGCCGCAGCGAAAGTAACGGTTCGTGATCTAGAAAAAAGTGCAGCCGTGGTCATGCGTACAATGGGCGCTGACGAGCGAAGGGGGACAGCCCTGACGGACCGTCCCCCGCCTGCCAACATCGCCGCTCGCGTCCGGTTCAGAATTTGATCTTGAACGTTCCTTCGACGTGGAACGGTTCATCGGCAAAGACGGACTCGTTGCCGTAGATCGGGTTGGCCGGATCCCAGTTATGTTGGTTGGTGACGTTGTAGAGACCCAGGCGCACCTCGTACCGCTTGTATTGGTAGAACGCGCTGAGGTCCACGTTGTACTGCCAGGGGATCTTGGTGTTGCCGTCGTAGGAAAGCGTCATCGGACTGGTCACCTGCAAGTCGGCGGTGAATCCAAGTCCGAAGTCAAATTTGTAGGTCGCCAGCGCGTTGAATAAGTGCTCGGGGTAGCCCGGCGTGCGGTAGTGACCGTTGGGCACGGCAAAGCCGGGCGGAGGCACGTCGGTGAGCAGGATCGTTCCTGGCGTCACGTTCGTGCTGAAGGTAATCGGCAGGTACTCGTGCACAAAGCCGGGATCGACCGTGTGCGAGTCCAGCAGGCTGTAGCTGGCGGTGGCGTAGAAATGTTTGTTCGGCTGATAGGCGGCGTCGAACTCCAGGCCTTTGGCCTCGATCTTGACCGAAGTGCCACCTTGCGACGGGTTCTGGCGGTTCTGCACGTAGCCGGTCGCGGTGAGGAACAGCCGGTTGTTGAGCAGGGAAAACTTCGAGCCCACCTCATAAAGAAAGCTCGGCTGATGGAAGTCGTGCGAAGAGAACGTCGGGCTGTAGTCGCCGCCGTCGCCCGTGTTCGTGGATTGGCTGAAGTTGAAGGTGAAGTAGGTCGTCAGCCACGGGAACGGCTTGTAGGTCGGGCTGATGTTCGCGTTCGGCAGCACCTGGGTGGTGGACAGCGTCTTGAACTCGGCCGCCGGCGTGCCGGGAGGCGTCTTGGCATCGACGTAAAGGATGTCCGCCCGCGCACCGAAGAGCAGACTGAATTTCTCGGTGAGCTTCAGCACGTCCTGGAAGTAGGGGCCGAATTCGTAGAGGTTCGAGTGAGCATTGTCGCCGTTGAGCGGCGAGAAGACGTAGCGCGCCGGCTCGCCGGGAATGTGGGAGTCGCCCGCCGCCAGGTTGGTGGCGATGGGAATGAAGATCGATGATGGTCCCTTGGTGATGTCAAAGGCATCGAACGGCTCGACGGCGAAGGTGTCGTAGTTCGTGTTGTTCTGGTAGCGGAACTCGATGCCCGTGTTGAGCTGGTTGTGAATCGTCAACCCGCCGCCGCCCTTGCTCATGGTGCTGGCGACCTCCTTGCCGCCGTCCTTGCCGTCGTGGCCAGAGCCGCCGCCGAACATGAGGTCGTTGTCGATGATAAACTCTAGGCGGTTGTCGACGGCCGAGTTGTTCCTGAGCACCTCGTCAAACTGCTGCGAGTTGTACGTGCGCCGGTCGATGCGCTCGTAGAGCGTGTTGTTCACGATCTTGAAGTTCTCGTTGACGATGAGCGTCTGGATCGCCTGGGCGTACTCGGTGTGGCCGTAGGAGCCGTCGTTGGGCCCGATGATGTGCAACGAGTGGTCGATGTCGACCGTTGGTCCGGCGACCACGGGGTTGGAAAACGCGCCGATCTGGAGGTTGTTGGGCAGATTGTTCAGGTTCTGCACCGTGCCGGTGATGTACTTGTCGTTGTCGATCAAGTTCTGCGTGACGCGGTTGATGCCGTTGTTCTCGTTGTAGTCGGCCTCGTTCCATTCGCCGCTAATCGCCAGCGTGTAGCGAGCGTTCGGCGTCCACGTCAGCGCGGCGTAGACGGCCTCCGTCTGCTTGTGCGCGTCGTCGTAGTAGCTCCCAGACTCCTCGCCCGTGTAGCTGAGGCGGAAGGCGAGTTTGTCCTTGATGAGCGGGCCGCCGGCATCCGCGTTCCAACGGTACACATCGTACTGGCCAATGGTGGTGCCGATGTTCCCTTGGAGTTTGTCGAAGAATGGTTGCTTGGTGATTTCGTCCACGTAACCACCGACGTACTGGGACGCGCCGTAAACCGAGTTGGCCGGCCCCTTGATGATGTCGATAGACTCGACGCTGTTGAAATCAATCGGGAAGCCGTTGCCGTTGCTGGTCAGGCCGCGGCGGATGCCGTTGACGAACACGTCCGCCGTCTGGCCGCGGATGGAAGGGTTGGCAGGCGCGCCGAAGTTCGACTGCGTGAAGCTATCCGACGACAGCTTGGAGAAGTCGCGCGGGTCCTGGATGTCCACGGCGCTGAGCTGTTCGCGCGAGATGATGGTCGCGTTGCGCGGCGTGTCCTGCACCGGCAGGTCCGTGCCGTAGACGGAATTGCTCGGCCGGTTCGTCGGCATGATGTCTTCCTCCACCGGTATAGCGGTGATGGTGACCTCATCGGCATTGCTGCTGCTAGATGATGCCGACGTGTCGCCGGGCGTTTTTGTCACGCCGCCCCCTTGGGTCGGCGCGTTTGGTGTGTTCACCGCGCCTTGCGCCAAGACGCTGGGAAGCGGTGAAAGAAGTAAGAAAGAGAGTCCTGCAATGATTGCTTTAGATGCCATAACTACCCTGGAAGCTGCTGATCCCCTACGAACTGCCCCATGCAGACATCGGGTTCCTCCCCGATGCCTTGCGTTTGTGCCTGGGAAGAGAAGGGTTCGTCAATCGGAAAATGACAAACTTTTACGAATCTACAAAAATATCCCCGGCAGCAGGTTACCCTACCTTGCATCTCATTATCTAGACGCCCTGCCATCACCGCGCTTTCCTTCGCTGGCATGATCTGTTGTTCTGGGTGCGTTTAGGGCTACCGAGGGCATCTTATGCAGCACCAACGCTTGCCGTTTCCGCCGGCCATCCAAGCTTTGTCACGCCGCGATTTCTTGTGGCGATCCGGTTTAGTCTTCGGTGCGACGGCGCTGGCAGCAGGTGTCGTCGAACCCTGCGCCGCGTCCGATTTGCCGCCGCGTCCGACCCCTGGCGGGGCTGACCCCACGGCCGAGCAAATGGTTCGCAACCTGCGGCGAGCCAACGAGGTCGCCAAGCGCGCCAAGCAGTACGGCCACCACCCCTTCGGCTGCGTCCTGGTCGCGCCCGACCACGAAACCGTGCTCATGGAACAGGGCAACGTCGATACCGTCAACCACGCGGAAGCGACGCTCGTGCGCGCGGCCTGGACGAACTTTTCGCCCGAGTACCTGTGGGGCTGCACGCTCTACACGACCTTCGAGCCGTGCGTGATGTGCGCGGGCACGATGTACTGGGCCAACGTCGGCCGCGTGGTGTACGGGGCGGCGGAAAAGCGCCTGCTCGAACTCACCGGCAGCAGCGAGCAGAACCCCACGCTGGACGTGCCCTGCCGCTACGTGTTCGCCCACAGCCAGAAGGACGTGAAGGTCTGGGGACCGATCCCTGAACTCGAAGCGGAACTCGTCGAGCCGCACCGCGGGTTCTGGAAGTGAGACCTTCAGGGCGGTGCCTGCATGGCGCGGACGAACTCGTCCGTGAACCGCGCGTCGTCGAGGTCCGTCACGATCTCGACCGGCTGCTCACCCAACCCTGGGGCAGTCCCCTCTGTGTAGACCCGCGCGTTGCCGTAGTTCGCGCCGTGGTCGATGTCCACGTCCAGGCGGAACGTCGCGCGCGCCTTGACCAGCGACGGATCGGCGAGGACCGCGGCGGTCATCTCATCCCACAGCGGCACGTCGAACTGCGCGTACTTGGCCAGGTACGCGGTGACCGGCGTGTCGACGGCGGTGACGCGCGCGAGCAATTCTTTGGTCAGCACCACGCGGTTCGTGATCTCGCCCACGGAGACGATCTTCGCCCACGGCGCGTGCAGGACGATGTAAGCCGCCTCGGGATCAAAGTAGAGGTTGAAGTCCGGGTTGACGACGCCGTTGTAGGCGAGGTTCTCGGCGTGGGCGGATTTGGTGGTCGCGTTGGTGGCGGGGATGCCGCCCATGAAAACGAGTTGCTTCGCCAACGACGCGAACTCCGGGTCGAGGCGGATCGCCAGCGCGAGGTTCGTCAGCGGCCCACCGGCGTAGACCGACACCTGGTGCGGGTACTTGTGGACTTGCTCGATCAGAAACGCGGCGGCGGTCTGCGCCAATGGCTTGAGTGTCGGGTTGCCTTCGAGCAACGGCGGCACCTCGAACGGCCCGTGTTGGCGGTAGGTTTTGAGCGGGCTTTCCTCCGTCGTGTTGTACGCGCCCTTCCAGAAGATCTTGCCGAAGGAACGCTGCCACAGCGCGGTGCGCTCCTGGTTGTTGATGAGCGGGAACACCGCCCCCGGCACGACGGGCACCTCCGGGCGGCCCATGATCTCCAGCAGCCGCAGGGTGTGCGCGACCTCATCGTCGCGCCACGCGTCGCCAGTGACGACCGTCAGCCCGAGCACGCGCACGCCGGGCGTGTTGAGGAGGAAGATGGCTGCCTGGAGGTTGGTGGTTGCCGGACCTGAGAAATCGTTGTCCGCGATGACGAGTTCCTCTGCCGCGTACGCGGATGCTGCGAGCAATCCTACGGAACTGACCAGCCACGCGAGAAGGCACTTCATGCCGCGACGGCCTCCGGCGTGCGTGCCACCAAGCGGCCGGGCACGTTCTTGCGCATCTGGTTGTTACCGAAGCCCATCCGCACGTCGAAGGATGGATCGAAGGTGAACTCCAGGTCGTAGTTACGCACGAGGTTCGCCAGGATGAGCGGCGTGTGGATGAGCGTCATGTTCATCCCGAGGCAGATGTGCGCGCCGCCGCCGAAGAAGCCGTTCGCCTTGGCCGGATACGTCTTTCCATCCAGCCAACGCTCGGGATTGAAACGGAACGGGTCTTCGTAAATCTCGTCGAGGAAATGGCACAGCGTGTTCGCATGCACCACCGGTGCGCCGGCCGGGATGCGATGCCCCTTGAACTCCATGTCAGCCGCCGCCGTGCGCGGCAGCACGATGGAGCCCGGACGCAGCCGCTGGACTTCCTGGATCGTCGCCTTCAACCGGGGGAACTGGCTCATGCCCCGGAACGTCTTCGCGTCCCACGGCTCCAGTTCCTCGCGCAACGCCGCACGCCACTCGGGCTGGGTGTT
>CAXUIU010000080.1:0-1770 GCA_964250955.1 uncultured Chthoniobacterales bacterium | reverse complement strand
CGCATCCAGCGCAGGTTCACGCCGTAGATGAAGTCGTGTTCCCACACGTCCATCTTGTGGATCATCTCCTCGTTCAGGTCGCACTGCACGACCGTCTTGCTCGCCATGCGGATGATGGTCGTGGCCAGCAGCCGGGTGAAGTCGATGGGCTTCCCGGCGGCCTGGTCGAGTGCGGTGGAAATGACGCCGTCCATCACCGGCACGTGGCGCATGATCGTGTCTGGCCGGAACGCTGGCTGGAGATGCTGACGCCGCGCGCGGTGCGGCTTGCCGTCAAGTTGGGTGACGTGGTCCGGCCCCATCTGCTCGCGGAAGGCGACGTTGCCGTTGGCGTAGCTCCAGTTTTCCGGCGCGCGCCAGATGAAGTCGTTGGCCTCCAGGCCGCCGAGCACGATGGGGGTCCGTCCGCCCAGCCGCGTGCGGTAGATCGGGCCGCACTGCCGGTAGCCGTCGAGATAGAACTGGTACGGGTCGAGCTTCGACGCCCTCGTCGTGCCGACCCACGGCAGACCCAGCCGGTAGAACGGAATGTCCTTTTGCCCGGCGGCAGGTTTCGTCGGCGGCACATCGGTGGACGGCGGCGGTTCCGCGCTCGCGGCGTGCGAGAACGACGGTGCGTTGTTGAGAGTAGGATCGCCCTTGTTTTCCATATATCCTCTTGCGCTCACTGCGTTTGCCAGCGGAACATCCACCGCTCCGCCGCGCGGCAGAGCAGATAACTGCCGACGGACAGCACCCCAGCAATCAGCGTCACGGCGTACAGACGGTCGGCGCGGTACTCCGTGACAGATTGCACGAGCAGAAATCCTAGGCCCGCGCGGGCGAAGAACCACTCCGCGACGATGGCTCCGAGCAGACAGCCGGTGAATGCAATCTCGTGCGCGGCCATGTAGTACGGCAGTGCCGCCGGCCAGCGCACGGCGCGGAACGTCTGCCAGCGCGTCGCGCGCAACGTGCGCATCCGGTCGAGCAAGCCCGTGTCCGCCGAGCGCAGACCTTTGTTGAGGTTGGCCAGCAGCGGAAAGAAACACACCAGCACGACGATGACGAGCTTCGGGGCGAGTTGGTCGCCGAGGGTCAGCAGCAGAATGCTGGCGAGAGTCACGAACGGGATGTTGCGGACCAGCACCATCCACGGCGTGGCGAAGTCTTCCAGCCACGGGACGTAAACGAACGCCAGCGCGAACGCGACGGCGAGGACGTTGGCGATGAGATAACCGAGCAGGCCCACCCCGAGCGTCACCAGCGTGTGGTGGAGGAAGACCGCGCGTTCCGCCGAGAGGATGTCGAGGACGAGCTTGGGTCCGGGTAGCACCACCGTCGGCAGCCACGCCGCCCGTGCCACGATCCACCAGGCCAACGGGACCGAGACGAACATCAAAAGATAGGCCCAGCGGTTGGTCATGTTGTGGGCGCGGCGGAGGCTGTCAGCGGGTGGTTAACGATCTCGGCGAACTCGGCGAACATCGTGGCCTGCTGGTCATCCGCGGTCCGGGCGTCAGTCCCACACGCGACCCGGCGCACGATCGCGCGTGTCTCGGCCACGACGCGTAGGAACTCGGTCGTCGCGCGGGAGGCCTCGGGTCGCGGACGAGCCAGACGAACCGGCACGGTCTCCACGATCCGACCGGGACGCCGCCCGAGCACGGCGATACGGTCGGACAGGCAGACGGCCTCCTCGATGTTGTGAGTGACGAGCACCGCCGTCTGCCCGGTGCGTCGGAGGATATCCGCGAGCCAGTCCATCATGCTCGCACGCGTCAGTTCGTC
>CAXUIU010000079.1:0-12018 GCA_964250955.1 uncultured Chthoniobacterales bacterium | reverse complement strand
GACTTTGCGTGAGGCCATTCTGCTTTTGCAAGCGCACGGGACGCGGGTGTCACGATAGACCGTTTGTGATGAAGACCTCCTTTCTCCTGCTCGCCGCTGCGTCCCTCGTCGCCGTCACCGGCTGCATGACTACCGCCGAGCGCAACGAACACAAACCTGCCGGTGGGGCGACCTCCATCTTCGAGAAGCTCGACACGAACGGTGACCGCAAGGTGACCTACGCCGAGTTCGACGCCGGGTTCGCCGACGCGATCTTCGCCACGTACAACCTCAACGGCACCGGAGCCATCACCAAGGACGAGTGGAACCAGGTCGAAAAGGCCCACCAGGATGAGGCCGCCGCGACCTTCCGCGCGCTAGACCTCAACCACGACGGCAAGATTACCAAGGAAGAACTCAACACCCACGGCAAGCGCCGCGACGCGGTCGTGCGCCGGCTCTTCAACGCCATCGACAAGAACCACGACGGCGTGCTCACGCTAGAAGAGGCGCAACGCTTCGGCGTCAACCGCGCCGCCGACCGCGACCCGGCGAACCATCCGTAAAGAACAAGCCGCTAGGCGGCTGGTCGCTACCAAGGTCCTTTGGCTCTCCAAGGCAGCTCTGACTTTTGTCTGGATGAACGTTCCTTGGCAGAAAACCTAGAGTTGCTCGGAGAGGCAACCCTACCTTGGGACGAACGCCGCTGGACGAGGCGCCAACAACCAGTCCACTGCCTGCTCGAAGTCCGTCAGCGCCTCCCCTTCGATGGGTGAATTGTGCCGTGCGCCGGCCAGGGTGACAACCCGCTTTTCGCCCGCGTACGCTTCGACCACGAGCCGCTGGTACTTGGGCGCGACAGTCTCGTCGTTTTCGGCCAGCAGGAAAACGGCCTTACCGTTGATGGAGCGAGCGTTGGCAACGCTGTCGAGAGCTCGGGGAATGTGCGCCGCCAGCGGACCGGCGATCAGCCACAGGTTCCACCAGCCGTAAGCGCGCAAGATAATTTGGCGGATGGGCGGCGGGTTTTGCAGGATCAACCCAGCTACGTCGGGGCGTTGCGCGGCGACGTGCAACGCGGCGGTCGTGCCCAGGCTCGTGCCGAAGACGAGGATCGGCCGGTCCGGCCCCGCCTCCCGGCGCAGGGCGTCGTAGGCCGCGAGCGCCGCCGGGCCGATGCTGTCGAGCCGCGCCGAGCCGTCGCTGCCGCCGTAGCCGGGGTAGTTGACGCCCCACAACGCCGTGTCGCGGCGGGACCATTGTTCGCGGCTCTCGACGCCCACGTTCGGGTCGGCACGGTCAGCGTTGCCGTAGAAGCGCAGGACGTAAAGTTCCGCCCGGTCGGTGGTCGCCGGGCGGCTGCGGGCGGTCCAGAGTTCGAGCGCGCCGTCGCGGAAGGGCAGTGTCACCCGCGTGGCCCCAGCGTGCGTGAGCGCCTCGCGTGAGGGGAAGAGCACCAGCCGGTCGGGCGACAACACGCAGGCGGCGGGCACGGTGACGAGGAAGAACAGCAGCGCCATCCGACCGAGTCTTCGCAAAAGGGCGCGTGGGACCATGGCGAGTCAGCAGACCTTGGAGAAAACCGGGTGCGTTGTCACGCCCATCGGCGATGTATACGGGCAAGATGCGCACTTTGATCGTCGTGGACGTGCAGGCGGACTTCGTCGAGGGCGGCGCGCTCGCCGTGCCGGGCGGTGGCGAGGTCGTGCCAGTCATCAACGGGCTTCAGAGTGAGTTCGACCTGATCGTGGCGACGCAGGACTGGCATCCGCGCGACCACGCGAGCTTCGCGGCGAACCACCCGGGCAAGCAGCCGTTCGACCGCATCGATCTACACGGCTTGCCGCAGACGCTCTGGCCGGTCCACTGCGTGCAAGGGACGCCGGGAGCGGAGTTCGCGCCGGGGTTGGATCGCGCGCGCTGGGAACGTGTTTTCCAAAAGGGCACGGACACGGAGATCGACAGCTACAGCGGGTTCTTCGACAACGGCCACCGCCGCGCCACGGGTCTGGGCGAGTACCTGCGCGGGCGCGGCGTGGCGGAGGTGACGGTCGTCGGGCTGGCGACGGATTATTGCGTGAAGTTCACGGCCCTGGACGCGCGCGGCGAGGGACTCGGCGTGCGCCTGCTGTCCAGAGCCTGCCGCGGCGTGGAACTCCAGCCGGGCGACTGCGCCCGCGCCTTGGACGAGATGCGGGCGGCGGGCGTGCGGGTCGAGTGATGGTCGGCCGTCCGGCGCGTGATCCGTGAAGCAGACCATCGACCACAATGCGGCGGAACTGCGCCGCCTCAAACAAGCCATCGATGATACCGTCGCCCATCGTTCGGAGGGCCGACAGGCTTTCGATGCCTGGCGTGAGGCCTGCGCCGTCTTCCATGCCCGCTACGACGCGCTGGCGTTTCCCGGCGGGTTGGCGGCGGCGTTTGTGCGTCTGGCGGCGGGTGATCTGACGACGGCGGACACGGCCATCAGCTTCGTCGAGCTGCGTCCCCGCTTCTTCCGTGCCCAGTACCATGCCACCCGGTTCATCAAGCTGCTCAAACGGATTTCTCTGCGGGCAGACCTCCAACGCCGCTTCGATGCAACGCTGGCCGCGCGACGGGAATACAAACTCCGGCGGGAACGCGGCGCCTAGCCGGGAGCAATCCACCGCAAAAATATTCGCAACCGAACGCTAGTCGGGCGGCGAACTACATGAACAGCCACCATGGCTCCGTCTGCTTCCTGCCGACTCCGGCGGACTCCCGTCACCGCACAAATCCCGTGCGGGTCGTCCTCTTCCTGCGGATATATCGCCGCGTCGGTTTTTGCCCGCTAAGAACTTTCCCCTTGCCTCAATGCCAAACGATTTTCTTTCTCCCGATGAGGCGCCTGACGAGGCGTTCTCCCTGACGCGCCGCGGTTTCCTCGCGGGCACCTCCGCCGTTGGCGTGGCGCTCTTCGCTTCGCAACTCGTCACCCCGCTGCAAGAGTCTCTCGGCGCCGAGGACCCGACCAGCGACGGCAAGAAAACCGGCCCGCCCACCGGTGCGGAGACCGTTCCGCTGACCCTGCGCATCAACGGCCAGGAACATCAACTCCAGGTCGACCCGCGCGTCACGCTCCTCGACGCTCTGCGTGAGCGTCTCCAACTCACCGGCACCAAGAAAGGTTGTGACCACGGCCAGTGCGGAAGCTGCACGGTGCTCGCCAACGGCCGCCGCATCAACGCCTGCCTCGCGCTCGCGCTTTCGTACGAGGGGGAGGAGATCACCACCATCGAAGGTCTCGCCAAGGGCGATGAACTCCACCCGGTCCAGGCCGCCTTCATCAAGCACGACGGCTTCCAGTGCGGCTACTGCACGCCCGGGCAGATCTGCTCGGCGGTGGCCTGCATCGACGAGGGCCACGCGGGCAGCGACGCCGAGGTCCGCGAGTGGATGAGCGGCAACCTGTGCCGCTGCGGCGCGTACAACGGCATCGTCGCGGCCGTGCGCGAGGCCAACGGTCAAATCAAGAAGGCACCTGTCGCCGTCTCCTAACCTCCCTTTCCTACATGAACCCTTTTAACTACACGCGCGCAACCGACCCGGCGGCCGTCCCCGGTGAACTCACCGCGCAGCCGCACACCAAGATTCTCGGCGGCGGCACCAATCTGCTCGACCTGATGAAGATGGGCGTCGAGCGTCCGCAACGGCTCGTGGACATCACCCGTCTGCCGCTCGCCAAGATCGAGGAACTCCCCGCCGGCGGCGTGCGCATCGGCGCGCTCGCCCGCAACTCCGACGTGGCCGAACACCCGCTCATCGCGCGGGATTACCCGGTGTTGAGTCAGGCGCTCCTGGCCGGAGCGAGCCCGCAGCTTCGCAATGCCGCCACTACCGGCGGCAACCTGCTCCAGCGCACGCGTTGCTATTACTTCTACGACCCGGCGTTCCCGGCGTGCAACAAGCGCGCGCCCGGCAGCGGCTGCGGCGCGCTGGAAGGCTACAACCGCGTCTGCGGCGTGCTCGGCACCAACGACTCCTGCATCGCCACGCACCCGAGCGACATGGCCGTCGCCATGGCCGCGCTCGACGCCGTCGTGCAGGTGCGCGGACCGAAGGGCGAGCGTTCCATCGCCATCAAGGACTTCCACCGCCTGCCCGGCGACCATCCCGAGCACGACACGACGCTCGCGCCCGACGAACTCATCTACGCCGTCGATCTGCCCGACGCGGCCTGGGCGAAAAATTCGTTCTACCTCAAGGTCCGTGACCGGGCGAGCTATGCGTTTGCGCTGGTGAGCGTTGCCGCGGCGTTGGAAATAAACGACGGCAAGATCAAGACCGCGCGCGTGGCCCTCGGCGGGGTCGCCCACAAGCCGTGGCGCTCCGAAGCCGCGGAGGAAAAACTCGTCGGCGAGCCGGCCAATGAGACGACGTTCAAAGCCGCCGCCGAGGCCGCGATGAAGCACGCCAAGGGCTACAAGTACAACTCCTTCAAGATCGAACTCGCCAAGCGCAGCATCGTCCGAGCGTTGGGCACCGTCAGCGGTGGCTTGCAGGCCGCCTGAACCTTCTCCCTTTTTTCACATGGAAGCTCGCAATCCAGATATCATCGGCGCACCCGTGGACCGCACGGATGGCCGGCTCAAGGTCACCGGCGGCGTGCGCTATTCGGCCGAGGTGAACGTGCCCGGCCTCGTCTACGGCGTCATCGTCAACAGCACGATCTCTGACGGCAGCGTCGAGAGCATGGACACCAAGGCCGCGGAGGGTTCACCCGGCGTCCTGGCGGTGTTCACACCCTTCAACATGCCCAAGCTGCCCAAGCAGCCGTCTATGGGCGTTAACTCCACGCCCGCCGCGCGCCAGATGGCGCTTTTGCAGGACGCGGCCGTCCACTTCTTCCTCCAACCCATCGGGGTGGTAGTCGCTGAAACCCTGGAACAAGCCACTTACGCAGCGAGCTTGGTCAAGGTAAAGTACAACGAGGGCAAGCCCATTGCCGACCTCCTGGCGCACCTCCACGAAGCGTTCAACCCCGGCCAAATCGGCGGCGGCGAGAAGAAGCCGGCCGACTCCTCCGAGAACACGCCGACCGCCGCGCTTAACTCCGCACCGCACCGCATCGAGCGGACCTACCAGACGCCCATCGAGAACCACAACGCGCTCGAACCCCACGCCACCATCGCGTCGTGGGACGGCGACCGCCTGACGATCTTCGACGCCACGCAGGGCATCTTCACGACCCGGCAGCGGGTCGCCGGACTGTTCGGGTTGCACGACGAGAACGTGCGCGTGATCTGCCACTACGTCGGCGGCGGGTTCGGCTCCAAGGGGCCGGTGTGGGCGCACACGATGCTCACGGCGATGTGCGCGAAAGAGGTCAAGAAACCCGTCAAGATCGCCATCACGCGCCAGCAGATGTTCAACAACACGGGCTCGCGCGCGCACACCTACCAGGGATTCTCGGTCGGCGCGGACGACGAGGGCAAGTTCGCCGCGTTGGTCCATGACGTGACCAACCACACGTCCACCTTCGACGAGTTCCCCGAGCAGGCGACGGTCGCCACGCGCATGCTCTACGCGTGCGACAACATCCAGACCACCCAGCGCCTCGTGCGCCTGAGTCTCGGCACACCGAGCTACATGCGCGCGCCGGGCGAGGCACCGGGAACGTTTGCCATGGAGAGTGCGCTCGATGAGATGGCGCGCGAACTGAAGATGGACCCGCTGGAACTACGGCTCAAGAACTACGCCGAGACCGATCCAGAGAAGAAGGTGCCCTTTTCGAGCAAAGGTTTGCGCGAGTGTTACCAGCGCGCGGCGGAGAAGTTCGGTTGGGACAAATGGAAGGCCAGCCCCGAACCGCGCTCGATCCGCGACGGCAAGTGGCTCGTCGGCTACGGCATGGCGACGGCGACCTACCCGACCAACCGCTCCCAGTCTAACGCCAGCGCGTGCATCAACTCCGACGGCACGGCGCTCGTACTCGCGGGCAGCCAAGACCTCGGCACGGGCACGTGGACGGTGATGACGCAGGTGTCCGCCGGCACGCTCGGGCTGCCGATGGACAAGGTACGCTTCGAGTTGGGCGACAGCATCCTGCCCAAGACGCCGGTGAGCGGTGGTTCGCAGACGGCGGCGAGCACGGGCAGTGCCGTGCAGGCGGCGTGCGATCAGGTGATTCAGAAGCTGATCGGCATGGCGCTCTCCGACGAGGGTTCGCCGCTGCACAACGCCAGCGCGCAGGACGTGGTGGCCGCCGACGGCAAGCTCTCGCTTAAAAGCGATCCGAACAAAGGCGAGAGTTACGCCGCGATCCTGACACGCGCCAAGTTGCCGCGCCTGGAGGTGAAGGCCGACTCCGCGCCCGACAAGGAGGAAAAGAAAAAGTTCTCCATGCACGCGTTCGGCGCGCAGTTCTGCGAGGTGCGCGTGCACGAGGATACGGGCGAGGTGCGCGTATCGCGGTGGGTGGGTGCCTTCGACATCGGCAAGCGGCTCAACGAAAAGACGGCCGAGAGCCAGATCCGTGGCGGGGTGATCTTCGGCATCGGCATGGGTCTGACGGAAGCGACGATTGCCGACGAGCGCGACGCGCGGTTGGTCAACACCAATCTCTCCGAATACCACATCCCCGTGTGCGCCGACGTGCCCTGGATCGACGTGATCTTCGTGGACACGCAGGACACGCACATCAACCCGCTTGGCATCAAGGGCGTTGGCGAGATCGGCATCGTCGGCGTGCCGGCGGCGATTGCCAACGCGGTGTACCACGCGACGGGCATGCGCGTGCGAGAGTTGCCGCTGACGCCGGACAAGGTGCTCGGGTTGGCGTAAGTCGCGCTGCAGGCGCATCGTCTAAGGCAGGGTTGCCTCTCCGAGGCAATCCTATCTTTGGCTTGGATGAGCTTCAGAAAACCTCGGACCAATAACGGCGGTTCAGCGCGATCTTCTCGACCCATGGGATTGGCTTCGAGAGCACCAATGGGCCGTCGTTGCTCAGCCAAAGCAGGTTCATGTTCCACAGTCCTGCCAGCAGCACCGCCACCGCCGTCGTCGTAAACGCTGCGGTGCGCTGCACCAGCATGTGCAGCAACCATCCGAAACCCAACATCGCGTATAACGTGCAGCCCTCGAACGCCCGGCTGCCGAACGAGTCGCCGAACCACCAGCACCACCACGAACCGTTGACGTAGATCGTCGACAAGAGCGACACGGCGAAACACCAGGCCTCCGTGCGCTGCGGCGTCGTCACAGCCCACGCCGCGAATCCCAAAAATCCGACCATGAGCGCCGGGTGCCAGTTGAACAACCCGTGGTGGGGCGAGAACAAAACTTCGTACAGGTGCGGGTGAGCCCAGTTAAAGCCTTCGCCCTCGTAGGTGTAGAGGAGGTATGATCCGTACACCGCCTTCCACGCCGTTGCCTGCAACGCGAGCGGCACGACGCTGGCGGCGATCCCGCAAGCCATCCCGCGCCAGCAACGCCGGTCCCGCCAGACGGCTTGCAGGCAGACGACCCCGGGGAAGAGCAGCATCACCGCGCCTTGGTAACGCGAAAGGATCACGAACGCGCAACCCAACCCGACCGTCACCCAGTGCCGCAGGCGCGTCGGCTCGGCCCGTAGTTTCCCCGCGAAATGATAGGACACCATCAACGCAAAGAACATCACGTTGTGCGACATGGCCAAGTCGATGATCTGGTAGTACGCCAGTGGCGAACACATCCAACCGAGCACAACCCCGCACACCGCCAGCGTGTGCGGCAGGATGCCGGCCACGAAACGGTACGCGAGCCACAGTCCGCCGGCCGCGTAGACGATCTGCCCCGCGATTAGGAACACTTGGTAGAGCGGCTGCCAACCGTCGCGTCGTACCTGGCCGCCAAGCGCGTTGACGAGGCGCGCCGTCGTGTCAGCCGCCACGTACCAGGGCGCTTCGAGCAACGCCCAGCCGATAGGATACTTGTTGGGAAACCGGCCGATGCTCGTCCGCGGCGTGTCTCGCAGGGCTTCCTCGCGCGCGGGCAGCGACATCGTGTTGCAGTAGCGCAGGTCCTTGGAAAAATCGAAGTCGCCCTCGATGGCCGCCGAACGCAGCCAGAAGTAATAAAACGCCCCGTCCCACCCGCGGATCGACGACTGCGGCGGCTGCCGGAAAAGTCTCGCGTGCTGGCTTTGCAGGAAGAACACGCTGAAGCTGCCTGCCAGCGTCAGCAGGGTCGCCGCGAGCGCGCCGGTCCGCCGCGCCGCCTTCCTGTCCCAACCCGGGGTCAGTGGCACCGAGGACCGATGGCGATAGTACCGCCAGCCGAGCAGGGACATCCCCGCCACGAGCGCCACGGACGCCCCCGTGCGCACCGCCGCGCGCCACACGTAGAAGCTCCGGTTGATCTCGCAGACGGTGAGCCGCCCCACATGCAATCCCTGCGCCGCGTCGATGACGACCGAGGCCGCCGGGTCGTCGCGGACCGCTTGCGTGACCGGGTAAAGCACCTGTGCCCGCTCGTCGAACGAAAGCGGGGGGTCGTATTTTTTGACGCCGACGCCGTCCTGGTAGTCGAGGTAAACCTGAAACGCCGCGGCGCCGGTCGCCTCCAGTTCGATCTGGTAGTGTCGCTTGCGCTGCACAGGGAACGACCCGAAGCGGCTCTGTCCACCGGCGTCCACGTTCGTCAGCGACAGGAGCGGCAGACCAATCCGGAAATGTCTCGTCACCGTCTGGTTGACCAACGCGACAGGGGCGACCGTCGCCGCGACGATCACGAGGACGGCGAGCACGGACCAGCTCCGGGTCAAGGAACCGCTGCCTCCGAGGGTTGCGGTGAGATCATGGTGGGTTGGGGCGAGACGCTCGTGGTCATTGTCCCGGCATCGTCGGCCGGCGGGACGGGCGCGTCGGGAGCAGCGGCAGGTTTCTTTGGTCGGCTGACGATGTGCGTCAGGCCGCACTTCATCGCGGCGGTGTCGGTCAGGTCAGCCACGCGCAGCTTCAAGCGGAACGCCCGGTAGGCCAGGAACGCCACGAAAAACGCGTACAGCCCCAGCAGCCAGAAGTCGTGCAGCGGCGTGGCGACGACCAACTGCCGGTACGTAAGGATCGAAGCGAAGATCACGTTGAGCAGCACGGTGGCCATCACGGGATGGGCGGTGAGTTGTACGCGGGTCAGGCACTTCGGGCCGCCGTGGTACTCGGTGACGGTGCGCAGGCGCAGGTTCCACCACTGGGTGCCGTAGATCTGGATGTCCCACGGCTGCCAGCCCGTGTCGATGGAGTACCGCCAGCCCTCGGTTTCCAGGGCCTGCACGGTCTCGCTGATGAGCGCCTCGCGGCCGACACCTTCCTCGTTCCAGTAGCGGCGCTTCTTCATGTGCAGCCAGCGCAGCGAACCGCTCTCATGCGTGTGCGAGGCCAGGATGACGCTCCGCGGCGTACGCTTGAAGCGCATCCACGTCGAGTAGCGCGCCCACCCGCGCACGAGCGGCTGCGCGAAGGCCAGGAGCATCACGAGCACGCGCGCCGGCCACGTATCGAAGCGCGCCTCCATCCGCGCGTGGATCATGTACGAGAGCGCCACGAGGAACGTCGCGCCAAACATCAGCAGCGGCACGATGCGCAGGTACGTCAGCGGGATCGACAGCGCGAAGATGAACGCCGTCAACGCGACCCATTCGACAGAGCTAACATAATCCGCGATCACCGAACGCGGAGTGGGATAAATGGATTGGAAGAGCCCGTGTCCGAAGACGCCGTGGTAGACGCGCGGCTCGTTGACGAGCCAGGTGAAGCGCGGTGCGCCGTAGAGGTTGCCTTTCCACTGCGCGGTGCCCGTCGGGCCGAAGAAGACGAGATGATTGAAGCGCAGCATGCTCTCGGCCTCCCCGTAGCCTTCCTGCTGCCGGCGAAACGCCTGGAGCGTGAAGCGCCGGTAGTGCCACACGATGGCCGACGGACTGAACGCGATGGCGTGCCCGGCCGTCTGCAAGCGCCAGCAGAAGTCCACGTCGTCGCCCGCTTTCCGGTACTCGGGATCGAAGCCGCCGACGAGGTCGAACGCCCAGCGGTGGAACGCCATGTTGCACCCCGGGATGTGCTCGGCCACCGTGTCTGTCAGTAAGACGTGGCTGGGTCCCCCTGGGGCGGCGGCGACGCATGCCTGCACCCAGTTGGCGGCGGGCGGCGAAACGTTGGGGCCGCCGACGCCCGCGAAGTTGCCGCTGAGCAGCGTGCCGACGAGGTAGTAGAGCCAGTCGGGGTCGGCCATGCAGTCGCCGTCGGTGTAGGCGAGGATTTCACCGCGGGCCGTGTGTGCGCCGACGTTGCGCGCGTAGGACAGTCCCATGTTCTTCTGGCGGACCGGGACAAGCCTGGGTTCGTGGCGGAACCGCTCCACGATCTCGGGCGTGCGGTCGGTCGAGCCGTCGTCGACCAGCACGATCTCATAGTCGGGATAGTCTACCTGGAGGAGTGATTCCAGGCAGGCTTCGAGGGTGGGCGCGCCGTTGTAGGAGCAGACGATGACGCTGACCTTCGGGTAGGACGGCAGGCGCACGCGGCGTGTGACGTGTTCGTCGCCGTCGACGCCGCCCCATTTTTCCTTGAGCGCGTCGTAGGCGAGCTTCGGCTGGCGTTCGCGCGTGACGAGGCCGAACGCCCAGTCGGTGATGTTCATGCCGCCGGTGAACCACTCGTCCGTCCACGCGTAGAGCACGGTGCCCGCCAGCCCGCAGCGCACGACGCTCTCGACGTGCCAACTCAGCATCTCGCGCTGTTCCTCCTGCGCGTGGCGGATCGTGTCCATGCCGAACTCGCCCATGATGCACGGCTTGTCGTCGGCGAGGTTTTGCAGGCGCAGGAGATATTTTTCAAAGTCGCCCTGGTTGTGCAGGTAGACGTTGAAGGTGCAGAAGTCGACGTTCTGCGGCAGGAGGTATTCGGTGGGCGGGTAGCTCGCGTAGGAATACAGTGCGGCGGGGTCGACGGCGCGGGCGACGTTGATGAGTTCTTCGAGGAAGCCCGTGACCCGCCGCACGCCGAGCCAGCGCACCATCGTCGTGGGGATCTCGTTGCCCACGAGGTAGCCGAAGACGGCCGGGTGCCCGCGGTGCGTGGCGACGGCCTCACGCACGGTCCGCACGACCGTCGCGCGCATGGCGCGGTCGTTGAGGAACTCGACGTGTTCGGCCCAGGGGATCGAGATCAGCGCGCAGAGTCCCGCCTCCGCGAGCAGGTCCATGAACCAGCGCGGCGGCACGTAGTAGACGCGCAGGAGGTTGACCCCGAGGTCGCGCATGAGCGCCAGGTCAGCGCGGACCTTTTCGGGCGTGCCGAAAAACTCCCCCGCCGCGTCCGGCTGGAACGGCCCGTAGGTGACGCCTTTGAGGAAGAATTTCTTGTCCCCGCGGAAGAAAAACTTGGCGTGGACGCGGACGCGTTCCGCGGAGGCAGGCAAGACGGGGACGGCGGTGGGCATCGGAGCAGCACAACAGCGGACGCGCGCGGCGGCAGCCGTATTCAAACCAAGCTCCCAGCCTGACAGCACGCGGCGGGTAGGGGCAAACGGTTTTTTCAACGCCGTTGGTTTGCGGCGTGCCGGCAGGTGGCGAATATCGAGTGCCTCTGTCGCCCGACTTGCGCTCGCACGGTTGCGGCTGGAGGATGCCGCGGGATGGATGAGGATCCCGCTCGCTGCAAGTTCAGCATCACATGTCACACAGATGATGTTGCCGTCCTGCATTGTTCTGCGTGCTCTGTGTCAGCACGCGGAACAGGATTGTCCTCCTACCATCTCGTAGGGTGGTACGAAGGTAAATCCTGACGCGCTTCGGGTACTTGCGTTACGCTGCGCTTCCCCCATCCCAGCTACCGCGGCCACTTCGCGGTCGAAGCCAACCGGCTGCTGCCGCCAAATAGTTGGACCGAAGTGGCTCGCAATGACGAGGACCCCGCCCGCCGTCAGAGGCCGCTTCCTTCGTCCTCCTCACCATGAGGCCGGGGCAGTAAATGAAGATCCACACCATCCTTCCGGGGGCAACTCCGGAGGAAGATTTTCTAGCGTGTGCTTCTTAAA
>CAXUIU010000078.1:2873-12079 GCA_964250955.1 uncultured Chthoniobacterales bacterium | reverse complement strand
CAAAAGGCGCGCGGCGCGGGCCACCAGTTCGTCGATCCGCACGCCGGCAGCGTCGGTTGCGGGCCGGGCGACAAGTTCGTGCTGTGTACCGACGGGCTGGTGGACGGACTCTTCGACGAGCAAATCGCGGAGTTCGCGGTTGGTACAAACCCGGCGGGGCAGTTGGTGGACGAGGCGCTCGCACGCTCCGGACGCGACAACACGACAGCACTGGTGGTCGAAGTCCGGGCGGAACCATGACCGCCGAGACCCTCGCGCTGTGCGGCTTCGCGTTCCTGGCCGGGCTGATCGACTCGGTGGTCGGCGGCGGCGGGCTGGTCCAGATCCCCGCGCTCCTGATCCTCCTGCCCCACGACACGCCGGTGGCCGACGTGCTGGGCACCAACAAGTTCGTCGGCGTCACCGGCACGGCTGCCGCGGCGTGGAACTACGCGCGGCACGTCCCGATGGATTGGCGGGTGACCTTGCCGACAGCAGCGGCGGGGTTTGTGTTCTCCTTCTTCGGCGCGTTGACGGTCAGCCATCTGAACCCGGCCATCCTGCGCCCGCTGGTGCTCGTCCTCCTGGTCGCGGTGGCGGTGTACACCTATGCGCGCAAGGACTTCGGTTCGCTGCACGCGCCGCGCCTTGACCCCACCGCGGCACGTTGGATCGGTGTGGGGGTCGGAGGAGTGCTCGGGTTCTACGACGGGTTCTTTGGACCGGGCACGGGATCGTTCCTGATCTTCACCTTTATCGGGGTGTTTGGTTTCGGGTTCCTGGCGGCATCGGCGTCCGCGAAGGTCGTCAACACCGCCACGAACCTGTCCACCGTGGGTTACTTCGTGCTCACCGGGCACGTCTACTACCGATTAGCCGTGCCGATGGCGGCGTGCAACGTCGCGGGCTCCTTCGTCGGTACGCGGTTGGCGATTTTGCGCGGCAACCGGTTCGTTCGCTGGTTCTTCCTCGCGGTGGTGACCGCCATCATCGGCCGACTTGCCTACGACCTCCTGACGCTACCACGGTAGTTCCTCGCCTGCGTACGTCAGATAGCGGCCGTTGTCGGCGACCGTCATTTTGTCGATGACCTCCAACATGCCGCGGATGGACTCTTCCGGAGTGAGCGTCGCGTTCTTACCGCCCATGTCGGTCTGGACCCAACCGGGATGCAAGCTGATCAGCGCGACCCCGCGCTTCTTCAACTCGGCGGCCAGCTTCTTGACACCCATGTTCAGCGCCGCCTTGCTCATGCCGTAGCTCAACCCGAAGCTCAGCCCGTCCGCGCGCGTGATCGAACCCAGCACCGACGTGATGCAGGCGACCTTCGGGTTGTTGGCCTTTTCGAGCACGTAAGTCATGGCTTGGGTGGCAAGCATCGGCGCAATGGCGTTGATGAAGAGCACCCGCGCCATCGTCCCGGCGTCGAACTGCCCGAAACGTTCCTCCGGCGCGGCGACGCCGGCGTTGTTGATGAGCACGTCCACGGCGGGCAGCCCCTCGGGCAGCGCGTCGATGGCGGCGGGGTCGGTCACGTCGAGTTCGCGCACGAGGAGGCGGTCGCCCGCTTCGCCGGCGAGTTCCTGGAGGGCCTTGGCGGATTCGGGTTCGCGGCAGCAGGCCACGACGCTGTCGCCGCGGGCGAGGAGTTGGCGGACAAATTCGAGTCCGAGGCCGCGGTTGGCCCCGGTGATGAGGTAACGGGTCATAGTGTTTGCGGATAGATTCACGGGATCACGCCGGGACGCAAGGGGGCATGCAAACTGCATGAAGATTGTCGCGCGCGTTCCCGTCAGGTAAACTTTCCCCTTCGCCCATGCCGGTGTCTCCACCCATCGCCGAACACATCCTGCCGACCCGTTGGCAGGCGGGGCTGTTCCGGTTGAAGACGACGGCCTTCCGGGCGCGGCGGATGTGGCGGGAAGCCCTGCACGGCCGCCCCGCGCTCCTGCGAAAAGCGGGCGCAGCGGCCGGCCCGATCCTCGCGGAGTCGCGGACGGTGCTCTACGCGAGCGACCTGGCGGCGGAGTTCGCCCTCCAGGCGGGCAAGGTGCAAAACCTGCGCCTGGCGGCGGCGCGTCTGGACGGGTTGCGGCTCGGGGCGGCGGACTTGTTTTCCTTCTGGCGGCACGTCGGGCGGCCGACGCGTCGGGCCGGGTACGCCGAGGGCCGCGAACTGCGCGAAGGCTGCGTCGTGCCGAGCATCGGCGGGGGACTTTGTCAGCTTTCCAACGCGCTGTACGCCGTCGCCCTGGATGCGGGCGGCGAGGTCGTCGAACGCCACGCGCACTCGCGCCGGTTGCCCGGTTCGGCGGCGGAGGTGGGACGGGACGCAACGGTGTTCTGGAACTACGTCGATCTGAGGTTCCGCGCGCCGGTCGATTGCCGGTTGGAAACCCTCGTCACCCGGCGCGAACTCGTCGTCCGGCTGCGCGCGCTGGCGGCAGTGGACACGCCGGTCGTCCCCACGCGGCACCCCGCCGCGCCGGTGGAAGATCATTTTGCGGCGGTCGAAAGCTGCGAGACGTGCAACGTCGTCACCTGCTTCCGGCATCCCGGCCGGCCCGAACACGCCGCGGGCGTCACGGCGTGGCTGGTGGACGGCTGGTGGCCGGAGTTCGACCGCTACCTGCGCGCGCAACGCGGATCGGAGGACTGGTTGTTCCTCCCGTTACGGGGGCGGCGCGCGTACCGCTGGCCGGCGGAAGGTTTTGCGGCGGTGCGGTCGGCCCCGTGGGAGACGTTTCGGCGCGCGTGGGGTTCGCGGCGGCTGGCGGCGCAGGGCGCGGTGCGGCAGCAGGCGCTGCTCAATTTCGACGAGGCGCTGGCGGCACGGTTCGCGCGCGGGTTACCACCGACGGCGTTGCACCTCGTGGTCAGCCAGACGCTCCTGCCGTTTTTGTGGCGCGCGGGGGTGCTGGGTGGGCGGACGTTTGACGTGTTGATGACGCGCCTGCCGCTAGTGGCGCTCCACGCGACGCTCGACCGGGCGGCGGCGCGCTGGACGGGCAGCCTCACCGCGGGGGATTTCCGCGCCCCGGCGGCGCTCGTGGACGACGAGTCGGCGGCCCTGGCCGCAGCACGTAAGTGGATCACCTCGCACACGGGGGTCGCCCGACTGGCGGGTGACCGCGCGGAGACTCTCCCCTGGGAACTCCCCCCGCCCTCTCCACGCGGCGCGGCAGGCCCGGACCTCCTGTTTCCCGCGTCCACGCTGGCGCGCAAGGGCGCGGGCGAAGTCGCCGCCGCCGCGCGCGAACTCGGCGCGCGGGTGCAACTCGGCGGCCCGCTCCTCGAAGGCGCGGACTCCTGGCGCGGCATCGACACCTTGTCCGCCCGCGCGAACTGGGCCGGGGTCGGCGCGGTCGTGCTGCCCGCGTGGGTGGAACACCAGCCGCGCCGTTTGCTGGGAGCCGTGGCGGCCGGCGTGCCCGTGGTCGCCAGCGAGGCGTGCGGGCTGACGGACGTGCCGGGCGTGGTGACCGTTCCCGTAGACAGCCCGGCCGCGCTCGCGGAGGCGGTCGCGCGCTGCCTCGCCGCCGCGCCGCGCGGTGTCGTCAACACTTGGTAGGGATGAGGGGCCGCTTAGCAGCGGCCTGCAAAGATTTCTTGACGCTGCCGGTACCCGCATGACAACGGTGAACCATCCTGCGCGGCGTCAATGAACTGCTCTGTTTACCCTCCCCGGCTTCACCTCTTGTTCGTATCCGCGGCGCTGCTGCCGGTCCTCGCCGCGTGGGCATATTTCGTCATGCCCATGGAAACGATCCCGTTCGGGGTGCGCGTGGGGATGGGGGTGCTCGTCGGCGCGGTGGCGGTCGGCGGTCTCGTGGCGTTCCTGCTGCGCCAACCAGTGATCCGTGTGGACGCCAAGGGCATCTCCTACTACCCGCGCCGCTACCAGACCATCCGCTGGCCCGAGGTCGTCGGCGGCGAACGCGCCCCGCTCATCGAACCCACCAGCGACGGCCTCCTCAACCACGTCAAGGACGGCTGGCGGCCGGTCAACGTCTTCGTGCGCGCGTCCGACAAATACTTGCCCGAGGGTGGTGAGGCCATCGATGAGGAGGTCAGCGCCATGCGCCTGCAAATCCGGTTCGCGGGGCTCGCGCCGGTATCGGACGAGGTGTTCGACTGCATCCAGCGCCACCTCGGGGCGTCGTAGCCGCCGTTGCGATGTGGCTGAAGCCACGTTGCGGGTTGTGTGCCGCCAAGCGACGTTGCGATGCGCCTGACGGCGCGTTGACGGAGACTTTCTGCCAACGCCGCCTTCGGTGGCTAAGCCGCGATCTTACGCAAAAACTCTGTCGCCTGCCGCATTGCCGCCCCACGGTGGCTGAGGGTGTTCTTCACGCCGGCGGGCAGTTCGGCGAACGTCTCCTTGTACCCCGCCGGCACGAACACCGGGTCGTACCCGAACCCGTCTTCCCCCCGTGCCGGGTGGACGACCGCGCCCTCCACGGTCCCGTCGAACTGCTTGGCCACCTCTCCGTCCCACGCCACGGCGACCGCGCAACGAAACCGCGCCGGCTGCGGCTGCGCGTACGTCGGACCGACGACGCGCTGGAGTTCACGGGCGAGATGCTGGCGGTTGGAGTCGTCGGTCGCGCCCGGTCCCGAGTAGCGTGCCGAGCGCACCCCGGGCGCGCCGCCAAGCGCGTCGACTTCCAGCCCGGAGTCGTCGGCCAGCACCCAGCCGCCTGGGAAGTGGCGCGAACCGGCCAGGGCCTTGAGCGCGGCGTTGTCGGCGAAGGTCAGACCGGTCTCGTCCACCTCGGGCAGGTCGGGGCGGCCGAGCAGGTCGATCACCTGCCAGGCGGCTCCGAGGATGGCGCGGACTTCGAGCGTCTTGTGAGCGTTGCGGGTGGCGAGGAGGATTTTCTGAGGCATGGACGCCCGGAAGAGGTGAAAAGTGAGATAAAGTGAGACTTTGTGTTAGCCTGCGCTTCCGCAGTGTCCCCCGCGTCTTACTACTTTGTCGATATGAACGAGAAGCGTAAACCGTACCCCTTCGACCGGATCGAGCCCAAGTGGCAGCAGACCTGGGCGGAAAAAGGAACCTTCCGCACGCCCAACCCCGGCGACGCGGACTTCGATGCCTCCAAGCCGAAGTTCTACGTGCTCGACATGTTCCCGTACCCGAGCGGCGCGGGCCTGCACGTCGGCCACCCGGAAGGGTACACGGCGACGGACATCATCGCACGCTATCGGCGCATGAAGGGCTTCAACGTCCTGCACCCGATGGGTTGGGATGCCTTCGGCCTGCCCGCCGAACAGCACGCCATCAAGACCGGTGAGCACCCGCGCGAGAACACGGCGCGCAACGTTGCCAACTTCAAGCGCCAGCTCCAGAGCATCGGCTTCAACTACGACTGGAACCGCGAGGTCAACACGACCGACCCCGGCTACTTCCGGTGGACGCAGTGGATCTTCCGGTTGCTGTACGAGTCGTGGTATAACCCCGCGACGGATAAGGCGGAGCCGATCTCGACGTACACCGGTACCGGACCGGACGCGGTGCGGCTGGCATTCGTCAGCGAAGCCCCCGTCAACTGGTGCCAGGAACTCGGCACCGTATTGGCGAACGAGGAAGTGCTCGACGGCAAGAGCAAAATCGGCGGCTACCCGGTCGAACGCCGCCCGATGCGCCAGTGGATGCTGCGGATCACGGCGTACGCCGACCGGCTCATCCGCGAGCTGGATGGCCTGGACTGGCCCGAGTCCATCAAGACGCTCCAGCGCGATTGGATCGGGCGCAGCGAGGGCGCGCACGTCACCTTCATCCTGGAAAACTTCGAGAACCGCCCGACGAGCCTTGTCGCGCTCGCCTTGGACACGGATAAAGCGGACCATCCCGCACAGGACGCCGTGCCGGAGGGCCACCGCGTGCACCGCACGGCGGAGTTGACCGTGTTCACGACGCGGCCGGACACGCTCTTCGGTGCGACGTACATGGTGCTCTCGCCCGAGCATCCTCTGGTGGACGTGTTCGCCGCCGACGAGCACAAGGAAGCTATCACTCAATACCGCGCCGCCATCGCGGGCAAGAGCGACCGTGACCGCGCCGACGATTCCAAGGAAAAGACGGGCGTCTTCACCGGCGCGTACGCGGTCAATCCGGTCAACGGCGAGCGGGTCCCGGTGTGGATCGCCGATTACGTGCTGATGGGCTACGGCACCGGGGCGATCATGGCCGTGCCCGCGCACGACGAGCGGGACTGGGAGTTTGCGAAGAAGTTCGACCTGCCCATCCGCCAGGTGGTCGAAGTGCCCGGCGCGGCCCCGGACGCCTGCGCGGCCGGCCACGGCACGGCGGTTCATTCCCACAACGCCGTCCTGTCGCTTGACGGCCTGCCGACGGCCGAGGCAAAGGCCAAGATCATTGATTGGCTCGAAGCGAACGGCAGCGGCCAGCGCACCGTCAACTACAAGCTGCGTGACTGGCTCTTCGCCCGCCAGCGTTACTGGGGCGAGCCGTTCCCGGTGATCTGGAAGGACGGCCACCACTCCGTCTTACCCGAGAGCGAACTGCCCGTCCTCCCGCCCGACCTCGAAGACTACAAGCCCACCGGCACCGGCGAGCCGCCGTTGGCGAAGGCCAAGGACTGGGTGCGCTACTCCGACGCCGCCACGCGCGAGACCAACGTCATGCCGCAGTGGGCGGGGTCGTGCTGGTACTACCTGCGCTACTGCGACCCGCACAACGCCGGCCGCTTCGTCGGCGAGGAGTCCGAACGCTACTGGATGGGCGGCGGCAAGCCGGGCGGTGTCGATCTGTACGTCGGCGGCACGGAGCACGCCGTGTTGCACCTGATGTACGCGCGGTTCTGGCACAAGGTGCTCTTCGACCGGGGGTACGTCTCGACGCCCGAGCCGTTCCAGCGGCTGGTCAACCAGGGTCTCATTCTCGCCGAGGACGGCCAGAAGATGTCCAAGAGCCTCGGCAACGTCGTTAACCCCGACGAGGTCATCCACGACTACGGCGCGGACGCGCTGCGGCTCTTCGAGATGTTCATGGGTCCCTTGGAACAGACCAAGCCCTGGAGCACGACCGGCGTGCAGGGCGTGGCGCGGTTCCTCGCCCGCGTGTGGCGGCTCGTGATGGAGGAGGACCAAGAAGGTCACTGGCAACTCTCCGACGCGGTGCGCGACGTGCCCATCACGCCCGCGCAGAACAAGGTCCTGCACGCGACGATCAAGAAGGTCACCGCCGACATCGAGGCGCTCGGCTTCAACACGGCCATCGCGCAGATGATGGTGTGCACCAACGAGTTCACCGCGGCCACCGCCGAGCGGCCCGTCGCGGGGTTGCGCGTGCTTTTGCAATTGTTAAATCCGTTCGCTCCTCATCTGACGGAGGAACTCAACAGCGTGCTCGAAACAAAGTTCCCCACCGACGGCAGCCTGCTCGCCGCGCAGGCCTGGCCCGTGTACGACGAAAGCTTGCTCGTCGAGGACGAGATCGAGATGCCCGTGCAGATCAACGGCAAGCTGCGCGACCGCATCCGCGTCAAAAAAGACGCCGCCCAGGCCGACATCGAAGGGGCCGCGCTCGCGGCACCGAAAGTGCTCGAACACTTAGGAGGAAAATCCCCGAAGAAAACAGTCGTCGTTCCGGGAAAACTCGTTAACATCGTCGTCTAGACCGCCGGCTTCGCTCCCCAACGTCCTCCCCCCATGAAGCCGTTTCGCCACCATCGGCCGCTCCTGCTTGCTGCCGTGGTGTCGCTGGGGTTCGGGCTGGTGGGCTGCAACAAGCCCGCCGACGAGGACGCCGCGCCGACGGAGGGGGTGGCCGAAGCGACGCCCACGCCCATTCCCGACCGCACCGGCCGCAAGGCGCTCGGCGCGTACAATGCTGTCAGCCAGTACCTCAAGGATCAGGACCCGGAGATGCGCGACAGGCTGCACAAGGCGGCCGAGCGTTTCGTGCACGACAAAGACAAGTGGCGCTCGCGTTTGCAGAATCAGCAGCGCAACCTGCAACCGCGCATCGCCCAAGCCCGCGCGCAACTCGCCCGCGTGGACGGCAAGTCCATGGAGGCGTTACGCACGGTCCGTCAGGAACTCGCCAGCTTGGAATCCCAGCACGCCGAGGCCGAGCACCGGCTGGCCGAGTTGGACGCGGTCACCAGCGACACCTGGAAATCTTTCCGCGAAGGTTTGAAGCTCGACGATGAGCCGGCCGCTTCGCCTTCCCCTTCGAAGTGAAGGGGAAGGCGGGATAGCTTACTCCGTCTCGTAGAAGCCCGCCGTCTTGAACGCCTCCTGCAACCGCGCCTTGCCGCCGGTCTCGATGGTCTCGCCGTGACCGGTGATCACCCGGTCAAAATCCCAGCCCATCATCGTGTCCAGCGAACCGGTGAAGGCGTCCATGTCCTCCACGGCGAACTTCTCCGGCCGCGGCACGCCCGGGCTGTGGTGCAGGCCCACCGCCAGGACCGAAGCCACCTTCGCGCCGAGCGGCGCGTCGTCTTCCACGTTGAAAACCAAGTCGGCGACGATCAGCGTGCGCGAGGGCCGATGGAAGAACACGAACTCCCGCGCCTTGGTCTTGCCGGCCAGTTCGAGTGCTTCGAGTTCACCCGCCCACGCCTCCGGGGCGAGGTGCAGCGTCTCGGCCTGGACGCCGGCTGCCTCCGCAAATCCCTCCGGTACAAGGTACCGGATGTCCGGGAACGCCTCACGCCCCTCCTTGGCGAAGGTGTCGTGCGCCGCGTAGGCTTCCACGAGGTAGGCGGGGCGGCCCAGGGCCTTGATCGCGGCCACGTCCTCGGGCGTGAACGGTCCCGTGGAATGGATCACCAAATCACCGGAGCCCAGCCGGATGATGGTGACGTTACGGCCCAGGTATTCCCCGAGGATTGGGAGCTTGTAATGAAGCGTCCAGAGATTTTCGGCGATTTGGTTCACAGGGGTCTATTCGCCGCGACCCCTCCTGTCGGTTGCTAGGCGCGGGCCATTTCCGGCGGTAGGATGCGTTTGGGCGCACACAACCACAGCCGCGCGTCGCGGCCCCACTTGCCCCCGCCTCCGCCCGCAGCCCACGGCGAGAACGCCGGCAGCACCCACTGGTCCGCACCCTGCACGAACGCCGGCAACTTCGCCGCGAACCCTGCCCCGTCGCGCAACGTCGCCGCCGGGTGGTGGTGGCCGATGATCGTCGTCCGCCCCGCCGCCGCCCCCTCGTCCGGCCCGGCTCCGTCGCCGTGGTGGAAGTAAAATCG
>CAXUIU010000078.1:0-2863 GCA_964250955.1 uncultured Chthoniobacterales bacterium | reverse complement strand
GTGCCGAGTGCCGGCGACATCTCGTCCGCGCCGAACGCCCGCCGGTCGTGGTTGCCTGCCACCAGCACAACCTCGCAGCCTTCCGCCGCGCGCAGGCGTTCCAGGAACTTCCGGCCCGCGACCCGCCCCGCCGCGTCGTGGACGAAGTCGCCCACGAGCACCAGCCGCGTTGGCTGGTAGTCGGCCAGGAGCGAAAACAGCCGCGTCTCGATGTGGTCCATGCCCCACAGGGGAAAAAGCGACCCGCCCGCGCGCTGGCTCAGTTCGTAGCCGTAGTGCACGTCCGCCACGGCCAGCCAGCGTTCGGCGCGGTGGTAGAGGGCCAGCCGGGCGTCGAGCACCGTGTCGGTGTCCACGAGAACGCGCGTTGGACCCGGGACGAACGGAGGGACTTCCACGTCATTCCTCCGCGTCCACGCGCAGGGTGCCGCCGGTGACGATCTCCGCCCGCAACCCGCCACGCCCGCGGAGCGCCGCTTCCGCGCCCGGACCGAAGGACTGGTCCATCCAGTAGCACGGCCGGCATTCCTCGCGCCCGCGGAAGACGACGCCCTGCACCTGGAACTCCCGCCCGCCGACGAGCGTGTTCAGGTCCACGCCCGCGCAGACGATGTTGCGGCGAAAGGCTGCGGGCGTTTTGTCGCGCACGCCGAGCGATTCGCAAAGCTCGCGGTACACCTCCTCCGCGAAGAACGACACCTGCCCTTTGTAGTTATCTTTGTAGTCGAAGAACCGGTCGCCCTTGATCCCGCGGCCCGGCACGCAGTGGATTTCCTGAACCTCCAGCGTCGGCGCGGTTCCCGAAGGTTTGCCGTGGTGGCCGAAGTAGTTGTGCCCCGGCGAGGTGTAGAGATGGACAATTTGTAACGGCGGCTGGAGCATCGGGCGTAACGGGGTGCGGAAGTATAGATGCCTCACGCAAAGTCCGCAAAGCCGCAAAGGAGCAAAAGGAGAGGGATCGGGCCTCTTTGTCTCCCCTTTTTCCTTCCTTTGCGGCTTTGCGGACTTTGCGTGAGGCTCTTTGTGTTAAGGTTGAACCGTCATGGAACGCCCTGTTGCCCGCTCGCTCGTCGTCCGCGTGGAAGGCAAGAGCCCGTCCGTGCCGCGCGACGACCTCCTGGCCGTCGAGGAACCACTCGAAATCCAGCTAGGCTACGAACGCCGCGGCTGGCGCGTGCACAAAAGCGTGTCGATCACCATGCGCACGCCCGGTTCCGACGACGAACTCGCCGTCGGCTTCCTGTTCACCGAGGGCATCGTCGGCGACGCGTCGCACGTCGAGACAGTGCGCACGGAGGAGGCCAACGTCATCCGCATCGAACTGCGCGCTGGCGTTGCCGTGGACCTGCGCCGGCTGGAACGCCACTTTTACACGACGAGTTCCTGCGGGGTCTGCGGCAAGGCTTCCATCGCCGCGCTGAACCTGCCGAACCTCGCGCGCCCCGCCGCGGACGGTCCGGTCTTCGACGCCGCGACGATCCACGGTCTGCCCGACACCTTGCGCTCGTCGCAGGCGGTCTTCGACCAGACGGGCGGCTTGCACGCCGCGGCGCTCTTTGACCCCACCGGCCGCCTTGTCGCTCAACGCGAGGACGTGGGCCGGCACAACGCCGTGGACAAACTCATCGGCTCCCGCCTGCTCGCGGGCGAGTCCGCGCCGCTGGGCGAGCACCTGCTCTTCGTCAGCGGCCGAGCGAGTTTCGAGTTGGTGCAGAAGGCCCTCGCCGCCGGCCTGCCGATCCTCGCGGCCGTTGGCGCGCCGTCCAGCCTCGCCGTCGGCCTCGCACAAGCGCACGGCATGACCCTCCTGGGCTTCGTGCGCGGTGGCAGGTTTAACATTTATGCGGGCGAAAGGCGCGTCCGGGAAGCGGCTTCCAGCGATATGCTAGGAGAAGTCGCGCCGTCCTGCGACCGGCCTGCCGCCGTCTTGTAAGAAATTTCCCGACAAAATGGACCCCCACACTACCCACGCCCCCGACCCGGTCCGCGACATCGACCCCGCGCACGAACAGCAACTAGACACCGTTTCGCAGAAGCCCACCCACATCGGCACCGGCGTGCCCATGACTCCGCCCGCTGTGGACGCTCACCTCGCCGACGTACCCGGCGCGGAGATGGTCGAATCCACCGAAGGCGCACGCATCGGCCACGCCCACCACGTCGCCGCGGGTGTGCCGGCGGTGTACCAGAGCACGCGCTTCACCATCCGCGACATGGGCCTCGTGCGGGGCTTGAAGAGCTGGTTCGAGGTCAACAAAAAGAACGGTTTCGACTGCCAGAGCTGCGCGTGGCCGAGCCCGGACGAGGGACGCAAGTTGTTCGAGTTTTGCGAAAACGGCGTCAAGGCCGTCACCGACGAGGGCACCAAGCACTCCATCGCGGGCGACTTCTTCTCGCGTTATTCCATCGAGGAACTCCAAGGCAAGAGCGACCTGTGGATGGGCCAGCAGGGCCGCCTGACGAAGCCGATGGTCAAGCGCCCCGGCGGTACGCACTACGAGGAATGCACCTGGGACGAGGCGTTCCGGCTCATGGGCGACACGCTCAACGCGCTCCCCTCGCCCGACGCGGCGGCGTTCTACACGAGCGGGCGCACCAACAACGAGGCGGCGTTCCTCTACCAGCTTTTCGCCCGCCAGTACGGCACCAACAATCTGCCCGACTGCTCGAACATGTGCCACGAAGCCAGCGGTGCCGCGCTCAACGAGTCCATCGGCATCGGCAAAGGCTGCGTGACCTTGGACGACTTCGAGAAGACGGGCTGCATCTTCATCATCGGTCAGAACCCTGGCACCAACCACCCGCGGATGATGACCTCGCTCGAACACGCCAAGAAGCACGGCGCGACGATCATCTCCGCCAA
>CAXUIU010000077.1:0-12109 GCA_964250955.1 uncultured Chthoniobacterales bacterium | reverse complement strand
GGTGGGCGGGCAGATGCAGGCTTGTCCTTGCCAGAATTTATGTTGGGGGGGTTGGTGCGCGGGGCGGGAGCCACTGGCCGGGCGGCCGGGGACGGCTGGGGATCGCTCGGGTCGGACGTAGCGGGAGGATTACCGTCGGGATCAGCCATAGGAATATACGCGTCGGTCTCGGGCCTGCGGCTTACCTAGCGGATTTCCGCCGGGATGTAAAGGTGTGCCCCTTGCCGGCCGGTCGGTTCCTGCCGTAGCCTGCCGTCCACATGAGCGAGCACGGACGGGTGGCGGACACGGAGGTAGGCGGCATCGTCGTGCAAAAGTACGGCGGCAGCTCGGTGGCCAGCCCCGAGAAAATCCGCGCTGTCGCCGCGCGCATCATGCGGACCCACGCGGCGGGCTATGCGGTCTGCGTGGTCGTCTCGGCGATGGGCGACACCACCGACGAACTCCTCGCCACCGCCAGGGAACTCTCCCCCAGCCCGCCGCGGCGCGAGTTGGACATGCTGCTCTCCGCCGGCGAGCGCATCGCCATGGCGCTCCTGTGCATCGCCATCCGCGAACTCGGCGGCGACGCCATCAGCTTCACCGGCAGCCAGAGCGGCATCATCACCAACGACCGGCACTCGGACGCGCGCATCATCGAGGTGCGGCCCTTCCGCGTGCAGGACGAACTCGCCCGCGGCAAGATCGTCGTCGTCGCCGGCTACCAGGGCGTTTCGTACAAGAAGGAAGTTACCACCCTCGGCCGCGGCGGCAGCGACACGACCGCCGTCGCCATGGCCGCGGCGCTTGGGGCGCAGTGGTGCGAGATTTGCAGCGACGTGGACGGCGTGTACTCGGCCGACCCGCGCGTCGTGCCGGCGGCGCGGCGCTTGTCCGAACTCAACTACGAGGAAACCCAGGAGATGGCCGAGGCCGGCGCGCGGGTGCTCAACGCGCAGGCGGTCGAGTTCGCCAAGGAACGCGGCATCGCGGTCTACGCGCGCGCCACCGCGCAACCGCCGCCGGAGGGAGCGGGTGACATCGACGGCACGGTCGTGCGCCGGTTCGCGCCGCGGCAGCCGGGCAGCGTGGCAGCCGTGGTCAGTGAACGCGACGTGCTGTACCTGAGCGCAGCGGGCAGGGTGGGACTGGCGGACCGTGTCCTCGCGCTGCTTGACCGTCACCAAGCCGTCGGCAAACAACTCCAGGTACATAGCCCCACGACGGAAGGCAAGTTTCACGAGGACCGTCTCTCGCTCGTGCTCTCGCGCGAGAATCTCTTTGGAGAATCTGCGTTGAGTGACGCGGTAAACCAACACAACAACCAGTATGCGTACGAGGAGAGCATCGACCTGTATGATGGTTTCGGGGCGGTCAGCGCCATCGGCGCGGGCATCAACGCCACGTACAAAAACCTCCTCGCCGGCACCGCCTGCCTACGCGAGGCCGGGATCGTCCCGCGGGCGACGGCAACCTCTTCCTTCCGTATCACCTGGCTTGTAGACCGCGCCCGGCTCGATGAAGCCGTCCGCCGCCTGCACGCCCTCTACATCGAAGCCCCCGTCCCACTCGTCCCATGAAATCTGCCGCCCTCCTCTTCGCCGGCCTCTGCTTGCCCTGGCTCGCCGCTGCCCAGTTGCCGCTGGCCTCACCGGAACCTTCCCGGCCGATCACGGTGTCCGACGACCCCGCTGGCCACCTGTACGCCCAGATCGACACCACCAAGGGCCAGATCGAGGTCGAACTCGACTTCCAGCGCGCGCCGCTCACGACGATGAACTTCGTCGGTCTCGCCGAGGGCACGCTGCCCGCGTGGAACCGACCTGTGGGGCAACCGTTTTACGACGGGACGACGTTTCACCGCGTGGTGAAGGGGTTCGTGGTGCAGGGCGGCGATCCGGTCTCGGCCGATCCCGCCACGCCGACGGAGAAGCTCGGCGAAGGCGGACCCGGGTACACGTTCCCCGATCAATTCAGCCCCGGGTTGCGGCACGACATGGCCGGCGTCCTGTCGATGGCCAACGACGGTCCGGACACGAACGGCAGCCAGTTCTTCATCACGTTGGCGGAGACGAACCGGCTCAACTACCTGCACAGCGTCTTCGGCCAGGTGGTGCGCGGCATGGACGTGGTCAACCACATCGAACAGGGCGACCGCATCTTGCACGTTGGCATCCAGCGCGTGGGTCAATTGGCGGGAGAGTTCCGGGCGGATGCGCCGGCGTTCGCCGCCCTGCGCGAGAGCACCCTCGCCAAACGCCACACCGTTCCTGCCGGGCTGACCTACTTCGTCGACGGCACCGGGCAGTTGCCGGAGTTCCGGGTGAAGAACTTCAACTACAAGCTGGCGAACTACGAACGTACCACCGGCCACCGGGTCGCCGTGCGGGTGGAGCCGGACTTCGCGCCGACGGGCCCCGGTCAGACGCGCGGGAATCTCGTCAAGAGCATCGCGAGTGAACTGAACCTGCCCGACACGGGTGACAACGTGCTGGCGTGTTGTTTTGCCAAGGCAGGCGGTTGGACGACACGGCTCGGAGAAGCCACTTATCCGGCACTGATGGGTGAGGCGGGTTCAACGGAGCAGTTGATGGCCAACGGCGTGATGCACGACCGCAAAGCCGCGCTGGCCGCCCGCGCTGACGCCTTGGCACATGAAGGCAAACTCAAGGAGAGCGTCGATGCGATGATCGACACGCTGATCCTGACCTTCGACGACCAAGCTCTGCACGAGCAAAAGGTGGCGAAGTAGGCGCACTCAGGAAGCCGACGTTTCGTTCGCACCCGCGATAGCATCGGACGGAGCGCCGGCAGGCTCCTCGCTCATGCGGTAGGTGCGGCCTTTCCAGGTCACGCCGCGTTGTGCGCTCAGCCGCCAACTGTTGAACCCGATGACCAAAGACAGCGCCTGCCCGACCGGGTGCAGCCACACGCCCGCCCACGACGTACGGAAACGCACTGCCAGCACGATTCGCAACGCGTACAGCCAGACGACCTGCAACACCGGCAGCCACCACCAGCGGCCGTTGACCCACGGCAGGCAGGCCCACACAAACGGCAGCACCAACCCGCACGCCTGCAACGCGCCGAAAAGCCAGAACGTTCCCGCCGACTCCGAGAACGCCGCCCGCAGGTTCTTGGTGAAGCCTTCCCAGAGTTCCGGGAACGACGTGTACATCCGGCAGCGCACCAGCCGCGAGCCGTCGCAGTTGACCAGCCGCATCCCTTCCGCCGTGCGGCCGGCCACGAGCCGGGCCAGCGCCACGTCCTCGACCAGGTCTCCGCGCACGGCCGAGTGCCCACCGATGGCCTCGTACGCATCGCGGCGAAAGAGTACGAACTGTCCGTTGGCCGCCCCGAGCGTCCCGAGCCACTTGCCTGAGAGAATCTGCGCGTACTCCGGCCGGCGCTGGAGCCGGTGCAACATGCGGTGCGGCAACGCGCCCAGCAGCAGCACGTACACGAGCGGGATCACGGCATGTTCGCTCCACGAGCCTGTCTCCTGCCGCGGCCACGCCGAAAGGAGCGCCGCCTGCGTGTCCAGCGCGTGCCCCACGCACGCCGCAAGTGCGCCCGGCGCGTGGGCAGTGTCGGCGTCGGTGAACAAGAGGTACTGTCCCCGTGCGGCTCCGGCGAGCTGGTGGCAGGCCCAGTTCTTGCCGACCCAGCCGGCGGGCAGTGGCCGACCCTCGACAAGCCGCCGCGGGGAGTTGGGATCGCGCGACCAGCCGAGGTCGAGCACGACCCGGGCAGTTTCGTCCTCCGAGTGGTCGTCGAGGACGACGATCTCGTAGTTCGGGTAGTCCTGCCCGCGCAATGAACGCAGGCAGGGTGTGATCCGCAGCGCCTCGTTGCGCGCCGGCACGAGGATCGAAACCAGCGGCGCTCCGCCGGAATCGAAGCGGCGCGGCCGGGGAGCGACGAACACGCCAAAATTCAGCGCGACGTTCACCGTGACCAACAACAGGAACGCGCTGACGAGAAGGTGATAGACCAGAAGCCAACTACTCATCGGGGTGCGCCAACGTAGACGCCCACGGCGGATGCCGGGAAGAAAAAACCGCCGCCCGGCGCGGTTCGGCCGGGCGGCGGTGGTAAGGGTGGTGGGTTGCCGGAGGAGTTTAACTGGCGGCCGCAGCCTCGTTGCCGCTCGTCTGCGTCTCAGCGACGTGGAACGCCAGCTTCTGGCCGGCGGCGCTCACGTTGAGGGTGTCACCCGCCTTGATGTTGCCGCGCAGCAGTTCTTCCGCGAGCGGGTCTTCGAGGAACTTCTCGACCGCCCGGCGCATCGGACGCGCGCCGTAGGTCGGGTCATACCCCTTCTCGATGAGGAACTCGTGCGCCGAGCCGTCGAGCACGACGTGGATATCCTTCGAGCGCACGCGCTTGGTCACCTTGGAAACTTCGAGGTCCACGATCTTCATCAGGTCCGGCTTGCCCAACGTGTGGAAGACGATCTGGTCATCCAAACGGTTAAGGAACTCCGGCTTGAAGACGCGCTTGGCCTCCTCCAGGATCTTGCCCTTCATCGAGTCGTAATCCTGCTCGTCCTTCGGTACGCCGAACCCGAGCGACATCTGCCGCTTGATAAGTTCCGCGCCGACGTTGGAGGTCATGATGATGATCGTATTCCGGAAGTCGATCTTGCGACCGAGTGAATCCGTGATCTTGCCCTCTTCGAGGATTTGCAGGAGGAGGTTCATCACGTCCGGGTGCGCCTTCTCGATCTCGTCAAAAAGCACCACCGAGTACGGCCGCCGGCGGACGGCTTCCGACAACTGGCCACCCTCCTCGTAGCCGACGTAGCCGGGAGGCGAACCGATCAGGCGCGAGGCCGTAAACTTCTCCATGTACTCGCTCATGTCGATCTGGATGAGCGCGTCCTGGTCGCCGAACATGAACTCCGCTAACGTACGGGCGAGGAACGTCTTACCAACGCCCGTCGGCCCGAGGAACACGAACGAACCGATGGGACGTTTCGGGTCTTTCAGGTCGGCGCGGCTGCGGCGGAGCGCCTTGGAGATGGCGACGACCGCTTCCTCCTGACCGATGACCTGCTGACGCAGTTCGGATTCCATGGCGAGGAGCTTCTGGGTCTCCTTCTGCTCCATGCGCTGCAAGGGCACGCCGGTGAACTTGCTGACGATGTGCATGATGTCGTCTTCGGTGACGATCACCTCGCGCTCTTCGCGCTGTTCGCGCCAGTCGGAGAGGATGCGCTCCAGCTTGTCCTTGGCTTGCTTCTCGGTGTCTCGGAGGGATGCCGCCTTCTCGAAGTCCTGCGCCTTAATAGCCGCTTCCTTCTCGACGCGGATGTCGTCGATCTCCTTCTCGATCTCCTTCACGTCCGGCGGACGGGTCATGGCACCGATGCGGGCGCGCGCCCCGGCCTCGTCCATCACGTCGATGGCTTTGTCCGGCAGGAAGCGGCTCGGGATATAACGGTCGGACAGCTTGACGGCCTGTTCGAGCGCCTCGTCGGTGAGCTTCGCCTTATGATGTGCCTCGTACTTGGGGCGCAGACCTTTCAGAATCTGGATGGCCTCGTCCACGCTCGGCGCGTCTACCTTCACGGTTTGGAAGCGGCGTTCGAGCGCGGCGTCCTTCTCGATGTACTTGCGATATTCGTTGAGCGTGGTGGCACCGACGCACTGCAACTCACCGCGGCTCAACGCCGGCTTGATGATGTTGCTCGCGTCCATCGCGCCCTCCGCCGAACCCGCACCGACGATGGTGTGCAACTCGTCGATGAAGAGGACCACGTTGCGCGAGCGGCGAATTTCGTCCATCACGGCCTTGATGCGTTCCTCGAACTGGCCGCGGTACTTGGTGCCCGCAACCATCAGCGCGAGGTCAAGGGTGACGACCTTCTTGTCACGCAGCAATTCAGGCACGTTGCCACCGGCGATCTCCTGCGCCAAGCCTTCGGCGATGGCGGTCTTGCCGACGCCGGCCTCGCCGAGGAGAACAGGGTTGTTCTTCGTGCGGCGGCAGAGCACCTGGATGACGCGCTCAATCTCGTTGCGTCGTCCGATGACGGGGTCGAGTTCGCCCTTCTTGGCCAACTCGGTCAGGTCCCTGCCGAACGCGCGCAGGGCCGGAGTCTTCACATCTTTTTTATTACCGTTTTCGGTGGGCATTTCTTGTTCTGCTTCCGGCGGTGTAAAGTTGGGGTCGAGTTCCTTGAGGATTTCGTTGCGGGTGCGTTCGATGTCGACTTCCAGGCTCTTGAGGACACGGGCGGCGACGCCCTCGCCTTCCCGCAGCAGGCCGAGCAGGATGTGCTCGGTGCCGACGTAAGAGTGGTTGAGGCTCTTGGCCTCCTTGCCGGCGAGCGCGAGCACCTTCTTGACGCGCGGCGTGTAGGGAATGTTGCCGACCATCTTGGTCTCGGGTCCGCTGCCGACCTGTTTTTCGATCTCCATGCGGACGGTCTCCATGTCGAGACCCATCTTCTGCAGGACGTTGACGGCTACCCCCTGACCTAGCTTGATCAATCCGAGGAGCAGATGTTCAGTCCCGACATAATTATGGTTGAAACGGTCCGCCTCTTTGCGGGCCAGAGCCAACACCTGCTGCGCTCGGGGAGTAAAGTTGTTCATCATTTTAGACGGTGCGTGGTCGGGAGGTGACCACGTTGGACAAAAAGTTACCAGATTTCGAAGGCGTTTTCAACTTTTTGGCGTGCCTCCCAACACGCGAGCAGGCCGCATGCCGAAAAGACTCGGCGTGCGGCCGTGCAAAGGACATGACAAGCGCGTCGCTCACTCGTTTTCGTGCACGCGAGCGTTCTTGCTGCGCAGTTCCTCGATCATCTTCGACGCTTCGGTCTTGGTGACTTCCTTGGATTCGTCGAACTCCTGGCCGGCCTCGCCCATCAAAGTTTTGAGGTAGGACATCTGCGCGCCGGTGGCAGGTTCGCCGCCCGTGGTCCAGTTGTCCGGGTCCTTGATCGTGTTGGAGGCATCCGTCGCGGCATGGTCGGGGGTGTGGTCCGGGGTGTTCTTTGTGCTCATGCAAATAGATACGCTTGGGCGGATGCGTGCGGCCTTGACGCCGAGCGGCCGGCGGTTCATCCTCGGGCCACCCGGGGATGACGACGAAATTGCACGGAACGTTTCGCCGATGAAGGAGGGCTCGAACTTATCCAACGGCCGGCTCGGCTGGCTGCTGGCGACGCTGTTGTTCGGGGTCCTGGCGGGCGGCGGCATCGCTTGGCTGCTGATCCGGCCGCACGCCGAACCGTCTCCGGTGGTGATCTACCAGGTACCGAGCGCCGCGCCGACTTCGACGCCGCTCGCAGATGACAACGCGTCCTCCTTGCGGCGCCGCCACCGCACGGTCCACCCGGCGGAGGATCTGCCCGCGGTCATCGAACGCGCCGCGTCGACCCCGCTCCCGGACCTCGCGGCCGGCCTCGACGGCACGGCTGCCGCCGATCCGCCGACGCCCGATGGCCGCCAGACCGTGCTCGTCGACGGCATCGCCATCACGCACCCGCCAACTCCGGCGGCACCGACCGCCACCCCATCGCCACGCCGAGTGGTCTACGACCTCAACTCGGCCGGGGTCGCCGACAGCGTCGCGCTCGCCATCGACGGGATCGCCAAGTACATCCAGAAAGGCTACAACCTGCGCGAGGATACCTGGGGCGGCGAACTGGCCATCGGCCGCGCCAAGGCCATCACCCACCAACTCTTCAAAGGCAACGACTACTGGTTTGGCATGGGCTGCTCGGTAGCCGGTTCCACCGTGCGGGTACGGCTCTACGACAGCGAGGGCAACCCGGCCAACGGCAACTACTGGCAGCATGAGGCCAGCGACGGTTCGTGCGCCGCGGCCGAGATCCAATGTCAGCACACGGGCACGTACTTCGTCGTGGTTTCGCTGGAGAGCGCGCCGGAAGGCCGGGTGCCCTGGGGCGTGGTGTACGCCTACCGCTGATCGGGCGACCGGGCGTCTTCCGAGTCGTCGCGGCGACGGGTCTGCGCTTCACCGCCCTCGTACTCGCTCTTGTCGACCGAAGGGCTGGCCATGTCGTCGACAAACTCCTCCTGGGACTTGCGGATGGGGAACTTCTCGCTGGATTCGGATTCGGGCTCCGGCGGCGTGTCGTGGGCGGGTGGGATTTCGTTCATAGGAAAAGGATTCGTTTGCCGAGAGCGTTCGGAGGCTCAAGTTTGGCGGAGAAAGATGAGCTGGAGACTCGAACCCGCCGCGTGTGCCCTGCTGGTGATCGACGTGCAGGCGCGGCTTGCACCGGTGATGACGCGCCCGGAAGCGACGGTCAAGCGGATCACCGACGCGGTGCGGGTGGCGCGGCTTTTCAGCGTGCCGGTCTTCCACACGGAGCAGGCGCCCGACAAGCTCGGGCCGACGGTCGCGCCGGTGGCGGACGCGCTGGGAGCGGATGCGCCGCCCGCGCGGCTGCTCCTGGAATTTTCCAAGGCGGGGTGCTTCGCGGCTGGTGAGTTGCCGGACAAGCTGATCGTCGCGGGGATCGAGACCCACGTGTGCGTGCGGCAGACGGTGTTCGACCTGCGCGAACGTGGACACGAGGTTTATCTCTTGGCGGACGCGGTGAGTTCGCGCTCCGAGATGGACCACCGGCTCGCGCTGCACGAGATGCGCGAGACCGCTCGGGCAAGGGTGACAACGCTCGAAGCCGTGTCTTGGGAACTGCTCCGGCGGGCGGAGGGCGAGACGTTCAAGAAGCTGCTGACGATCCTCAAGTGAGGCTCAAGCCGCCAACGCCTGTGGCTTGAAGCCGACTTTCTTGATCGCCACCTTCAACGCGTCGCCGAAGCGGTCCAGCATTTCGCGCGTGTGCAACGCGCTGACCGCCGTGCGGATCAGGTCCTTGCCAACCGGCACGCCGGGCGAGATCGACATCACCGTGAAGAACCCCTGTTCCTGGAGCGATTTCCAAATGAAGTACAGTTTTTCCTTGTCGCCGATGACAATCGGCACCGCCGGCGTCGGGCTCTCCCAAAAATCCAGTTCGAGCGAACGCAAGATCCCCTGTAAATAACGGGTGTTCTCCCAGAGCCGCTCGCGGTGTTCGGGTTCGCGCTGCATGACGCGCAGGCTCGCCAGCGCCGCCGCGCAGGCCGACGGCGTGATCGCCGCGCTGAAGATGATTTGCTGACTGGTGCTGCGCAGATATTCGATGGTCGCGCGGTCACCTGCCACGAACCCGCCCGTGCTGGCGAGCGACTTGGAGAAGCTGCCCGTGATCAGCTCGACCTCGTCCGTCAGCCCGAAGTGGTCCGCCACGCCGCGCCCCTCGCGGCCGAGCACGCCGAAGCCGTGGCAGTCATCCACGACCACGAAGGCCCGGTGTAGCTGCGCCAACCGCACGATCTCGGGCAGAGAGGCAACGTGTCCCTCCATGGAATACACGCCGTCCACGACGATGATCTTCGGCTGCTCGGGCGGAAGTCGCGTGAACAGCGCCTCCAGCGAACGCATGTCCTCGTGCGTGAACCGCTCCACGTCCGCCCCGCTCAGCCGCACTCCGTCCCACAGGGACGCGTGGATGCTTTTGTCCACCAGGAGCACGTCCTTGCGTTGTGCGAGCGACGACAGGCTCGTCACGCACGCCATGTAGCCGGCCACCGAGACGTGGCAGGCTTCCTTGCCGAGGAACGCCGCCAGTTCGTCCTCCAGCTCGACGTGGTACGCACGCGAGCCGTTGGCGAGGCGCGACCCGCACGGGCTTGTCCCCCATTGGTCGATGGCCTCCTTCGCCGCGCGCACGACCTCGGGGTGGCGGGTCAGGCCGAGGTACTCGTTGCTGGACATCATCACCATCGACCGGCCGTTCATGACGATGTTCACCCCGTCGGCGGCATCGACGACGTTGTAGTACGGGTTGTACTTCAGCCGCAGCCGCGTGCTGACATCATTACGGCAACGCTCCGCCACAGGCTTGGCTTGGTTGGCGAAGAAAGTTTTGAACATTGCAGGACGCGCGAGGCTGCGCGCACATAACCGCCCCAGCCCGGTGGCGTCAACCGCCAACTCGCCTCACAGACCTCGTACGGCGCGAATATTTCCTTGGACGCAAGCAGCGTCCCCCCTTAAATGCGAAGGGCTCACCGATGAATTTTTTCGACCGCACGCGCCGCCCGGCGCGTATCGCCCGGCGGGTTATCGCCGCTCTCGGGTTGCCCCTTCTTCTTTCTGCGCCCGCGCTGCTGGCGGGCAGCCCGACCACTCCGGTCTACACGTTGGAGGACTGCCTGGCGCTCGTGCGTCGGCAGAACCCTGACGTGGTCGCCGCCTCCAGGCGCGTGGACGCCGCGGCGGCCGCCATCACGGTCGCCAAGGCGCAGCTTTACCCGGCGGTGACCAGCAACGGCTACTTCCAGTACCGCGAGCAGAGTCTGACCACCGAAGGCGGCCAGCAACCGACCAACCGCAAGGAGGACTATTCCGGGGACGTGCGGGTCTCTCAGAACCTGTATTCCGCTCAGGCGGTGCGCAACCGCATCGCCGCCGCCAAACTCCAGCTCGAAGCCGAGACGAACACCTACCAGGCGCAGGTGGACACTTCCACGCTCGCGGCGCGGCTGGCCTTTTACCAGACCCTCTACGCGGAGTCCAGCATCGCGGTGGAGCAGGAGGCGGTCAATCTGCTCGGCTCCCAACTCAAGGATCAGCAGGACCGGTTCGCGGCCGGGTCGGTCGGCCAGTTGAACGTCAACCGCGCCCAGGTGGCGCTCGCCAACGAGCAGCCCGGCCTCCTTGCCGCGCAGGGGAGCGTGCAGACGGCGTACGTCGCCCTCGCGCAGCTTCTCGGGGTCGCCTATCCCGCCGACGCCCACGAGCGGCCCTTCCGGGTGAGGGGAGAACTCTCTTGCCCGCCGGTGCGCATGACGCTGGCCGAGTGCCTCGCGCGCGCCCAGGCGCTGCGGCCCGAGATCACCTCGCGCAAGGCGCAGATCGACGCCTACAAGCACCAGATCGTCGTCGAAAAGGCCACCACCCGCCCGCAGATCACCGCCTTCGCCGCGTACGACATTTACAGCGAGCCGAGCATCCTCTCGCAGCGGGACAACTTTTCCGGCGGGACGGTCGGCGTCCAGGCGACTTGGACGCTCTTCGACGGCTTCGCCACGCGCGGCCGGGTTCGCAGCGCGCAGGCGCTGGTCGGTCAGGCCGAGGCGCAACTCGAAGCCACCCGCCAGCAGGTCGAGGCCGACGTGCGCACCGCCTTCTACGACCTCCAACTGGCCAAGGAGACCCTCCCGCCCCTCGCCAGTACGATCCGCCTTGCCTCCGAGACCCAGACTCTGAGCATCAGCAACTTCAACGCCGGCCTCACCGATCAGCTCACCGTGCTGCAAACCCGCGTGGACCTCACCCGCGCCCGCGTGACCGAACTCGGCGCGCGTCTGCGCTACCACCAGGCGCTCGCCCGTCTGGAGCGCGCCATTGGCATGGGCCGGCCCACCCAGGGCAGCACCACCGCCCTACCCGCCACCAAGAAATGAAGCGCGCCCTGCTCCTCACCGCGCTCGTCCTGGCGCTCGGGTCGCCCTCGGCCCGCGCGGAGACGCTCACGTTGGAAAACTGCCTACGCGAGGCCGCCGAAAAGAACCCGACAATCATCGCCGCGCGTCTGGAGGTGGAACGCGCCACAGGGACACGACTGGTGCTGCGCGCGCGTGGCTTGCCGACGTTCAGCATCACCGGGGTGGTCGGCTACCAGGGCGCGCAGAACACGGAGGTCCTTGACCAACGCCAACGCCAACCCGGAGGCGGCTTCAAGACAGTGCGCACGACCAGCGAACGCGGCGCGCAGTTTATTCTCATCGGCACCGAGACCCTGGAGCAGCCCATCTTCGACGCCGCCATCCCCGCATCCTTCCGGCGCGGCGACATCGGGGTGCAAGCCGTGCAGCAGAACTACTACACGGCCGCCGTGACCGAACTCTACCAGACCCGGTCGCTCTTCTACCAGACGCTGCGCCAGCAGGAGCGCGGCGCGCTCCTGCGGCAGGCGGACGAGGTGCTCGCCGCCAACGCCCGCACCGTGGAGGGGCTCGTCAACGCCGGACTCAAGGGCCGGCCCGAACTGCTTTCCGCCCAGGTCCGGCGCGCCAACTTCGCCCCCGGCGTCGCT
>CAXUIU010000076.1:0-12110 GCA_964250955.1 uncultured Chthoniobacterales bacterium | reverse complement strand
GTCGTTCTCGCGCCGACCTTGCTGGCGGCGGGATGCGGGTGGGCACAGGGCTTCAACGCCCGACCGGTCACCGGCCCGGCCGACCTGGCGCTGGTGATCTACAACGAGACGGACCCGCTCTCGCACGAACTCGCCGACTTCTATGCCGGGAAACGCGGCATTCCGGCCGAGCGCGTCGTCGGCCTGCACTGTTCCTCCGAGGAAGAAATCAGCCGCGAGGAATATGACGCGCAGATCGCTGGGCCGCTGCGGGCGCTCTTCGACGCCCGCGGCTGGTGGCAGCGCACGCCCGACAACCCAGGCGAAGACCCTTCGAGCATCGTCACCGCCAACCGCATTTGCTTCCTCGTGCTGATGCGCGGGGTCCCGCTGCGCATCCGGCAGACGGCCAGCTACCCGGGTGACCACTGCGCGCAGCCCTCGCCGCTCAAGGATGCTAACGGCGCGAGCGTGGACTCTGAGTTGACCGTGCTCGGCGGGTTCACGCGGGCAATCTCCGGGTTCTTGCCCAACCCGTACTTCCGCTCGTACAGCCGTTTCGCGGAGGCACGCCGCCCCCCGGGCATGATGCTCGCTGGCCGGCTCGATGGTCCAACCGGGTCCATCGTGCGGCGGATGATCGAGGATTCACTGGCCGTGGAGAAGACCGGCCTCTGGGGCCGTTGCTACCTCGACGGCCGTGGGTTCGCGGCGGGTTCGGGGCCGATGGCGGAGGGGGACGAGTGGATCGCGCGCATCCACGACGAGTTGACCCCCTACACGCTGCCGACGGTGTACGACAACCAGCCGGCGATGTTCTCGACGGAGTTCCCCATGACGGAGGCAGCCCTCTACTTCGGCTGGTACTCGGAACAGGTCGCGGGGCCGTTCACGCGCGGCGGGTTCAAGTTCCAGCCGGGAGCGGTCGCGTGCCACATCCATTCGTACAGTGCGACGAGCGTGCGTGACCCGTTCAAGTGGTGGGTTGGCCCGCTGCTCGACAAGGGTGCGGCCGCCGTGCTCGGCAACGTCTACGAACCCTACCTGTCCCTGACGACCCACCTCGATGTTTTCGCCGAACACCTCCTCGATGGCTACACGCTCGTGGAAAGCGCCTACGCCGCGCAGCCGGGTCTCTCGTGGATGAACACGGTCGTCGGCGACCCGCTCTACCGACCGGCCCTGGTGTGGAAGAACCTGGAGTTCGCGCTCGACGACGCAGCGGCGGGCGGTTCGTCGCTCGCGGCCGACGGCCAGGCGTACCGGCAAGGCGCACAGACGTGGCACGTCAAGGGGCCGGCGGCAGGCGCGGCGGCGTTGAAAAAGAGCGCGGAGCGTCTGCACAGCGGACGGGTGTATGAAGGGCTGGGGTTATTAGAAACCGACCCAGGTCGCGCGGCGGAGGCGTTCGAGCGGGCGACACGCTTCTACAAGAACCCGGCCGACAAGGTACGCGCGGCGTACGAGGAAGTCCGTTGCCTGGCCGGCGCGGGCAAGAAAAGGGAAGCCGCCGCGATCCTCGCCGCGGCGCGGGACCAGTACGCGAGCGAGCCTGAGGCGGCGGTGTTGGATGAGTTGAAGGGGCTCGTCTCACCGTAGAAGTCCTCTGGACAGGCCACAACGTGGCCGCTCGTCACCAAGGTAGGGACTGCCTCTCCGAGGTAGTCCCTACCTTGGTGACAAACGCCGCGCAACGCGGCGGGAAATCCTGTGCGTCTTCTTCCAACCAGGCTTGACCCGCCTCCGGCCCGGGCTTAGAACGGGCAACTTTCCGCCATGGAGCTTGCCCACCGTTACGCCGCCTTGCTCACTGCGCCGGAGGGTATGTTGCGCGAGGCCCCGGCGGACGGGTTCTCGGACGACCGCAGCGAACTCGAACTCCAGGCCCACTGGTTCGCCGGGGACTTCGGCGCGAGCTTCCTGACCGCCACCAACGGCGAGCGCGTTGAGGTCGTGCAGTTCGGCGAATGGAACCGCGGCGCGGGGCCGGATTTCGCCGAGGCCGCCGTGCGCTTCCCCGACCGCGCGGGTGCGCCGACGGTACGCGGGGCCATCGAACTCGACACGCATGCTGAGGACTGGGACCGCCACGGACACGGCACCAACCCGGCCTTCGATGACGTGGTGCTGCATCTCTACCTCAAGCAGGGACTCCGCCAGCCTTTCACCCGCAACTCGCAGCACCGCCAAGTCGCCCAGGTGCAGCTCGATTATCGCCAGATCGAACAACGCCCTCCACCTGCGCCGCTGCCCTTGGCGCTTCCTGGTCGATGCCTGGCACCGCTGCGCCTGCTGGACCGCGAACAGGTCCGCACGCTCCTCGCCGCCGCCGCGCAGTACCGCCTGGAGATCAAGAACCGCCGCTGGCAACGCCTCGCCTCCACCCGCGGCTACGACCAGGCGCTCTTCCAGTCGCTCGCCGTGACGCTCGGCTACAAGGAGAACAAGCTTCCTTTTGCGCTCCTTGCCCAGCGCCTACCGCTCAAAGCCCTGCGCGCCGAACCGGCCGCCGCCCTGCCGTCGCTGCTCGGCGTGGCGGGCTTCCTGCATGCGCCGGAATTCGGCGGGGACGACGGTGCCAAGGAAATCCGTGCCTACCTGCGGATCTGCTGGGAACACTGGTGGCCGTGCCGCTCGGCCATGGACCGGCTCATCCTCCCGCGCGGGGCGTGGAAGCTCGCCGGCCTGCGCCCCGCCAACCACCCGCAGCGCCGTCTTGCCGCCTTGGCTCAACTTGCCGCCCGCTGGCCGGAGGTTCGCGCGCTCATCGACGGTGCGCCGGGGAATTTTGCCAAGGAGGTCACGCGGTTCTTGACTGGCCTGCGCGACGAGTTCTGGGACGTTCACTACACCCTCACTTCCGCCCGTGCGGCCCGGCCGCAGGCCCTCGTGGGTGCCTCACGGGCGACCGAAATGCTCGCCAACGTGTTCTTCCCACTCGCCATCGCGCGGCACCCCGACCGCTGGGTGCAGTACGAAAAACTCCCCGCCACCACGACCAACCGCCGCGTCGAAACGGTCGTCGCCCGGCTCTTCGGCGAACGTGCCAACGGCGTGGCGTGGATTAAAACCGCCGTGCATCAGCAGGGACTTCTGCAAATCTACGAGGACTTCTGCCTGCGCGACGACAGCAACTGCGAGCACTGCACGTTCCCCGAACGCGTGAAGCGGTTCGAATTCCGCGCCGCCGCTTGACACCCGGCGGCCGGCGGGTACATGCGAGGCATCATGCCTCTGACCCTGCGTCGGCTCCTCGCTTTTCCCGTTCTCTTCGCCGCCGGTCTGCGGGCGCAGACACCGCCCATCACGGTCGAGGCCGACGCCACCGACAGCGCGCGCAAGATCATCCACGTGCATGAGACGGTCCCCGTCAAACCCGGTCCCTTGACGCTCTTCTATCCCCGGTGGATTCCTGGCGAACACGCCCCGACCGGGCCGATCAACAGCCTCGTCAACTTGCGTCTGAGCGTCGGTGGCACCATGCTCGCTTGGCAGCGCGACCCGGTCGACCTCTACACGATCCGCTGCGTGGTCCCCGAGGGGGCGAGTACGCTCGACGTGACGCTCGACGACGCGACCCCCGCCGGGGGCGAGGCCAAGTTCTCCAGCGGCGCCTCCGCGTCCGCGCAGTTGACGATCCTGAACTGGAACCAACTCCTGCTCTACCCATCGGGCACGCCCAGCGATGGACTGACGGTCCAGGCTGGCCTCAAACTACCATCCGGCTGGAAGGCTGGCACCGCGCTGCCGGTCACCGGGACGGACGGTGGCCACACGGCTTTCGGTCCGGTGAGTCTGACGACTTTGGTGGATTCGCCGGTGGTTGCTGGAGCCTTCTACCGCAACATCCCGCTGACCGCCCCCGGCGCGCAGCCTTCCAACGAGATGGACCTCGTCGCCGACAGCGCGGCGGCGCTCGCGCTGCCCGACGAGGAGATCGCCCGCTACAAGACGCTCGTCGCTGAGGCCACGACGCTCTACGGCGGCACGCACTACCGGCACTACCACTTCCTCGTGGCCCTGAGCGACCACATCCAGCACTCGGGCATCGAGCACCACGAGTCGAGCCTCAACACGCTGCCCGAGCGCACCTTCATCGACAAGGATTCCCGGACGGCGGCGAGCGACCTTTTGCCCCACGAATACACCCATTCCTGGAACGGCAAGTACCGCCGCCCCGCCAGCCTGACGACGCCCGACTACCAGGTGCCCATGCAGGACGATCTGCTCTGGGTCTACGAGGGATTAACCGAGTACGCCGGCTCCTACGTGCTCACGGCGCGCGCCGGGTTGCTGGACGCGGCGTGGAGCCGCGAGTGGCTGGCGTCCAACTCCGCGCAGATGGACGCCAGGTCCGGCCGCTGGTGGCGCAATCTCCAGGACACCGCCACGGCGGCATCCTTGCTCTACGAGTCGCCCGGCACGTGGTCGAACCTGCGCCGCGGGGTGGACTTCTACCGCGAGGGCGTCCTGCTGTGGTTGGAGGTCGATACGATCATCCGCCAGCAGTCCAACGGGACGAAGTCGCTCGATGACTTCACCCACGTCTTCCACGGGGGCACGACCCCGCCCGGCGTCGTGACGTACACCTTCGACGACGTGGTCAACGGCCTGACGGCCGTCGTGCCCTACGACTGGCGCGGGTTCCTGCGCGAACGTCTTGATGCCTACACGGCGCAAGCGCCCCTGCACGGGCTGGAGAACGCCGGCTGGGAACTTGTCTACACCGACGAGCCGAACAAGCAGGACGCCCAAGGCGAGGAGGACAACAAATTCACCGACGTGCGTTATTCGCTCGGCTTCGCGGTGGGCGAGGATGGCACGGTGCAGGACGTGTTCGGCGGCAGCGTGGCCGAGAAGGCCGGCGTCGGCCCGGGGATGAAGCTCGTGGCCGTTAACGGCCGCGCTTGGACCGGAAAGGGGCTCAAACAGGCGCTCGCCGAAGCGAAAACCGCTGGCTCTGCCCCCATCGAACTGTTGTTCCAGAACAACGACTTCTACCGGACGTTCCGGCTAGACTACCACGGCGGAGCACGCTATCCGCACCTCCGCCGCCTGGATGGCCGTCCCGATTTGCTGGAGCCGATCACCCAAGCGCACGCGATTTTCGCGGGGAAGTAAGCCGCGCCAGCGGCCTGTCGGAACCTCAGTTCGTCGCGTTGCGCGCCGGGTGATAACCCCCGCGCAACAGCGCGTCGTGCAGGGCGGGAACGTGCGTCTTGCGCGCGTCGAAGGTCACCGTCACCATGCCGTTGGCCGGCGTACCGTGGACTTCCTGCACACCGTCCACCGCTTTGAGGAGATCGACGACCTTTTGCACGTTGTCGGCCTCGGTCAGGCCGTCCATGGCGAGTTGGGCGGTTTCGATGGAAGCTTCTTCGGTGGGACGGAGATCGTGTGGGTCAGCAGGGTCGAGCGGCATAAAGTTTTCGGGTGAGGGTTACCTCAAACTACGCGCCGGGCGCGGCCCCCGGCCGTTTTTCCTTGGTCAAGACCGGCAGCATCGCGTTATCGTCGCCCTCCGATGCCTACCACCAACGCGGAGAGGAACCGGCTCGAAGCAGACCGCCAGCGTCAGGCGCATTGGCGGCGGTGGGGTCCCTACCTGAGTGAACGCCAGTGGGGCACGGTGCGCGAGGACTACAGCCCGGGCGGCACGGCGTGGGATTACTTTCCGCACGACCAGGCGCGCTCGCGCGTCTACCGCTGGGGTGAGGACGGCATCCTCGGCATCTCGGACAACCACCAGCGCCTGTGCTTCGCCCTCGCGCTCTGGAACGAACGCGACCCCATCCTCAAGGAGCGGATGTTCGGCCTCGCGGGAGGGGAAGGGAACCACGGCGAGGACGTGAAGGAGTATTACTTCTACCTCGATTCGACACCGAGCCACTCCTACATGAAGGGGCTCTACAAGTACCCGCAGGCGGCCTTCCCGTACCAGCAACTCATCGACGAAAACCGCCGCGCCGGCCTGCACGCTCCCGAGTACGAACTCCTCGACACCGGCATCTTCGGCGGCGACCGCTACTTCGACGTGTTCATCGAATACGCCAAGGCCGGACCGGAGGACCTGTGCATCCGCATCACGGCGATCAACCGTGGCCCCGACCCCGCGCCGCTGCACCTGCTGCCGACGCTGTGGTTCCGCAACACCTGGGACTTCGGTCTGGAAGGCGGCCGGCCGACGATGGCAAGCACGGCGGACGCCCCGCCGGGGTTCTCGATCATCCGCGCGCGGCACGACACGCTGGGCGAGATGCACCTCATCGGTCCGGGGGTTCCGCTCTTCACCGACAACGAGACGAACGCCGCGCGGGTGTTCGGCTCGCCCAACGGCACGCCTTTTCAGAAGGACGGCATCGGCCGCTACGTGGTGGATGGCGAGGCCGGTGCGATCAACCTCGCGCGGGTCGGCACCAAGGTCGCGCTGCATTCCCACGAGGTCGTGCCCGCGGGCGGGACGTTCGAGATCGAACTACGGCTGACCGCCGACCTCCACGCCTCTTCGGCGGGCGAAGACTTCGACGCCATCCTATCGGCCCGCCGTCAGGAAGCCGACGACTTCTACGCCGACCTCGCGCCGGCCTCGCTCGACGACGACGCCCGCAGCGTCCAGCGCCAGGCGTTCGCGGGCATGATGTGGAACAAGCAGTTCTACCACTACGTCGTCGAACGCTGGCTCGACGGTGATCCTGGCCAGCCCACACCGCCCCCACCACGCCTCTCCGGCCGCAACCACGACTGGCGGCACCTCTTCAACGACGACATCCTGAGCTTGCCCGACACCTGGGAGTTCCCGTGGTTCGCGTCGTGGGACCTGGCGTTCCACTGCCTGCCGCTCGCGTTGACGGACCCCGACTTCGCCAAGCGCCAGCTCGAGCTGCTCACCCGCGAGTGGTACATGCACCCCAACGGCCAACTCCCCGCCTACGAGTGGGCCTTCGGCGATGTGAACCCGCCGGTCCATGCCTGGAGCGCCTGGCGCGTCTACACCATCGACCGCCGGGCCCGCGGGGGAGGGGCGGACCAGGGCGACCGGCAGTTCCTCGAACGCGTCTTCCAGAAGCTCCTGCTTAACTTCACCTGGTGGGTCAACCGCAAGGACGAGTCGGGGCGCAACATCTTCCAGGGCGGCTTCCTCGGGCTGGACAACATCGGCGTCTTTGACCGCAGCCAGCCCTTGCCCACCGGCGGTTACCTCGAACAATCCGACGGCACGAGCTGGATGGCGATGTACGCGCTCAACCTGCTCAAAATCTCCCTCGAACTGGCGCAGTACAACCCGGTCTACGAGGACATCGCCAGCAAGTTCTTCGAGCATTTCCTGTCCATTGCCTACGCGATGACCGCCTCCGGCGGGAACTGGGCCTCACTCTGGGACGAGGAAGACGGCCTGTTCTACGACCGCATCCACCTGCCCGACGGGGGCGAGATGCCGCTACGGATTCATTCCATGGTCAGCCTGATCCCGCTCTACGCGGTGGAGGTGATCGACGTGAGCCTGCTCGACCGGCTGCCCGGTTTTGCCCGGCGCTTCCGGTGGTTCATGGAAAATCGTCCGATCCTTGCCGGCAGCGTGAGCCGCCACTGCCAGGAGGAACGCGGCGGCAAGCTGATGCTCTCCATCGTGGATGAGCACAAGCTGCGGCGGATCCTCACGCGGATGCTCGACGAGAATGAGTTCTTCGGACCCTTCGGCGTCCGCTCGGTGTCCAAGTACCACGAAGCGAATCCGTACGTGTTCGATGCCGACGGCACGACGCGCACCGTAGACTACAACCCGGGCGAATCCATGACGGGCCTCTTCGGCGGCAACTCCAACTGGCGCGGCCCCGTGTGGATGCCGGTCAACTACCTGCTCGTCGAGAGCCTGCAAAAGTTCCACTTCTACCTGGGCGACGACTACAAGGTGGAGTGCCCCACCGGCTCCGGCCAGTACATGACGCTCTGGGAGGTCGCGGCTGAAATCTCGCGCCGGCTCATCGGCATCTTCCGGCGCGACCCGGCGAGCGGGCGGCGGGCGGTGTTCGGCCCCTACGAGAAGTTCCAGGTCGACCCGTACTGGAATCCTTACCCGTTCTTCCACGAATACTTCCACGCCGACAACGGGCGCGGCTGCGGGGCGAGCCACCAGACCGGCTGGACGGGCCTGGTCGCCAAGCTCCTCCAGCAAACCGGCGAGTACGGGCTGCTCGACGGCGACCCACGGGCCTGAAAAACGCGTTGACGCCGTCGCGCCCCGCCCGTAAAGAGCGGCGCGTGTCGCCATCCATGAACGCCCCGACCCGTCGCTTTTGCCTGCTGTCCGCCGCCGGTCTGTTGCTGGCGGTCTTTGTCACCGGTTGCGAGACCACCGTGCCGCGGGTCATGGGGCCGGGGAGTTTCTCAACGGTGGTGGTGGATGCTGGCCACGGCGGGCACGACTCCGGCGAACGTCCTCCCGGCCCTGGTCGCCAGCCGGAGAAGGACCTCGCTCTCGATACCGCCCTGCGCCTGGCCGCACTCCTGCGCGAGTCGGGGCTCAAGACGGTGCTGACCCGCTCGGACGACACGTTTGTGGAACTCGATAACCGTGTCGCCATCGTGGACCGCCAGGGTTCCGACGCCATTCTCGTCAGCATTCACTACAACGCTTCTGGTTCGAGTGGACCCCGTGGGATCGAGACGTATTTCTGGCGGCCCGACAGCCAGGGTCTCGCCACGCGCGTGCAGCGTAACATCCTCAGCGAGACCGGACAGCTTAACCACGGCGTCATCCGCCGCGTGCTTCGTCTCACGCACAACCCGCACGAGCCCTCCATCCTGGTCGAGGGCGGCTACCTGACCAACGGCACCGACTACGCGCTCGCCACCAGTGCCGACTACCGCCAGAAGGTCGCGGAGGGCATCGCCGACGGCATCGTCGAACAGCACGAAAAGGGCGACGCCGACCTCCAGCGGCTACCGCCGGTGGTGAACTACCGTCCGGCCCGCCACACCTATCGTCGGCACCATGTCATCGTGCACCACCGCGGCAAGGCGCAGGCTTCTTCCAAGTCCAAGAAGAAAAAGAAGTAGACGCCGCACAAGAGCGGCAGGAGTTCAACGCTCCGCGAGCGTCCTGCTTGGCACATCCTCGGGCCGCGCGACGATGATCCCCGCGTCGTCGCTCTTGTCGGCTAGGTAGGCAGACAGCCGCTCGTCCACGACGACGCGGCGATAGTTCGACGACGCGTGCATGAAGCGCAGCGTCCCCGTCCCGTCGCGGTACGCCAGGCCGACGTGCGAGGTGTAGCCGGCGGTGTCGCGGCTGGTGACGGCGATGATGTCCCCGTTACGCAGGTATGGCTCGACGGCGGCGACGCGAGACTTCGGGACGTGGTAGACGGGCAGATCCGACACGCGTTCCTGCACGCGCGCCATCTCGGGCAGCAGCGACGGGTTGTTGCGCAGGTAGCGGTAGTGCTTCCACATCGTCGTCATCTCGTGGATGTCGCGGTGCTCCATGCGTTCCGCGCCGGGCAGGCGAGAGGTGATGTTCGTCAGGAGGCCACGCCGTTCGTTGTCCTGGAAGAGTTCCTCCAGGAAATGGATGCGCGAAAGATATTCACCCGTGCATTGGCCGTGGCGGTAGCGGTCCAACTCGATCATCCGCAGGAGGTCCGTCGGCGCGTAGGGCGCATCCTTGGCGCGCAGCATCCTGGCGAACCCGAGCGAGATCTCGAAGAACGTCCAGCAGTCGACGCCTTCCAGGTTGGCGGAGGGTGCCTCGACGCGGTCGTCGATCTCCAGGGTAAATCCCCGGTACGGCGTGCCGACGAGCGCCGCGCCGACGCGGGCAGTCCGGTCGCCGATGGGCAGGGCGCGCCAGTTTTCGCGTTGCGCCTGCGCGACGAGGCGCTCGAAAGTGGTTTGCCCCTTGAAAACGGTGCTCAACGGCAGCCCTTCACTGCCCCGGGCAGCAGAGACTGCCCCGAGCAACGCCAACGCCACGAGACCGAACCAGAGAGAAAAGCGAGCGTTCATCCCCTGCCAGATAGCAAGATTCCTGCGCCCCGAAACCGGGAAATGCCTTCCCCCGCAAAAAAGTTGGCTAAAAAAGCCTCCGCACCTCAAAAAAGGATTGTTTCCGCGCCCGGCTCCTTTTTAATCCACTGGCTTATGGCAACTACTAAAAAATCCACCAAGCCCGCCGCCGCCCCCGCCAAAAAGACCAACGCCGCTTTCCTGAAGCCCGTGGTGCCCGACGACAAACTCGCCGCCGTCGTGGGTTCCGCCCCGCTGCCCCGCACAGAGCTGACCAGCAAGCTGTGGGCCTACATCAAGGAACACAAGCTTCAGGACGCCAAAAAGAAAACCCAGATCAACGCCGACGCCGCGCTCAAGGCGGTCTTCGACGGCAAAGGCACGGTCACCATGTTCGAAATGAACAAGCTGGTGAACGGCCACCTCAAAAAGTAAGGACCAGCGGCAGGAAGGATCGTTCCTTCTCCGGTTGCCGAAAGTGTCAGCGGCGGTTTGCGGATAGCCACGGAGTGATCCGATGGCCTTCCGGCGACATGCCACTTCCTTCCTTGGGTGGAAACGTCATTGCAAGGCGTCTGCGGTGATCGAAGGTGAGGAACGATGCCGCCAGACTCGAAGAGCCGCGCCACGTGGCCGGGCTGGGTGTTCGACGGCGGCGCAGTGCTTGCGCTGGCGATGGTGTCGCTAGGGGTGGGCTGCCTAGCGAACGCCCTCCGTGCGGAACCGCTGCCGTGGGTCTACCGCAGTCATGCCAAGACCATAGAGGCAGTGGTGAAGGTCCTGTCGGCCGGTTCACCCGCCCCCGAAGTGATCCAACCTGCCAGCGAGATCCGGCTGGATGATTTCCAAGTGTTCGTCACCGGGCGCAAGGGATTGGTGCTCGACGCGCGGCCCAAGGTGTTCTACGACGCGGCGCACGTTCCCGGTGCGGTGAGCCTGCCGCGCGAAGCATTTGCGTCGGAGTATCCACGGATGCGCGAAAAGCTCGACGCGCACAAGGACGATCCGGTGGCGGTGTATTGTTCGGGGGCGGATTGCACGGACAGCCAGCTTCTGGCCGATGCCCTGGCAAAACTCGGCTACCGGCATCTCCTGATCTACACGTCCGGGTGGGAGGAATGGTCACAAACCGGCCTGCCTCAGGAAGGCTCCGAGGCACCGCCGTGAACGTGTGGACTCCGAGGGTGCGTTGGGTGTTGCGGTCGCTGCTGTCCGGGCTCTTCATCTACGCAGGTGCGGTGAAGATGCGCGACGCCGGAGCATTTGCCGACAGCGTGGCGTCCTTCCGTTTGCTGCCGAGTGTCTTGGTGACACCGACAACGTTGACCCTGCCACCGCTGGAAGTCCTGGCGGCATTGTTGGCGCTGACGGCTGGGCGTTGGCGACGGACGGGAGCGTTCTGCCTCGCGGTGCTGCTGGCGGTTTTCGTGGCGGCGCTCGCCTCGGCGCTCGTTCGCCGTTTGACGGTGGATTGCGGGTGTTTCGGCCCGGACCGCCTCGACATGCTCACGCCGACGAAGAATCTGTGGTTTGCGCTGGGCCGGGACGCCGTGCTCGGCGTGATGGCGTGGTGGTTGTATGTGGAAAGCCGCTCCAGCCGCGTCTGAGCGGCGTCATAATAGTTGGTAGGGGCGCGTCTCTGACGGGTCCCAATTTCAATTGGCAGAGACGGTCATACGCAGGATGCGTTTAGCCAGAAAATATGTGGGCCGCTCGGAGAGCCGTCAGGACCAGTGATTATGACCAAAAAAAACGCCCCGGCAGCGCGAACGCTGACGGGGCGGGAGAGAAGGGCAGTGGACCCTTCGTCACTCAGCGCCGGGCTGCCACGGGACGGTTGGAAGCGCTGTGATGGTCGGAACGCCAGTTGCGGTAAGCTTTGAGCGCGTCGATGAGCGCCAAGTCTTCCACGCTGGTCGGGCCGTTGACCTCTTTCTTGGGCATCCAGTCGGTCTCGTACCAATGCACCTGCTGCGGGGACAGCTCCGAGAGCATGAGGCCGCGGTTCTTGCCGAAGTGGATGCGCGTCTCACGGAAGTCACCGTTGGTCTGCGGCACCGGAGCCTCTTCCTCGTCCTCGAACACCTCTGCCTCGACCACCACCGGGGCGGGGAGCTGCTTGGCCG
>CAXUIU010000075.1:0-12352 GCA_964250955.1 uncultured Chthoniobacterales bacterium | reverse complement strand
CGCTCCTGCAAAACCGGCTCTTCCACCAGACGAAGTTCGACACGCTGGTGCGCTACCGCTGCGGCAACCTGTTCTACGTCGTGGCGGAGGACGGCATCTTCGAGCCGCACGAGATCCCGCTGAACTGGGGCCTGTTGGTGCGCCGCGCCGACCGGCTCGAACTGCGCGAAAAGCCCGTCTGGCAGGACCTCGAAGACCACGAGCGCCTCGCGCTCTTGCACAAGCTCGCCGCCGGCGGCACCCGCGCACTCAACCGCGAGGCCGGCATCACCTTCGAGCAAATCTGGGAAGCCCGCCGGCTGGGCGGCTGAGTCAGCGGCGGGTACTCCCGGCACCCGGCCGACCACTGGCGGGTGCCTTCAGAGCGAGGCGCGCTTCTTTCGGAGGGAACGCCACCGACAGATCGTGCAGTTCGTCGAAGGCGCGCTCCAGGTGCGTTCCCATCCCGCCTGCGGGATCGGCGAGCCAGGACTCGGCCGCGTAGCGGAAGGTTTCCATCGCGGTCCGGGCGGCCAGGGTCGCCGGACGCTCGCCCACGCCGCGCCGTTGCAGCGCCTGCGCCAGCGCCAGCGACAGCGCCGCGACCTTCGCCAGTTCCCGCTCCTGGAGCGCGGGCGTCCGCTCGATCACCTGCTGGCGCGGAAAGGAAAAAGGCCGGTTGTCCTCCAACAATTTTTCAACCGAGCGGAACGCCCGGTACAGCGTCTCCAGCGGCTTGAGCACCGCGGGGCTCCTAGCGATGGCGCCGGTCAACAGTTCGAGCAGCTTGGCCTGCCCGTCGAAAAGAACCTCCCGCTTGTCGGGGAAATGGCGAAAGAAGGTCCGCTCGGTCACCCCCGCCCGCGCGGCGATCTCGGCCGTCGTGGTTTGATCGTACCCACGCTCGACGAACAGCTCGACGGCCGCCTGCTGCAAACGCTGGCGCGCATGTTCTCCGTTCCTGGGCATCTTCGAGGATTAAACGATTTGACAGGGACTGTCACTACGTTTTAAGGTCAGTCACTGACATCTCGCACCGGACAAAAAGTTATTCACAGGTTTTGGCGAATCTGGCAGTGCGAGTGGCTACAAAAAGGAAGAACCATCATGCGTATATTCGTCACCGGTGCAAACGGATGGGTGGGCTCGGCCCTCGTCCCTGAACTGATCGCGGCAGGCCATCAAGTCACCGGCCTCGTTCGCACCGAGCAGAAGGCCGAGGCGGTGCGGGCCGCGGGCGCGGAGCCTCTGCTCGGCTCGGTCAGCGACCTGGAAACACTCCGGCGGGGTGCCGCCGGTGCGGACGGCGTCGTCCACCTGGCCTTCGGCATCGACTTCTCCAGGTTCGCGGAGATGTCCATGGAGGAACAGCGAGCCATCGGAACCTTCGGGGAAGTCTACGCGGGCTCGGAGCGGCCGGTGGTCATCACCAGCGGCTTCGGTTTGTTGCCCGCGGGGGAGAAGTTCACCGAAGACACGGTGACGGCCATGAACGTACCGGGATTCCCCCGCGACCCGGAACGGGCCGGCCGCGCCGTCGCGGAAAAGGGAGTGCGCGCCACCTGGGTGCGGCTGCCGCGCTCGGTGCATGGCGTGGGCGAGACGCACGGCTTCGTCCCAATGCTGGCGGGCGTCGCGCGGCAGAAGGGGGTTTCCGCCTACGTCGAGGATGGTCAGAACCTGTGGCCCTCGGTGCATCGGCTCGACGCGGCACTCGTCTACCGGCTGGCGCTGGAGCACGGCGCGCAGGGCGGTCCCTTTCACGCGGTGGGCGACGAGGGCGTACCCTTCCGGCAGATCGCCGAGGCCATCGGCGGGCAGTTGGGGGTGCCGGTCCGGTCGGTTTCCCCTGAGGAGGCGGCCGGGCACTTCGGCCCGCTGGCAATGTGGGTCGCCGGCAACGGTCCCGCGTCCAACGCCCGGACCAGAGAAATCTTGGGTTGGGTGCCGGAGCAGCCCGGCTTGATCCAAGACATCAGCCAGCCGGAGTATTACCGCTAGCGGCCATCCTGATCAGACCTTGACCGTCAACGGGAAGCCCGGACAAAGCCGGGATTTCTTCAGCGGTCCACTGGCATCGAAGAAAAGCATTCGGCCGGATCGTTCCCTGATCCACACCTCCTGCGCGCCGGCCTTCAAGTAGAGGTCCTTCTTCTCCAGCAACTCGCCTGTGGTGTTGCTCGGCGACTTGACCTCCACGCAAATCTCCGGCGCGCGTCGGAAGCTGGAGCCGCCTTTGTTGGCCTTCAGAAAGGCGGCTGACATCCACGCCACGTCGGCTGACTTCGTGCCATCCGCCGTGTCAATCGCTGGTTCCGGCAGCGCCTCGCCACCTCGCATCTTCTTCTTCAGCAGGTCGTAAATGGAACTCTGCGCAAAACGGTGGTCGTTGTGGGGAGGAGGGCTCATGACGATCTGGCCCCAGCGGTTCGTCTCGATGTCGAAGGGCAGGTCTTGCAAGTACGGGTTGGCGCAAACCTCGTCCCAGGTCATAAGTCTACAGTTTACGCGACGCGCCACGCCTGCACAATCCTCCCGTCACGCCCGCGCCGCGTCCACTGGGACCGTCCCGGAGGCGAAGGCGAGCAGGTCGGCGTTGAGCCGGTCCTTGTTGAGGAGGTGCAAGCCGTGCGGCGCGCCGGGATATACGAGGTACTGCGCGTGCGGCAGCATTTCGGCCGTGCGCGCGCCGCTGATGCCGATGGGTACCACCTGATCGCTGTCGCCGTGGATGACTAGCGCGGGCACGTTGATCGTCGGCAAGTCCTGTCGGAAATCCGTCGCCGCGAAGGCGTTCACGCAGTCCAGGGTCGCCTTGGGCGAGGCCGGCATCGCCATCCCGAGCGTCCACTGCGCCTGCGCGGCGCTCACCGCCACGCCCAGCCCGAGCGCTGCCGAGCCGTAGAACTTCTTGCCGAACTCGTTGAGGAAATCCGCCCGGTCCTTGTTGAGCCCGTCGAGCATCCCCTGGAACACGGAAGCATCTGCGCCCTCCGGGTTGTCGTCGGTCTTGAGCAGGTAGGGCGGCACCGCGGCGACGAAGGCCACCTTCGTCACCCGCCCATCACCGCCGTACCGGCTCATGTAGCGCGCCACCTCGCCCCCGCCCATGGAGAAGCCCACGAGCGTGACGTTCTGGAGTTCGAGCCCGTCGAGGAGCGCCTTGAGGTCGGCGGCGAGCGTGTCGTAGTCATAGCCCGTCCACGGCTGGGAAGACTTGCCGAAGCCGCGCCGGTCGTAGGCGATCACCCGCAACCCCTGGCTGGCGAGATACACGCTCTGGTATTCCCACATCTGGTGGTCCAGCGGCCAACCGTGGATCAAGACGACGGGCGCGCCCTGGCCCCAGTCCTCGTAGTACAGGTCCACGGTGTTCTGGCTGTCGGGGTTGGAAACGGGGAGGTAGGGCATAGGAAGACAGAATTTAGGGTTACGGTAAATCCGTCGGAGAGTCTGAATCGGATGCCCGTTGCAAAAAGACGGGTCTTTCTGCCGGCCAAACACCCTTCCCCACCCCCGGACACACGATAGTTTTTTTGCGCGTCCTTTCCTTCTGTCTTCGTTCATGAGTGATCCCCACCCGCTGCCGGCCGCCGATTTCCGCCCGTTGTTCGAGGCCGCGCCGGACCTTCTTGTCGTCCTGGATGCGACCGACGAACACCGCTTCGTGGCGGCCTCCGATACTTACATGGCGTCGATCATGGCGGAACGCGATGCCGTCATGGGCCGGCCGGTGTTCGAGGTGTTCCCCGATGACATGGACGACGCGTCCGCCGCTAGCCACGTCGCCCTGCGTGCCGCGCTCGGACGCGTGCGGGCCACCGGCACCGCGGAGACGCTCCCGATCTACCGGTACGACATCCGCCGCACAGAGTCCGAGGGCGGCGGCATGGAGGAACGCTACTGGCAGACAAGCGTGCGGCCGGTGTCCGTCGACGGCGAGAGCAAGGAAGTGCGCTACCTGCTCCTGCGCACCGAGAACGTCACCCGCCAAGTCCTCTCGGATCAAGCCGTTACCGACGCCCGCACGCGGCTGGAGGCGACCCTGGGCGCGGCGGAGATCGGCACCTGGAGCTGGGAAATCGGACCGAACCGCGTCACGGCGGACCGCATCGTGGCGCGGTTGTTCAACGTCAGCGCAGCGGAGGCGGAGGGGGGACCGCTCGAAGCCTTCACGCACCACATCCACGAGGAAGACTTGCCGCGTGTGCAAGCCCTCATCGCGGAGGTCATGCATGGGACCGAGCGGCGCTACGACACGGAGTACCGCGTCCGCCAGCCCGACGGCGGGATGCGCTGGGTGGTCTCGCGCGGCTGGGTCGAACTCGGTGCGGCCGGCCGGCCGGCGGTCTTTTCCGGCGTGCTCATCGACATCACCGAGCGCCGGCGCGCCGCCGCCGCCCTGCGCGACAGCGACGAGCGCCTGCGCATGGCCATCGAACAGACGGGTCTAGGTACCTTCGACTACGACGTGCCTGCCAATCAGCTCACCTGGTCGGACGGCTGCCGGGGGATGTTCGGCGTGCCCGCGGGTGCGCCCGTGTCCTACGAGGACACCTTCCGCCGGGCGCTCCACCCCGACGATCGCGTGTCTACCCAGGCCGCCTTAGACGAGGCGATCCGCCCGGGCGGGCGGGGCTACTACGACGTGGAATACCGTGTCCGCCCTCTCGACGGCAGCCCGGAACGCTGGATCGCCGCGCGCGGCAAGACGACCTGCGACGAGGCGGGGCAACCGCAACGCTTCATCGGCACGGTGCTCGACATCACCGGGCGCAAGCGCGCCGAGACCGCCGCGCAACGCCGCACCGACCAGCTCCAGACCCTCGCCGCCATCTCCGCCCGGCTCAACGCCGCGCACGACGTGGCGAGCGTCCTGGGCATCGTCACCGAGGAAGCCCGTGCGCTCATCGGCGCGCAGCAGGCCGTCACCAGCGTGGCCCCGGCGCAGGAACCGGGCAGCCCCGTCACGGTCGTCTCTCACGTTGACAAGGGACGCGCGGAGGCGGTCGCCGCGCCACCGTCCACCCTGGCGGCCGGACTGGCCGAGGACCCCCAAAATCCCGTCCGCGTGACCCGCGCCGAGGCCGAGCGCCAGCCTGAATTGCGCGGGGCCGGCGGACGGCTGGCAGCCCCCCTGGTCGGGCGCAACACCCGGCGGCTGGGCACCATCCAGCTTCTCGACAAGCTTTCTTCTGATGACTTCACCGGCGACGACGAGGCGCTGCTCTCCCAACTCGCGCAGATCGCCACCGTTGCCATCGAGAACGCCCGGCTCTACGAGGAACTACGCCGCAACAACCAGCGCAAGGACGAGTTCCTGGCCATGCTCGCCCACGAGTTAAGGAACCCCCTGGCGGCCATCCGCAACGCCGTCGCCCTGGGCAGCGACCCGTCTGATGCCTCCGAGATCGAGTGGGCCATGGAGGTCATCAACCGGCAGATGCGCCACCTCTCGCGCCTCATCGACGACCTCATGGACATGTCGCGCGTCACCCAGGGCAAGGTGCAACTCCGCAAGGAGTTCCTCGACGCCGCGGCGGTTCTCCACGCGGCCGTGGAGAGCGTGCGCCCGCTCATGGAGGAGCGCGGACACGAACTGACCGTCGCCTTGCGCCCTGGCACCCTCCAGACGGAGGCCGACCCCACGCGGCTCGAACAGATCGTCGTCAACCTCCTCTCCAACGCCGCCAAGTACACGGAGAAGGGCGGCGAGATCTCCCTGCGCGCCCGCAAGGAGGACGACGAGATCGTCATCCGCGTGCGGGACAACGGCGCGGGCATCCCGCCTGAGAAGCTGCCGCAGATGTTCGAGCTGTTCGCGCAAGGCGACCGGACGCTGGCGCGTTCCGAGGGCGGGCTGGGCATCGGGTTGACGCTGGTGCGCTCCCTAGCGGAGATGCACGGGGGCCGTGCCGAGGCGTACAGCGAGGGCATCGGGAGGGGCAGTGAGTTCGTCGTGCGCCTGCCGGCGAGCGCCCTCGCCGCGCCTCCGGATGCGCCGGTTGCCGCGACGCGTCCGACCGCCAAGACCTCGTCCGCGCCCGTTTCCATCACCGCACGCCGGGTGCTGGTGGTGGACGACAACGTGGACTCGGCCCGGGGCACGTCGCTCATCCTCCAGCGCAACGGCCACGACGTGCGCCTGGCCTACGACGGGCCGGCGGCGGTCGCGGCGGCACAGGAACACCGGCCGGAGTTCGTGCTGCTCGACATCGGCCTGCCGGGCATGGACGGCTACGAGGTCGCGCGCCGGCTGCGGCAGGACGAGAACCTACGTGGCCTGAAGCTCATCGCCGTGTCGGGCTACGGCCAGGAGAGTGACCGGCGGCGTTCGCAGGAAGCCGGGTTCGACGAGCACCTAGTCAAGCCCGTGGACCCCGGCGTGCTGCTCGGGTTCCTGAAATAAGGGGTGTCACGCCACGGCGCGGCGGCACACGACGAGGATCGTGCCGACCGCCGCCAAGGACAGCCAGACCAGCGGACCCGGCTCGGGCACAGAGTAAACCGCCAGCGGGAAACGGTTGGAGACACCGGTGGAAGCGTCGGCTGTGGCGGCCCAGGTCGTGCCGCCATCCGCGGACTGGATGCCGTTGCCTGCGGGCTGCGTACCGTCGGTGTTCATGAGCGGCGGGGTGAAGACAGAAGTACTCACTCCGGGCGAAGTAACCCCCATGACCGACCAGGAGGCCCAGTAGGTTCCCGCCATGAGAGGGACGTTGTTGAAGCTGGCGCTGAGGGTAAACACGGGCCGTTGAGCGTTGGTCAGCGTGGTGCTTGTCACCCGGTAAACCCCTGTCCAGGCCGTTGCCGCCAGCGTGCTCGACGTGAAAAGGATCGTCGCGCCCGCCGTGCCGGGCTGCGCGTTCCAGATGCTGACCGTCGCCGCCGTGAAGGGCGAGGTCGGCGGGTTGGGGTACGTAGAGGTCGAATAGGCATCGAAGGTGACCAGCCCGACCGTGCTCGTGGACGAGAGGGTGAAGTCCTCCGCCAGTTGGTAGGTGAAGCCGCTGCTGGCGATACTGTTATTGGTGAAGCCGTAGGTCGTGCTGTTAGACGCGATGGTGCTGGTGTTCGCCCCGTTGGCACCGTTGCCGATGCCGGTAGTGATGTTGCTGTTGTTGTAGAGTGCGACGATGGCGTGCGCACTCGTCAGCCACGAAGCCGAAGCCGTCAGAGCCAGGAGAAACGCGCCGGAGAGTTTGGTAAAACGCATACGCAAGAAGAAAGTGATTGCCTTCGATCAGCCTAATCTTCCCAGGAAAGGGAAGATTCCTCGGAGGCGAGCAATAGGAAGAAACATCCTGTGCGTCAATACTTTATTCGTGCGGAACGACAGATCTTTCGGCGGCGTTCAGGCCGCCAGCGGTAGGGACACCGGCTCAGACACCAGCCCGAATGCCTCCGCCAGGAGCGTGTACGAACGCTTCCGCGCTTCGTGGTCCCACACCATCGTGTTGACCATGAGTTCGTCGGCCCCCGTCTCCGCCGCGAACGCCTCCAGCCGCCGGCGCACCGTCGAGGGGCTGCCGACGAACATCTTCTCGCGGAAGTCGGTCACGAACTCGCGTTCGTCTTCGGAGAACGGGTACGCCGCGGCCTCTTCCGGGCTCGGGATCGGCGCGAACGTCCCGCGGGCGCGGCGCACGGCCATCAGGTCGAGGCTGCGGGCGAGCCGGTCGGCCTCGGCGTCCGTGGGCGCACAGACGGCGGAAACGGTCAGGATGAGGTGCGGTCGTTCGAGCCGGCCCGCCGCGAACGACGGCCGGAAGCTTTCCTTGTACGCACGCGTGGCGACGTGGACCCACTCCGCGCTGAAGTGGTGCGCGAACGCGTACCCGAGTCCCCGGCTCGCCGCGAACCGCGCCCCCCAGTCGCTCGAACCGAGAATCCACACCGGCGGCAGCGGCACGTCATCGGGCAGGGCGCGCACGGAGCGGATCGGGCTGCCGACGGGGAACGGTTCCAGGCCGCCGAAGGCGAGGAGTTCGTCGAAAAGCTCCGGGAAGTCGTCCCCGCCCGCGTGTCCGCGGCGCAGGGCCAGGGCGGCGCGTCCGTCCGAGCCCGGCGCGCGTCCGAGGCCGAGGTCGATGCGCCCGGGGTGGAGCGCCGCCAAGGTGCGAAATGCTTCCGCGATGCGCAAGGGCGCATGGTTGGGTAGCATGATGCCGCCGGAGCCGACGCGCATCCGCTGCGAGACGGACGCGAGGTGGCCGAGGAGGACTTCCGGCGAGGACGAGACGACGCTGGGCAGGTTGTGGTGTTCGCTGACCCAGTAGCGGTGAAAGCCGAGGCCGTCGGCGTGCCGGGCGAGGTCCACGGAGTTGCGCAACGCCTGGGCGCCCGACGAACCGGCCGGCAGCGGGGAAAGGTCGAGCACGGAAAGAGGAAGGCTCATGAGGTACTATACCACCAAGTACAAAACCAGGAAAGAATCGGCGTGCAACCCCGAGACGGGTTCAACTAATACGATGGTAGGCATCGATGAGCGAACTCCCCGCAGTTGAAGGCAAACCACCGCGCATCATCACGGTTTACGTGCCTACCGCGTTCGCTTTGCTCGCTGGTGTGTTCCTCCGCTCGGACTGTTCTTGCGGTTGGCCAGTCCGTAGCGGTGAGGCCGTGCTCATCGTGCTGCTCTCTTTCCTGTTCCTGTGGCCCGTCGTGCTCGCTCTCCACCACAGATTCCGTTTTGTCCGCAGTCTGTTTCAGCGTCATCCGCCCGCCCCGCCCGGTGCATGACCGCGCGCTCCGGCAAACGGGACTTGGCAGTACGTCCTTTTGCATCCTGGTCAACCGCGTGGTTAGTGCTTTCTATGGACCCACTCTTGTTGCACGAGCCCGACCGCTTCAAGATCCACAACGAGATCAACCAGTGTGGAAACCAGCGGTTCCTGCTCACGGCGGGGGCGGTGGCGTTGTTCGGCACGGTCGCCAGGTACCTGCTGCCCAGCGTCATCGAGCCGCGTTTCGACGAGGTGATCACGGCGGCTTGCGTGTCGTCCGGCTATTCGCTGATCCTGGCGGCCCTGTTCTACCAGAGCAGGCAGCTGCGGCGGGTCATCCGGAACCTGTCCACCTACCTGCGCGCGAAGGGATGGTCGGATTGGGAGGCAGACTGGTACGTCAAACGCCGCCGCGGCCCGCACCACCTGACCCCGGCCCCCGACTTGGTGGCGCACCGCAGCGTCTTCGCCGCGATGGCGGTCGCCACGCTCCTGTGCCTGCCGCTGCCCGCCTTCGCCAACGTCCATCTCCGGGGCGAGCAGCAACGCTGGCAGCCGTGGGGCTGGGTCATGATCGGGGTGGCGACCTGCCTGGCGCTGGCGGTGCTCGTTTACGTGATCAGCGTCGCCACGCAGGATTCCTCCGCGCAGGAGGACGAAATGTTCATGGAGTGGAAACAGGTCCTCCACGGCACGCCTGACGCCGAAACCGACGGGTCCTGAGTCTACGCGCCAGGAAAAAAGCTGGTCTGACTGCCATTCACCCGGACCCGGCGGCGCGAAGTGGTAGGAGAAAAGGTTTCCTCCGATGGCCACGCCTGCTTCTTCTCTCCTGCGTTCCCTCGAAGGCTGGCTACTCAGCGACCGCCAGGCCACCGCCGGCCAGCACCACGGCCCTTCGGCCGCCGGGTCCACCCACCCACACGCGCACCCGTGGTGGCAGGTAATGTGCCTGACGGGCGTCGATTATTTCTCGACGCTGGGCTACCAGCCCGGCATCGCCGCGCTCGCCGCCGGGGCGCTCTCGCCGGTCGCCACCCTCGTCCTCGTGCTGCTGACGCTCTTTGGCGCGCTGCCCGTCTACAACCGTGTCGCCGCCGAGAGCCCGCACGGCGAGGGTTCGGTCGCCATGTTCGAGCGGCTGCTCTCGTGGTGGAAGGGAAAACTCTTCGTGCTCGTGCTGCTGGGCTTCGCGGCGACGGACTTCATTATCACGATCACCCTTTCCGCCGCCGACGCGACGGCGCACCTCGTCGAGAACCCGTACACGCACGACCTGCTGGCCGGCCACGCCGTCGGCGCGACGCTGGTCCTCGTGGCGCTGTTGGGCGGAGTGTTCCTCAAAGGGTTCAAGGAAGCCATCGGCATCGCCGTGGCGCTCGTCGGCGTGTACCTCGCGCTCAACACCGTCGTGGTAGGCGTCGGCCTCGCGCGCGTTGCGGCGCACCCGCACGTCTTCGTCGATTGGAAGGCGGCGCTCTTCTCCCAGCACAGCAGTCCGCTGGCCATGGTCGGCGTCTCGCTCCTGCTCTTCCCGAAGCTGGCGCTGGGACTTTCCGGCTTTGAAACCGGCGTCGCCATGATGCCGCTGGTGCGCGGCGGGGACGGAGACCACCCGGACCGGCCTGAGGGCAAGGTGCGCGCCACGCGCCGGCTGCTGGTGACGGCGGCGCTCATCATGAGCGTGTTCCTGTTGGCGAGTTCACTGGTGACGACGCTGCTCGTCGCCCCGGCCGACTTCCAGCCGGGCGGGGCGGCCAACGGCCGGGCGCTGGCGTTTCTGGCGCACCGGTTTTTGGGCGACGGTTTCGGCACGGTGTACGACGTGTCCACGGTGGCGATCCTGTGGTTCGCAGGGGCGTCGGCGATGGCGGGACTCCTGAACCTCGTGCCGCGCTACCTGCCGCGCTACGGCATGGCCCCGGAGTGGGCGCGCGCCTCCCGGCCGCTGGCGCTCGTGTACACGGCGGTGGCCTTCGTCGTCACCCTGATCTTCCACGCCGACGTGGACGCGCAGGGCGGCGCGTACGCGACGGGCGTGCTCGTGCTGATGACGAGCGCCGCCGTGGCCGTGACGCTCTCGGTCAAACGCGAGCGCCGCGGCTGGCTGCACCCGGGGACGCTCGCCGCCGCGCTGGTGGCCGCCGTGTTCGCGTACACGACGGTGCTCAACGTCGTCGAGCGGCCCGAGGGCGTCAAAATCGCCCTGTTCTTCATCGGAGCCATCGTGGTGGTGTCGCTGTTCTCGCGCGTGTGGCGCACGACCGAACTGCGCGTCGGCGACATCGTGCTCGACGAGACGGCACAGCGGTTCGTGCGCGAGGCGGTCGACGCCGAAGGCACCCTCCACATCGTCGCCAACCATCCCCACCGCTGCGACGACGCCGAGTACGACGAGGAGGAACGCGACGCGCGCGACTCGCATAACCTCCCCGCCAACGAGCCGCTCCTGTTCCTAGAAATCTACGTGCGCGACGCCAGCGAGTTCTCGGCTGACCTCAACGTGCATGGTATCCAGATGGACAAGCACCGCGTCCTACGCGGGGAGAGCGCCGCCGTGCCCAACGCCATCGCGGCGCTCCTGCTGTACCTGCGCGACCGATCCGAGCACCCCGAACGTCCGCCGCAGGCGTACTTCCACTGGGGCGAGCGCAACCCGTTCCTGTACCTGATTCGATACATGCTCAGCGGCCAGGGTGACGTGGCCCCGCTGACACGCGAGATCTTGCGCCAGACCGAACCCGACATCCAACGTCGCCCGGGCATCCACGCGGCGGTTTGACGGGGGCTGTCTAGCTCACCGGCACAATCTCGTGCAGCGGCTTGCCCAACCGACGAGTCTTGCGCGTGGCTGCCTCGAATCTCTCACGCAACGATTTATCCAAGGGGTCATCCTCGGATTCGAGACCGAGTGGCTTCGTAGAGAGCTTCTGAAACTCGTAGGTCCTCCCTTCCGGGGTCGTGATCCTTACCATCGTCACCCCGTTCAGCCCTCGAAATTCCTCGTAGCGCATCCAGAAGAATTTGCCCGCCTTCACGGAGGCTATCAACGGACGGGTACAGCAACCCGAAGAACATTTTCTCGTCCAACGTCTCCAGTCTGCCTGCTCCGGTATTGATCCGCAGACTGATCTTCACACGAGGGTTCCCTCGATATTTTTCTAAAGCCGCCAGGACAGCCCGTTGAGCGCCGAAGTGAGTCCGGGCCATGTCGTCCACTGGCACCACGCGGCCGGCCTGCGGGTTGGCCGCCCTCTCTAACATGCCCCGGAGAGACTCCAAGAAATCCCGATACAGAACGTGGTGTCCACAACAAAGTCCACCTCGGGCCGTTGTCCTTCCGTGCGCAGAATTGTGCTCTTGCCGGTCGCCCATCCGCCTGCGGTGAAGACTACCTGATCGTTCCCGCTCACCGGCCGCGCCAAGAGCCGGGCGTGAATCTGGTCAGTGAACTCCTTCGCCACGTCGTAGAGCAGCGGGCCGAGGAACTTGCGCTCCTCTACGTTCGCCGCGTACCGCGGCAGGGTGTTGAACAGGTCGTCCGAGTTCAGCACGACCGTCCCACGCGCGTCGCGCAAGCGGTCTAACGTGGCGTCCACATCCCGCGCTCAGAACCCGCCGGAACTCCGCGCAGAGGGCGTCGCGTT
>CAXUIU010000074.1:1581-12363 GCA_964250955.1 uncultured Chthoniobacterales bacterium | reverse complement strand
ACTGCACGCCAGGGCAGATTTGCTCGGCCGTCGGCATGAGCCGTGAGGGGCACGTCGTGACGAGCGACGATATCCGCGAGCAGATGAGCGGCAACGTCTGCCGTTGCGGCGCTTACCCCAACATCGTTGCCGCCATCGAACAGGCGAAGGACGCCACCCGCGCCCGGCTCGCCGTCTGATTCTGTACCTCCCTTCGTCATGATTAACTTTGCCTACACCCGTGCCGCCGGCGTCGCGGACGCCATCGGCACGAAAGCCGAGGCCAACGGCAGCGGCCAGTTCCTGGCGGGCGGCACCACCCTGGGGGACCTGCGCAAGCAAAACGGCGCGCGTCCCCGGCAGCTCATCGACACCACCCGCCGGCCGCTGACGACCATTGAACCCACGGCCGCAGGCGGCCTGCGGCTGGGCGCGCTTGCCACCAACTCGGACACCGCCTACCACCCCGAAGTCCAGCGGCGCTATCCTCTGCTTTCCCGCGCGATCTTGGCGGGAGCCAGCCCGCAGCTGCGCAACATGGCAACGGATGGCGGCAACCTGCTCCAGCGCACACGCTGCTACTACTTCTACGACGTGGCCACGCCCTGCAACAAACGCGTGCCCGGCAGCGGCTGCCCGGCCATCCATGGGCAAAACCGCGTCAACGGCGTTCTGGGCACCAGTTCCTCGTGCATCGCCACGCACCCGAGCGACATGTGCGTGGCGCTGGCCGCGCTGGAGGCCGTCGTGCAGGTGCGGGGGCCACGGGGCGAGAGGTCCATCCCCTTCGCGGAGTTCCACCGCCTGCCGGGCGACACGCCGCACATTGAGAATACCCTGTCAGCCGACGAACTCATCACCAGCATCGACCTGCCGCCGAGTCCCTACGCGGCGCACTCCGTCTACACGAAGGTGCGCGACCGCGCTTCCTACGCGTTTGCGCTGGTGAGCGTGGCGGCGGGGCTCGAATTGGACGGAGGCACAATCAAGAGCGCGCGCCTCGCGCTGGGCGGCGTGGCGCACAAGCCCTGGCGGTTGCCGGAAGCCGAGGCACTCCTGACCGGCAAGCCCGCCACGAAGGAAAACTTCCTGCCCGTGGCCGAGGCCCTCTTCGCAGGCGCACGAGGCTACGAGCACAACGCCTTCAAGATCGAACTGGGCAAGCGGGCCGTCGTGCGCGCGCTGACCCTCGCCGCCAAGGGCACGGCGGCCGTCAAGGACGTGAACGGCCAGACGGCCGACGCCTGAACTTTTTGTCCGTCTCCCAATCCCATGAGCCTCCTGACCTCCGTCCTCGGAAAAGCCGTCAACACCGATGCCGCCGAGTACCTCGGCAAGCCCACGCGCCGCGTGGATGGCCCGGCCAAAGTCTCCGGCACGGCCAAGTACGCCGCCGAGTTCAACGTGCCCGGCCTCCTTTACGGCTACGTCGTCTCCAGCGCGAAGGCGCGGGGGACAATTATGAGCATCAACACCGCTGAGGTCGAGGCCGTCCCGGGCGTGCTGAAGGCCTCCACCCACGAAACCGCCCCGAAACCCGCGGGGCGGGACCGCACCCACCGCGACCTGATCGCGCCCCGGAGCGGCTCGCCCTTCCGACCGCTCTACCAAGCCGAACTTCAGTACAGCGCCCAACCCGTCGCCTTGGTGGTGGGCGAAACCTTCGAGATCGCGCGTTTCGCCGCTTCCCTGGTCCGGGTGGAGTACGACGAGCAACCCCACGAGACGGACCTGCACGCCAACCAGGCCAAGGCCCATCCGCCCACCGACAAGCGCGATGGCTACACTCCCGTGCCCAGCCCGCGCGGCGAGCCGGACGCCGCCTTCGAGAAAGCGCCCTTCAAGGTCGAGGCGGAGTACAGCCAGGCCGCCGAGTTCCACAACCCGATGGAGAACTACGCCGCCACCTGCGTGTACGGCGAGGATGGCAAGCTGACGATCTACGACAAGACCCAGGGCGTGCAGAACTGCCAGGAGTACGTGTGCAGCGTGTTCGGCCTGTCCAAGAACGATGTGCAGGTGCTTTCCCCCTACATGGGCGGCGGCTTCGGCTCGGGCCTCCGCCCGACCTACGATCTTTACTTGGCGGTGCTCGCCGCCACGGCGCTGAAACGCTCGGTGCGCGTGTCCGTGACGCGCCAGCAGATGTTCAGCCTCTCGCACCGGCCCGAGGCGCTGCAAAAGATCAAACTCGCCGCTACCGCCGACGGCCTGCTGGACGCCGTCACCCACACCGCCATCGAGGAAACCTCGCGCAACGAAGAATTTCTGGAGACGGTCGTGAACTGGTCAGGGCTAATCTACACCTGCCCGAATGTGTTTATGGCCCACCGGCTGGTGAACTTGGACATCGAAACCCCGGCTGACATGCGTGCGCCGGGTGCGACGACAGGCATCTTCGCCCTGGAATGCGCCATCGATGAACTGGCCTACCAGGCGAAAACGGACCCGCTGGAGTTCCGTCGCAAGAACTACTCGGAGAAGGACCAGAACCTGGACAAGCCTTATTCGAGCAAGGAACTGCGCGCCTGCTACGACCAGGCGTCCGAGCGGTTCGGCTGGGAGGGCCGCCCGCTGGAGCCGCGCTCCATGCGCCGGGGCAGCACCCTCATCGGCTGGGGCGTGTCCACAGGCTGTTGGGAGGCGATGCAGATGAAGGCGGAGGTCAAAGCCGTGCTGACGGCGGGGGGCAAGCTGACGGTTTCCAGCGCGACGAGCGACATCGGCACGGGCACCTACACGGTCATGACGATGATCGCCGCCGAGTTCTCCGGCGTGGCGATGGAGAACGTCGCCTTCGAACTGGGGGATTCCAGCATGGTCTACTCTCCGGTGGAAGGCGGCTCGTGGACGGTGGCGAGCGTGGGCTCGGCGGTCAAGACCGCGTGCGAGGAGTTGAAGGCCAAGCTCTTCAAGCTGGCGGGCAAGATGGACGCCGCGCCGCTTGGCCAGGCGGAACTCGAAGACGTGACGTTCACCCAAGGCGAGATCCGCGTCACCAGGGATCCTATCAAGAGCGTCACCTACGCCGAGATCCTCGCAGCCAACAAGCTCGACAAGCTGGAACTCGACACAACCGAACTACCCCAATTGCTCAAGCGAGGCACCCACGGCTGCTACAGCCATTCGGCGGTGTTCGCCGAGGTGACCGTGGACGAGGACCTGGGCACGATCCGCGTCCCGCGCGTGGTCAGCGCCATCGCGGGCGGACGCATCCTCAATCCCATGGCGGCGCGCTCCCAGATCCTCGGGGCCATCGTGTGGGGCATCAGCATGGCGATCGCGGAGGAGGGACTGATGGATCACAACTTGGGTCGGGTCATGAACCACAACTACGCCGAGTACCACGTGCCGGTGAACGCCGACATCCACGACGTGGAGGTGATCTTCGTGCCCGAGCGCGACGAGACCGTCAACGCGCTCGGTGCGAAGGGTCTGGGCGAGATCGGCCTGGTCGGCGTGGCGGCGGCGGTGGCCAACGCGGTGTGGCACGCCACCGGCAAGCGGGTGCGTGACCTGCCGATCACCCTGGACAAGGTCCTTGGGATTTGAAAACGCACTCTGAAAAACTTCTGTTTGCCTGCCGTCCGGAAAATCCACTTGCGTCTTTCTCTCGCTCCACTCGATCAACTCGACTTTGAGCAGCGTGCCCTACAAAAACCGCCGCTGGCGGCAGACCGAACAGGGCTTCACCGCGTTCAAGACAATCGATGCCCGCGGTGCGCTGCTGGGGCCGTGGGGAGTGTTCATCCAGGAGCCGCAGGTCGGCACGGCCCACTACGACCTCGTGGACGCGATCGCCCAACTCAAGCGGCTGCGCGACGCCACCGAACAGGTCGCCATCCTGGTCGTGGGCGCGCGGTTCAAGGCGGCCTACGAAATCTACGCCCACGCCGCTTTCGCCGGTTCCGCCGGGCTGAACTGCCAGGGCGTCGACGTGGGTCCCAAGGTGTTGGAGTTCATCTCCCGCTTAGGAATCTGATGGCGCGCAAACACCCCGGGAAATCCGGCTGAAATCGCGGCAACGTAGGAACTGGCCGCACGGAAGGAATTTCAAAGCAATTCGGCTTTTGCCCTTTACAGCACGATCGGTCGTTTTATTTTTTGTGCATGACAGATCTGCCTCCTCCGTCAATCTCGCCCGAACGTCTGTTGCAAATTGGCCTGCTGCTGTACCCGGGCATTACCCTGCTTGATCTCGTGGGTCCTCACACCGCCTTGGGCATCCACGGCAAATCCTTTCTCCTGTCCAAGACCTTGGAGCCGGTGCCCACCGATATGGGGGTGGCCATTGTCCCAACCCACACGTTTGCCGAGTGTCCGGCAGACCTCGATGTACTTTTTGTTCCCGGCGGCATGGGCACCAACGACGTTCTCAAGGACAAGGAGACGCTCGCTTTCCTGGCGGAACGTGGGCGGCACGCTCGCTATGTCACCGCCGTTTGTACGGGCACGATCATCCTGGCCGCGGCTGGCTTGCTGGATGGGTACAAAGCCGCGACTCACTGGGCGTATTACGACCAGCTCGCGGCCACGCCGACCGTCGAGCCGGTGCATGCGCGCGTCGTGATCGACCGCAACCGCATCACGGGCGGCGGGGTGACGGCTGGGATCGACTTCGGCTTGAGCTTGCTGGCCGTGCTGCGCGACGAAGACACCGCGAAGCTCGTCCAACTCTTGATAGAGTATGATCCGCAGCCCCCTTACAAGGCAGGCACCCCGGACCTCGCCGGTCCGGCGGTGACGGCCATGGCGTCGGGGATCACACAAGGTTTTCTAAACGAGGGTATGCGGCTATCCCGGGAGCTCTATGAGAGCCGTCTTACGATGTCAGCATGAAAGCACGCGTCCAGCTGCCCCGAGATTTCGCCGCAGGCACACGCCGCTTGGTGTCAGACCGTGGGCGCAAGCCCTGAGTCCACGCGCGGATGAACAGACCCGAGGAGTTCGCCCGTCCTGGACAAGCGAGCGTTTGCCATCCGGCTGGCCGCAGACTTAGATGCCAGATGCAAAAGCGCAAAAAGGTCAGCCGGCAGCAGATCCTGCAAACGGGTTTGTCCCTGATGAGCCAGCAGGGTTTGGCCGGGGTGACCATCGGCCAGTTGGCCGAACAGGTCGGGATGTCCAAGAGCGGGGTATTCGCGCACTTTCGGTCCAAGGAAGAAGTCGAACTGGGGATATTGGACTTCATGGGTGAACTTGCCCTGACCTGCTTCGTGGCGCCGACGCTGGCTGCTCCCGCCGGTTTGCCGCGGCTCGAAGTCCTGGTGCGTCGTTGGTTTGGCTGGCCGAAGCAGGCGGGTTTGCCCGGCGGCTGCCCGGGGACCGCTTGCATGTTTGAACTTGATGACATGGTAGGACCTGTGCGCGACAAGATCGTGGCCATGGAAAAGGCGTGGCGCTCGCTGCTCGAAGGGTGGGTGCGTGAAGCGGTGGAACTAGAGCATCTGCGGGCGGACCTCGACGTGGACCAGTTCGTCTGGGAGTTGATCAGCCTTTATTTGGGACACCATGTCAGCCAGCGCCTTTTGCAGGACGACAAGGCTGACCGGCGGGCACAACAAGCGTTCCAAGCCTTGGTGGAACGAGCAAAGGTTCTTCCATCGAAAGCTCGGACCCTAGCGGCTAAGCCGCGTACGCGTGCGCCTCAATGATCTTACCGGGCACGGCTGCTCCGATTTTTGCATGCTCGACGTTCTGGTGCTGACTCACTCCTGGCTGCGCTGGGTGGTGCTCGTCGGCGGGGGCTACACCGCCTTTCGCTGCTTGCGAAGCTGGCTCTGGAAGCTGCCCTGGAAAAGCGAGGACAACTACTTTGTCTGGGCTTTCGGCCGGGCCTTTCTCTACCAGGGAGTGTTCGGCCTCATTCTCTACCTCCACGCCTGGCTGGTGCTGCCTCCGCGGGCCGTGCGGCTGGGCATGTCGGTTTGTTGGCCCATCGTGCATGGTGCGGGGATGCTGGCGATCCTTGCGTTCTTTTATGGCGCGAAAGCTCTGGCTGCTCGTCACACACGCCGTCAACACCGGCCGATGGCTTTTGCGTTGCTGCTCTCGGCCACGCTGCTCCTGATCCTGGCTTTGATCCCATGGCCCCTCTACCACTTTGGCCGGCCATTGCTGCGGATGCCCTGATGATTCGTCCCTTATGCTGATGCGCTGCTACCCGACGATCCTCATCCTCCACAGCTATTGGCGTTGGGTAGTGTTGCTCTCCGCGCTCACGACACTGGGCATCGCGGCGTGGAGATGGCAGCGCCGGCTGTCTTTTCGCCCTCTCGGCCAGCAGGCCAGCATTTTCCACGTCGCCGTGCTCGACTTCCAACTCCTGCTGGGTCTCTGCCTGTACTCGGTCAGTCCGTACGTGCGGATCGCCTGGAGGAACCTGGCCGCGGCCATGAAGCAGCACGAGCCGCGCTTCTTCGGGGTGGAACACGTCACGACCATGTTGCTGGCCCTCGCCGTGGCCCACCTGGGCTTGTGGCGCTGCCAACGGGCGCGCTCCGACCGCGCCGGTTATCTGAACCTGCTGGGTTGGTACGGGGCCTCGCTCGCGCTCATCCTGGCGGGCCTCCCTTGGTGGAGGCCGTTCCTGCGTATTCTGAGCGCAACCTGAAATCATCTGCCACGATCAACCCCGACCCACAGCCATGTTGATGCGAGGATGTCATTGTGCATCCTGCGGAGCCGGGCGTGAAATAGCCGTGACGTTCCGTAGAGCAACCTCCTTCGCGACGCTCGCGTTTTTCTGCGTGCGGGATGCCGTCGGCGGCGGTGTTCCCGCGCTTTGTGAGCGGGCGGACGTTGAAACAAGTTGCAAAGCTTGTGGAATTTTGTTTAAAAACGACCGGTCGTATTATATATCGCAACCAGAATCGTTCCTATGAGGTGACTATCGTGCTTCACACCATCCCGGACTCGCACCACGCTGCCTTCGCTAAAATCCTGCGCGAATCGGAAAAGTCCTAGAACGCAGGAAACGGAGCAGCGTTCGATGCACCAATGACGAAGGTGGCCGCTTTTCTTCACCGTGCGAGCGGAGCAAGCGCGGCTCATTGCAGGGAGAGGAGCACCTCGACTATGACATACATGCCTCACCGTCGACTTCTCGCCGCGGGCGGCTCCGCCGTGCTCGGCGATCTGCTCGTCGTCGCCTCACTTTCCGCAGGCACCAAGACTCCCGTCTCCCGAGAGGCGGGATGCCACCACTTGGTTCGCCCCTGCCTGTGCTGCCCTCTCCAGAGGCAGACCAGCACCTCTTTTCCGGCTTCGACCGGGAGACGGTGCAAACCAACGGAGCCACCATCAACGTGTTGTGTGGCGGCAGAGGACAACCAATTTTGCTCTTGTACGGCCATTCCAAGATCGACGCTGCTTAGCATAAGGTTGCGTGCGAGGTGGCCAAGGATTACACGGTGGTCCTGGCTGACCCGCGCGGCTGCGGCGACTCCTCCAAGTCCGAAGGCGGGGGACAACCACATCGCCCCCTCCTTCCAAGCCATGGCCTTCGGCCAAGTGGAGACCATGTGCCACCTGGGCTCCGGGCAGTCTTCCTGGATGGGTCACAATCGAGGCGGACAAATCCGTCGTCTGCGCCTGGATCACTCCAAAAAGGTGTGCAAGGCCACCGTCCTGGACATTGCACCTCGTTGCCTGCAACGACGCCTTTCTGGCGGTGGCCTTGTGGTTGGTCATCGGGGCCTGCGCCGTCTGGCTGTGCAAAAAGCCCGACCCGAGCGCGCAGGTTGCCGCAGGGTGAACGGGAGGCCAAAATTAATCTGCAAATCCATTTTCCGAGCAACCTCCAAATCAAAGCTCGGGTGACTCTATGGAATTCTATCATCTGCGTTACTTCGTCGCGGTGGCCGAGTCGTTGTCCTTCTATCGCGCGGCCCAACGCTTGAACATGTGTCAGCCGCCGTTAAGCCGGCAGATCCGACTGCTCGAAACAGAGATCGGCGCGCGGTTGTTCGAACGCAGCCGCGGCAGCCGGGTTTCGCTCACCGACGCGGGCAAGATTTTCCTGACCGACGCCAAAAAGATGCTGGCCGGCCCCGAGTTGGCCCGCCAGCGCGCGAGGGAAGCCTCCAACGGCACGCACGGACAGCTGGTGTTTGCCTCCCAGTCGGCCCTCACCATCTCGGTGCTCGGCCGCTGCCTGCGGGCGTTCCGGCAGCGGCATCCCAAGGTGAAGGTCTCGTTCCTCGACCTGAATGCTTCCGAGCATCCCGCCGCCCTGCGGGCGGGGCGGATCGATGCGGGCGTCACCCTCAGCTTCGACCCGGAGAAGAAGGAAAACTTCGAGTTCTTACACCTTCTCGACATCCAACTCGTGGTCGTCTTCTCCCCCGAACACCGCCTGGCCGCAGAAGAGGGAGAGATAGATATTCACGAACTGGCCGAAGAGGTGATCCTCTGTCCGCACGCAGAAAATTCCTCCTGCTATGCAGTGTGCCTGGAGGAGCTTTTTGCCAAGGCAGATTTCAAACCGCGGGAGGTGCGGCAGGTGGACGGCATGGACAACCTCGTGAGCATGGCCATCGGCGGCTACGGGGTTGCCATCCTACCCAAAATTGCGCACGCCGAACTAGACCCAGCCATGGTTCGGGCCAGACCTTTGAAGGAATTGCACAAACCTTTGCAGTTAGGGCTGTGCACCCTGCCGAAGAATCCTTCGCTCGCCTTGCAGAACTTCCTGGTGGTCGTGCACCGGGTTTTGAAGCAACCCGAGTAAAGTCGGTAGTGCGGAAGTCCGGGAGCATGCCGCAACAGCCGTCTTCGCCAGAGAGCAGCAGTGTGAACGAGTCATTCTTGCCGGTGGAAATCGGCACTCATCGAGGCACCACCTGCCAGAGCCGGTCGCGCCTCCGCACGCTCAGGCAGCTTTTTTCTCAACGATCAAGGGAAAGCTTCGTGCGCAACTCCGCCGACTGGCTGACCAGGGCGCGCATCGCGAGCGTCAACCGATGTTTGACGGTGCCGAGGGTAATCCGGAGGTGTCTTGCGACCTCGCGCTGACTCATTTCCATGAAGTAGGTCAGAAGGACAACCTGAACCTGTTCGGGCGGAAGGGCGTTGATGATCCCGAGCAAGATCTCTCTTTCGTCCGCCATCGTCGCCTCGACACAGGAGGCAGCCTTCCCGGAGTGGCCGAGTTCCAACCCAACCCGCTCGAACTCCCGCTGGACCGCTTCGTGGCGGGTGTTCCTCCGGCGAACTTTGCGGTGGCGGTCAATGGCGCGGCGCTCGGTCAAAGCACCGATCCAGCCGCGCAATTTTCCCCGGCGCGGGTCGAAGTTGTCCGCTCGATTCCAGAGTTCGAAGAACACATCCTGCACGACTTCCTGCGCATCGTCCAAGTCGAGCACAATGCCGAAGGCGACGTGCAGCACGGTCGCCCGATACCGCGCGTGCAAACACTTCAAAGCATTGGAGTGTCGTGCTTGCACGCGCTGCATCAACACCTCATCGCACTCCTGTTCAAGGATGGCTCCCGAGCTTGACGGAGCGGAGTCGGTCCCGGTGCCAAAATCTGCGGCTGTTTTGGCGTTCAGTGGACTGCGATTACTGCGGGTCATCGTTGCCGAGCACCGTCACCGCTTTTGATCCGTGATTCCTACGCTGGTAGGCATGAGGGTGATGGGCGTAGCAGCCAATGGCTTGGAACCCGGCTGCGGATGATGCAGGGCATTGCCGCCGTCCTGCAAGCCGGTGATCAGGCGCGAACCTTTGTAGAAGCTGAAGTAATTCCAGATCCAGTCGGCCATCACGACAAAGCGATTGCGGAATCCCACCAGGTAGAAAATGTGGATGCCCGCCCACGCGATCCACGCCAGGAAGCCACCGAAGCGCACGAAGTTCAGATCAGCCACCGCCTTGTTGCGTCCGATGGTAGCCAGACTTCCCTTGTCGACGTAGTGAAATCCCAGCGGTTGCCCACCGGCGAGCGTTTCCAGGACGTTGCTCGCCGCGTGGCGGCCCATCTGCATGGCGGCAGGACTGACCCCGGGCAGAGGCTTGCCGGTCTGATGGGTGAAGCAAGCCATGTCCCCGATGACTTGGATTTCCGGATGGCCGGGGATGGTCAAATCCTCGTTGACCACCACCCGGCCCGCCTTGTCGGTGGGTGCATCCAAGGTCTTGCCAAGCGGCGCGGCGGCGTTGCCCGCCGCCCAGACCACCGTGCGGGCCGGGATGAACCGTCCACCTTTCACCTCCACGCCTTCGGCGGTGACGTTGGTCACGTGCACGCCTTCGTAGACCTCCACGCCGATTTTTTCGAGCTGCCGCTTCGCGCTCTCGGACAGACTCTCCGCGAAGCCGGCCAGGATGCGCGGCGCGCCTTCGACGACGAGGACCTTGGCCTTGGAGGTGTGAATACGGCGGAAATCACGCGTCATCGTGTGCCGGGCGATCTCGCTGATGGCTCCGGCCATCTCCACGCCGGTCGGACCGCCGCCGACGATGACAAAGGTCATCGCCGCGTCGCGCTCCGATTTGTCGACGGCTTTCTCCGCGATCTCGAAGGCCCTTAACATGCGTGTGCGGATCGACACCGCGTCCACGAGATTCTTGAGCCCCGGAGCGAACTGCTCCCATTCAGGGTTGCCGAAGTAGCTATGCCGCGCCCCGCAGGCAAGGATGAGAAAGTCATACGGCAAGACCAAGTCCTCCGTGATGACCTTCCTTGCCTGCACATCGACTTGCCGTACCTCGGAGAGCACCACTTCCACGTTATCTTGGCGGCGAAAAATCTCTCGCAACGGGCGCGAGATGTCGGAGGGAACGAGTCCCGCCGTGGCCACC
>CAXUIU010000074.1:0-1571 GCA_964250955.1 uncultured Chthoniobacterales bacterium | reverse complement strand
GTTCTCGCCCTTGAACTTCTTGACGGCTTCCATGCCCCCGAAGCCGCCGCCGATGACGACGACCTGCGGCCGCGCGGCTTGGGCGGAAGCCGGCCGCTCAGGGGCCGGGTCCCCGGGCAACTCAGCATCGGGTTGGTCAGTGTCTTCAGCCATGATCCGCGGTCAGTGCCATGCGATGAGCAGTGGATTGAATCAAATTTTAGAAAGCTTGCCGACCGCCGGAAAATACTTTCTTGGTTCCATCTACGTATCCGTGGAAGTATCAACGACGAGCCGCGTTGGCGGACTGACCTGCGGGTGAGACACCTATTTACCCAGATTGGCCTGATACCTTCAGAGGCACCGGAAGCGGACGCATAAAGTCATTCCGGAAACAAAACGGCAAGGTTAAGATCTGACCTTTTTTCATGAAGATCGAAGATTATGGCCTGATCGGCGACACCCAGACCGCCGCGCTCGTCGGCCGGAACGGCTCCATCGACTGGCTCTGCCTGCCGCGCTTCGACTCGGGCGCATGTTTCGCTGCCCTGCTCGGTGAAGAAAAACACGGCTTCTGGCAGATCGCGCCCGCCGGAGAGATCAAGTCCATCCGGCGGCGCTACCGCCCGGACACGCTGGTGTTGGAGACCGAGTTCGAGATGGCCGACGGCGGCTGCGTGCGCTTGGTCGACTGCATGCCTCCACGCAAGACGTACCCAGACGTGGTGCGCCTGATCGAAGGCGTTCGGGGGCGGGTGAAGATGCGTCTGGCGGTCCGTTTCGATTACGGCAGCATCGTGCCCTGGGTCAAGCAGGGTGGTCAACCGAATGAACTTTCGCTGGTCGCGGGTCCGGACGCCCTGATCCTGCGCTCCGGCGTTCCCATCGGCGGCGAGGAATGGACCAGCGTGGCCGAGTTCGGAGTGAGCGCGGGCGAGACCGTGCCCTTCGTGCTGAGTTGGTATCCTTCGCACGAGCCGCCACCCGCGCCGCTCGACGCCGGGCACGAGGTCGCGGCCACCGAGTCCTGGTGGCGCGAGTGGATCGGACGCGCAACTTGCCAGACCGGTGAATGGAGCGAGGCGATCCGGCGGTCCCTGATCACGCTCAAGGCGCTGACCTACGGACCGAGTGGCGGCATTGTGGCCGCACCCACCACCAGCCTGCCCGAGCAACTCGGCGGCGGGCGCAACTGGGACTACCGCTTCTGCTGGCTGCGCGACGCCGCGTTTACTTTGGATGCCCTGCTCGGAGCCGGGTATCTCGACGAGGCCGGTGCCTGGCGTGACTGGCTCCTGCGGGCCGTGGGAGGGAACCCGGCAGACCTGCAAATCCTCTACGGTCCGTTGGGCGAACGCCGGCTGCCGGAGTTCGAGTTGTCCCACCTCCCCGGCTACGAGGGCAGCCGGCCCGTGCGGGTGGGCAACGCGGCGGCCGGGCAGTTCCAACTCGACGTGTACGGAGAAGCCATCGACACGCTGCACCGGGCGCGTGAAGCCGGGTTGGTCGCCACGCCGGACCGCACCGATTGGCGCGTGGCCGCCAGGCTGCTCGAATTCTTGGAGTCACGGTGGACCCAACCCGACGATGGG
>CAXUIU010000073.1:10332-12474 GCA_964250955.1 uncultured Chthoniobacterales bacterium | reverse complement strand
CGCTGGCGACGTACGCGCTGCTGGCGCTGGCCTGCTTTGAAACCTCCCGCCTGTGGTTGCCGGCCGCGCTGCCGGTCGGGCTGACGGCGGTCAATATTCTCCTGCCACTCTTGCTGCCGGCTCCGAAAAAACGGTAGAACGGTGGCTGGGCACCGTCTTGTCCGTCCCATGAGCTCATCCGCCAAAGCCGCTGTCATCGTCACCATCCTGCTGGCCAGCTCTTCCGGTCTGCGCGCGGAACCGAAGCCGGATTACAAGGATCAGGACGGCTGGCGGATGTTCGGGACCGCTTTGCCCGCCGCGTTGGACGGCAATCGGCACGCCGTTCACGATTGCTTGATGGCCTCTTACCTGCGTGCATCCTCACCTTTCCTTGGCGGTGAGGATTGTGAGGCGATCTATGCAGGATTGTCGGAACTGCTTTTCACGGGTGGCGACCGCGCGTTTTCACAGGCTCTCGGTGTGGAGCGCCCCGAGGTCGTTGCCGCCGTAGGATTTTGGATTGGCCACTCGGCTGGTTTCTTTCGGCACGGAGAGATCAAAACCTTTTCTCTCGATGCCTACCCGAAGGCCAAGCACGCCTTGGACGCGGCCCCCAAGGTGGACTTTCCATTGAACGAAGATTCTCCGCGCCGGCCGCCGCTGCTCAAACAGCTCTCGGTCACTTCAGGCTGGCGAACAGGTTCGGGTGCTCGTCGGCCGTGACGAGGTGATGGGGACGCGAGTCGCGTCGTTCCATGATGTATTTGTCCACCGCTGGGTCCACCGGCACGGGGTAGTCCCCGGTAAAGCACGCCAGGCAGAAGTCGTTCACCTTGCCGCCGGTCGCGCGCACCATGCCGGCCACGTCGAGGTAGCCGACGCTGTCCGCACCGAGGTACTCGCAGATTTGCGCGTGGGTGAGCTGGTTGGCGAGGAGTTTTTCCGGGTCGGGGAAGTCGATGCCGTAGTGGCACGCGAAACGGTGCGGCGGACAACTCACCCGCATGTGGACCTCCTTGGCCCCCGCCTCGCGCAGGCTGACGACCCGGGCGCGCGCCGTCGTACCGCGCACGATGGAGTCGTCGATGACCACCACTCGCTTGCCCTTCACCGCGCCCTTGATGAGGTTGAGCTTGATGCGCACGTTGAAGTCGCGGATGAGCTGGCTCGGGGCTAGGAACGTGCGCCCGATGTAGTGGTTGCGAACGAACGCGTGCTCGAAGGGGATGCCCAGTTCCTCCGCGTAGCCGAGCGCGGCGTAATTGCCGCTGTCGGGCACGGGGACGACGAGATCGGCCTCGACGGGGTGAAGGCGGGCCAGTTCGCGGCCCATCTCGGTGCGGGCGGCGGCGACGTTCATGTCGTCGATCAGGCTGTCGGGCCGCGCGAAGTACACGTACTCGAACACGCAGAACGCCTTCCGCTCCTGCCGGAAGGGCCACTCGCTGCGGAGGCCGTGCTCGTCGATGATGACGACCTCGCCCGGTTCGATCTCGCGCACGAACTCGGCGTGGATCAGGTCGAAGGCGCACGTCTCGGACGCGAGCACGTAGGCGTCCTCCAGCTTGCCGAGGACCAGCGGCCGGAAGCCGAAGGGGTCGCGCACGCCGATGAGTTCGCGCTCGCTGAGGATGACGACCGAGAACGCGCCCTGCGCCCGGGCGAGCGCCTTGAGCGTGTTGCCGCTCGCGCCGGGTTCGAGCGGCTGGGCGAGGAGGTGGAGGAGGAGTTCGCTGTCGTTGGTGGTCTGGAAAACGGAGCCGCGCTCTTCCAGTTCCTCGCGCAGGGTCTCGGCGTTGGTGAGGTTGCCGTTGTGGGCGATGGCGATCTGGCCGCGCGAGCCGTGGCCGATGATGGGCTGGGCGTTGACGAGGTTGCTCGAACCGGTGGTCGAGTAACGGGTGTGGCCGATGGCGCGCGTGCCGGTGAGCCGGTCGATGTCGGCCTGTTGGAATACCTGGCCGACCAGCCCCATGGCCTTGTGGAGCTTGAACAGGTCGCCCGGGCCGGCGGCGGTGACCATGCCGGCGCTCTCCTGCCCGCGGTGCTGGAGGGCGAAGAGGCCGTAGTAGGTCAACGCGGCGGCGTTGGGGTGGTTGAAGATGCCGAACACGCCGCACTCGTGGTGCGGGTAAGGGGCGGAGGAGGGGTGTTCCACGG